>CAXVWQ010000388.1:0-4421 GCA_964263755.1 Roseomonas sp. | reverse complement strand
CCACGCGGCGCAAGCGCGCGTGGCGACCACCCTCCGAACGACGGCATCCCCTTTTGAAGATGCGGGTGCAGGGGCCGCTGGCTCCTGCTGGGTGGAGGTCCGGAGGAGGGCAAGGCCCTTCTCCGGGGCCACCGGCGCGCCCTACGCCGCCCGTGCGTCCCGCGTGCCGATCAGCCGGCGCCGCAGCTTGCCGCTGATCCAGTCGATCACCGCGACGGTGATGACCATGAGGATGATGATGAACGCCACCTCGTCCCAGTGGCGGACCTTGATGCGTTCCGCGATCTGCAGCCCGATGCCGCCGGCGCCGACGACGCCGAGGATGGCGGCGGAGCGGGTGTTGCTCTCGAAGAAGTAGAGGGCCTGGGCAAGCATCAGCGGCAGCACCTGCGGCAGGATGCCGAAGCGGATGGCCATGAGGCGGGAGCCGCCGGCCGCCGTGATGCCCTCGGCCTGCCGCTTCTCCGCGTTCTCGATGGCCTCGGCGTAGAGCTTCGAGAGCACGGCGACGTCGGCGGTGAACAGGGCGAGCACGCCGGCGAGCGGGCCGAGGCCGACGGCCCGGACGAAGGCGAGCGCCCAGATCAGCTGGTCCACGCCGCGGAAGCCGTCGAGCACCCGGCGCAGCGAGAAGCGCAGCAGCGTGGAGGTCACGATGTTCCGCGCGCCCATGAAGCCGATGGGGATGGCGACGACCGCGGCGGCGACGGTCGCGACGAAGGCCATGGCGACGGATTCCGCGATGCCCTCCAGGATGTCCACCCAGAGTTCGCCGGGGGAGGGCGGAACCATCAGGCGGATGATGGTGAGGAGGCCGGAGAGGCCGTTCCACAACCGCGTCGGCGTGATGTCGAAGAACCAGAGCGCCCAGGCGAACCAGGCGGCGAAGGCGGCCCAGGACAGGGCGCGGACGAGGCGGGCGCGGGGGCCGGGGCCGAAGGCGGCGGGGTTGGCGACCCGCAGCCGCGCGACCTCGTCCGGGGTGACCGTGAGGCTCATGCGCGCGCATCCCCGATGACGCGTCGGCGCAGCCGGTCCGAGAGCAGGTCCACCATCACGACCACCGCGACGATCATCAGGACGATCGCCGAGATCTCCTCGTAGTAGTTCTGCGCGATGACGAGGTAGAGTTCCTGCCCGATCCCGCCCGCGCCGACGAAGCCGATGACGGAGGCGCCGCGTACGTTCACCTCGAAGCGCAGGAGGAGGTAGGAGAGGAAGTTCGGCGCGACCTGCGGCAGGATCGCGAAGCGTGCGGCCTGGGACCAGGTGCCGCCCGCGGCGCGCACGCCGTCCCAGGGCTTGAGGTCGGCGTTCTCCACCGCCTCCGCGAACAGTTTTCCCAGCGCGCCGGTGGTGTGCAGCGCGATGGCGGCGATGCCGGCGAGCGGGCCGATGCCGAAGGCCCAGACGAGGATGAGGGCGTAGACGATCTCCGGGATCGTCCGCATCGCCTCCAGCCCGCGGCGGGCGAGGTGGTAGGACCACGTGTTGCGCGCGACGTTGCGGGCGGCGAAGAACGAGACGACCAGCGCGACCGTGCCGCCGACCACCGTCGCCATCGCCGCCATGTTCGCGGTCTCCAGCAGCAGCAGCGCCCACTTGTCCGCGCGGTAGAACCAGGAGGCGAGCGAGCCCTCCGTCTGCCAGTCGCGGAACAGGGCGGCCCAGCGGAGGTCGGGGAGGATCTTGCCGAAGTACTCGCCGACGCGGGGGAGGCCGTTGGCGAGGGAGGAGGGGCGGACCTCGCTCACCCAGGCCGCGGCGACGAAGCAGGCGAGGAAGATCGCCGCGCCGACGAGGGTGATCCGCAGCCGGTCGCGGCGGTGGGCGCGGAACGCCGCCTCGCCGCGCGTCACGGCGTCCGGTGCCACGGGCGGCGCGACCGTCCCCGCGGCGGCGGACATGGAGGCTAGTTCCGGCGGCGGCGCTCGGCCGCCTCCGCGCGCCCCATGTGCACGAGGATCTGGAACTGGGCGTGGGTGACCTCGCGGTAGCCCTGGCCGTCGCCGCGCTCGACGGCGCGGTAGATCTCGGGGTGCGCCTTCGGCAGCGCGAGGTGGAACAGCTTCATGTCCTCCTTGAACGCGTCCGGCAGCGAGCGGCGGACGGTGAGGGGCCCGTAGATCACCGGCTCCGTCTGCCAGACGACGCGGAGGTCGCGCATGTTGAGCGTGCCCTTGTCCACCATCGCCCGCAGGTTGCCGCGGGAATACCCCGCCGCCGGGTCGCCCTGGCCGGAGGCCCAGGTGAACGCCGCGTCGAACTGGCGCTGGAGGACGGCGATCACCGCCTGCTCGTGTCCCCCCGCGAAACCGGTGCGGGAGAAATAGGTCGCGGGGTCGATCCCCGAGCGGCGCAGCGCGAAGCGCGGGATGAGGTAGCCGGACGCCGATTGCGGATCGGGGTAGCCGAGGGACTTCCCGCGCATCCCCTCGAGGTTCGTGATCCCCGAATCCGCGCGGGTGATCATCACGCCGACATAGGCGGCCGACCCGTCCTCCTGCTCCGCGACCACCAGCGGCTCCACGCCGCCGTTCGTGTCGAGCCACGCCGCGGCGTAGACGGCGGGGCCGACGGAGGCGATGTCGAGCTGACCCGCGCCGAAGGCCTGCGTCACGCCCGCGAAGTCGGCCGCGAGGAAGAGGCGGGTGGGGACGGCGAAGGTGTCCTCCATCAGCTTGCGGAAGCCCTCGTAGCGGCCGAGGCGGTCCGTCTCATTCTCCCCGCCGAGGATGCCGATGCGGATCTGGGGGACCTGCGCCGCCCAGGCGCGGCGGCCGGCGACGGGGAAGGTCACGCCCTCGTCCGCGGTGCGGCGCTGGGCGAGCGCGGGGGCGGCGGGCAGCCCGCCGATGAGCGAGGCCGGGAGGAGGAGGGCGTGGCGGCGGCGGATCATGGCGCGACATGTCCCATGGGGCGCGCGGACCGTGCAAGGCGCGGGCCGACGCGGCCGGCGGTGGAGGGTCGCCGCGCCGGGGGCGTCACGCGTCCACGCGCCGAGGTGGGCCGCCCACGGCGTCGCCGTCCGGCACCGGCGCCGTCGCGTCGAAGCCCGCGCGGGCGTCGAGGATCGCGTCGTGGTGGACGAGCGCCCATTCGGTCAGCGCCTCGATCGGCTGCCAGAGCGAGCGGCCGAGCGGCGTGAGCGCGTAGTCCACGCGCGGCGGGATGCTCGGCGTCACGGTCCGGGTGACGAGGCCGTCGCGTTCGAGGGAGCGCAGGGTGAGGGTGAGCATCCGCTGGGAGATGCCGTGCAGCGCCCGGCGAAGTTCGCCGAAGCGGTGCGGCCGTTCACCGAGCATCCGGATCGCGAGGACGCTCCACTTCTCGCCGATCCGGTCGAGGACGCGCCTGACCTTGAGGCAGTCGTCGCCCAGGCCGACGTGGTTCCCGTCCATCCCGCTTCCCCCGGTGCCCGTGCGGCGGGGAGTGTCGTAGCACATCGCGCGGGGCGCGGGTTCCCTCGCGCCGCTCGCGCCGGGCGCGTCCGGTATCACCGGTGATACCGCGGGCCCATCGCTGTGCCTTCTTGCCCGGCCCCGCGCATCGCCCAGATCGCCGTCCTGCCCGCCGCGTCCGTGCGGCGGCGATGCGGAAGGACGCACCTTGGGCCGGGACCGGATCGGGTGGCTGCTGCTCTCGGCCATCGCGGTGTTCGCCGCGGTCGGGCCCTTCGCGGCGGACTGGAACGCGACGCACCTGTCCAACCCGAACTGGCCGCCGCACGCGCGGTTCCACAACGGGCAGACGATGGCGGCGGGCCCGCTTCTCGCGCTGCCGGCGCTGTTCTTCCTGTGGCGGCGCGGGGGCGGGCGGCGCACGAACGACCTCGCGGCCGTGCTGTTCGCCGGAAGCTATTTCGCGCACCAGGCCGCGGCCTTCGCCTTCCCCGGCGTGGCCTGGACGGACCCGGAGTTCCTGCGACGGGGGCAGGCCCTCGACCGCTTCCCGCCGCCGCAGCCCGTCATGGACGGCGTCGTGCTGGCGCTCGTCCTCCTGGCCGCGTGGCACCTGCGCCCCGGCCACCACCCCGATCCCGAGAGAGCCCCATGACCGACGCGAACGCCCGCCATTCCGACCACCCGATCGACCCGATCTTCCTCGAACGCTGGTCGCCCCGCGCCTTCACCGGCGAGCCAATCCCCGAGGCCGACCTCATGACGATGCTGGAGGCGGCGCGCTGGGCGCCGTCCTCCTACAACTCGCAGCCCTGGCGCTTCCTCTGGGCGCGGCGCGGCACGCCGCACTGGGACCGCTTCCTCGATCTGCTCGTGCCGTTCAACCGGGGCTGGGCGAAGGACGCGGCGGCGCTGATCGTCCTCGTTTCCAACTCGCTCATGCGCCCGCCGGGGGCGGAGAAGGACGTGCCGTCGCACTCCCACTCGCTCGATGCCGGCGCGGCGTCGGGCTACCTCGCG
>CAXVWQ010000387.1:0-4108 GCA_964263755.1 Roseomonas sp. | reverse complement strand
AGCGAGGCGGCGATCAGCGGACGGCGACGAAGGGTCAAGGCATTTCTCCCGGCGTTTCCCTGCCCGCAGATAGGCATGGCGCGACGAAGCGGCACAAGGGGCGCGCCCGTCAGGCCGCCATCGCGCGCCCCAGCACGCCGGCCGCCGCGAAGCCCGCGCGGATGCGCTCCGCCAGCGCGTCCGCCACCGGCAGCCCCGACCGACGCACCATCGCGATCTCGAGTTCCGGCAGGGCGGGCAATCCGTCCTCCGGCCCCAGCAGCCGCAGCCCCGGGGGCGGTTGCACGGAAAGACCCACCGTCACCCCCAGCCCCGCCAGCACCACCGCGTGCGTCCCGGCCTGCGAGGCCGAGGAGTAGGCCATCCGCCATGGCACGCCCGCCCGCGCCAGCGCCGCCGACGCGGCCCGCCGCCACACGCAGCCATCATGCGCCAGCACCAGCGGCAGGGGCCGCGCCCGGTGCGCGGCGCGGGTCGCCGATCCCACCCAGCGCAGCGGCCCGCGATACAGCGTCTCCGCCTCCACGTCCCCCGGCCCGTGGCCGGAGGAGTAGAGCGTCACGTCGAGGTCGCCGCGCCGGAACATCGGCAGCAGGTCGGTGGAGGGAAGGCACACCACCTCCACCTCCACCGCCGGGAAGGCCTCGGCGAAACCGGCCAGGATCTCCGGCAGCCACACCAGCGCGTAGTCGTCGGGCGTCCCCAGCCGCACGTGCCCGGCGTTGGCGGGCGCCAGGAAGTTCGCGACGATCTCGTCGTGCATCGCCAGCAGCAGCCGGGCCCGCTCCATCAACCACGTCCCGTGCGGCGTCGGGGTCAGGCCCCGCGGACCGCGGGCGAGGAGGGTCTGACCCAACGCCTCCTCCAGGCGCCGCATCTGCATGGACACGGCGGATTGCGTCCGCCCCACCCGGGCCGCGGCGCGCGTCACGCTCCCGCCCTCGGCGACGAGGAGGAAGGAGCGGAGGAGGTCTGGATCGAGGGACGGCGTCATGGCGACATCAGCATCGCTGATGCTCGGGTTCAAAACAACTCGTTTCCCTGATGGCAGGCTCCCACCCATCATCCCTCCAGGACAGCACAGAGAAGGAGCCCGTCCGATGTCCGGCCACGTCATCCGCCCCCCCGCCTTCGCCCGCACCGCCGCGAGGGCCACGACCGGGACGACGCCGCGCGCGGCGGTCTCCGGGATCGTTCGCCTCTGGTTCGGCCTCGTCGCCCGGATGAGCCGCGCGGTGGAGGAGCGCCGCCTCCTCGCCACCCTCGACGACCGCATGCTCGCCGACATCGGCGTCAGCCGCGCCGAGGCCAACCGCGAAGCGAACCGCGCGCCCTGGGACCTGACCGACCCGCGCTGATCGCCGCGCGCCCCGGGAGTCGCGGCACGGGAGTCGCGGCACCGGGCCGCGACCCCTTCCGGCCCGGGCGCCCGCCGGGCGTAACGGGTGGCGCCGAGCGGCCGGAAGGGTCTAGCCTTCCCGCGGCCCCGACGGCCTCCCCCGCGCTTGCGGGGCGCAGGCGGCCAGGACGGCCGAACCCGGGAGCCCGCCATGCGCCGCCGCCACCTTCCCGCCCTCGCCGCGCCCCTCGCCTTCCCCCACTTGGCGCGCGCCCAGGGCACCGGCGGCTGGCCCAACCGACCCATCCGCATCGTCGTCCCCTACCCGCCCGGCGGGTCGAACGACATCGTCGCCCGCCTTCTCCAGCCGAAGCTCACGGAACTCCTCGGGCAGGGGATCGTCGTGGAGAACCGCGGCGGCGCCTCCGGCTCCGTCGGCGCGGGGGAGGTGGCGCGGGCCGCCCCGGACGGCTCCACCTGGCTCCTGGCGAACGACACCCTCGCGACGAACGACACGCTGCTTAGCCTGCCCTACAAGTCCACCGAATCCTTCGCCGCCTGCACGATCATCGGCACCTGCCCCTACGTCCTCCTCTCCCATCCCTCCACGCCCTACGGCACGCTGGAGGCGGTGGTGGCGGCCGCGAAGGCGGCACCGGAGACGATCAACTACGCGACCACCGGCGCCGGCTCCCTCGCCCACGTCTCGACGGTGCTGCTGCAGCAGCGCGGCGACTTCCGGCTGGTCCACGTGCCCTACCGCGGCGGTGCGCCGGCCCTCCAGGATTCGCTCGCGGGGCACGTGCCGCTGTTCATGTCGAACATCGTCATCACCCTCCCCCACGTCCGCAGCGGCGGCCTCCGCGCCCTCGGCATCTCCTCCGCCACGCCCTCCTCCTACCTTCCGGGCGTCGCGCCCTTCGCCTCCCTCGGCTTCCCGGGCTTCGAGGCGCTGACCTACTGGGCCCTCCTCGCCCCCGCCGGCGTGCCGCCCGCGATCGTGGAGCGGATGCAGCGCGCCGTCGCCGCCGTCGCCGCCGACCCCGTCGTGCGGCCCCGGCTGGAGGAACAGGGCGTGGCCATCGCGGTCACGCCCCCGGCCGCCGCCGCCGCCTTCATCCGCGGCGAGGCGGAGACCTGGGGCCGGGTGATCCGCGACAACACCATCCGCGCGGACGGCTGAGGTCAGGCGGCCTCGCCCGCCGCCGTCACCTCCTCGATCGAGACGACGAAGACCCGGCGCCGGTCGCCGTGCAGGATGCCGTCCAGGTCGAACCCGGCGAGGGCCGCCATGGAGGCCGCGTCCCGGCCGTTCGGCAGGGCCACCACCATCCCGCGCAAGCACCCGTCCGGCCCCGACACCGGGCCGCCGGAGAAGCCCATCCGGGCGGGCGTGCGCGCGACGAAGCCGCGCCCGAAGCGAGGCAGGATGGCGAGGGCAAGGAGCATGCGGCGTGGCAGAGGGTGCGCGGGCATCGGGACGGGGTTCCCTGCGCTGGGCGGCGCCTCCCGCTGAACGAGTGAGGCGAGCGCGGGATGACTCTCGCCCAAGAAAGGGAACATAGTATGAACACTCATGCCCCCCGATTCGCCCATCCCCGACGCCAGGGGGACCGCGCCCGACCCGGTGCCCCACCCGGTGCCCCACCCGGCACCCCTGGCACCCGGCCTGGACCGCCACGCCGTCCTCGCCTCCCTCCGCGCCCGCGTCGCGCGCATCGCCCGCTCCTCCGTGGGGGAGGACGATCCGGCGACGCGCCGCGAATCCCCCGCCATCCCCCTCTGCCCGGAACTCGACGCCGAACTCTCCGGCGGCCTCTCCCGCGCCGCCCTGCACGAGATCCTCTGCGGCGGCTCGGGGGGCGGCTACTCCGGCGCGGCCACGGGCTTCGCCGCCCTCCTCCTCGCGCGCTCGGGCGGCACCGTCTTCTGGATCGCGCGGGAACCGGATCCCTGGCCGCCCGGCCTCGCCCTGTTCGGCCTGCACCCCTCCCGCCTCATCATCGCCCGCCCGGGCAACGCCACCGACGCGCTCTGGGCGATGGAAGAGGTGCTGCGCTGCCCCGCCGTCTCCGGCGCCCTCCTCGTCTCGGAGACGCCGAACCCCACGGCGATGCGCCGCCTGCAACTGGCGGCCGAGACCGGCGGAGGCATCGGCATGCTGCTGCGGGATTCAGACGGGGAGGACGGGCCCTCCCTCGCCACCACCCGCTGGCGCGTCACCGGCCGTGCGGGGGGGAAACCGCACGACCTCGGTGACCCGCAATGGACCCTCGAACTCCTGCGCGCCCGCGGGGGGCGGCCCGCCAGTTGGACGGTGTCGTGGCGCGTCGGCACGGAGTCGCTCGTGGTGGAACGGGGAGAGGACGAGGAGGAGGCGCCCGGCCGGGGGCGTGGCAACGGCCGGACACGGCGCCTCACTCATCCGTGATACAAGATACAATTTAAGTTTCTTGTATCATATCATTCGTCGCGCTACATCGCGGTCATGGACGACGCGCCCCCGCGCACCGCCCCCAGGCAACAAGGATTTCCGCCATGACCCGCTTCCTGCGCATCGCCCTCGTCGCCGGCGCCCCCCTCCTCGGCGCCACCCTCCTCTCCGACGCGGCCGCGGCCCAGAGCTTCGGCCCGGCCCTCTACGGCCCCGGCGTCGTGTCGGGCTCCAGGTCCTGGGTGGATGACGGCGCCGCCCGCGCACCCCGCGTCGAGACGGTTCCCGTCTACAACCTCGACCCCGGCTTCGTCTGGAACGCGCCCTCCGCCTTC
>CAXVWQ010000386.1:0-21095 GCA_964263755.1 Roseomonas sp. | reverse complement strand
CCGCGCGTCGCCCTCCGGCGGCGTGTCGAGGAGCCCGTTCGGCAGGGTGACGGGGTCCCCCGGGTCGGGCCCGGCCATGACGGCGAGCATCGCCGCCGCGTCCTCCAGCCGGCGCGCGATCGGCCCGATGTGCGACAGGCCGTCGCTGTTCGGCGGCGGCACGTAGGGCACCGCGCCGAAGGAGGCCTTGATGCCGACCACGCCGCAGAAATGCGCCGGCAGCCGCACCGATCCCGCGCCGTCCGTGCCGACGTGCAGCACGCCCATGCCGCTCGCGGCCGCCGCGGCGGCACCGGCGGACGAGCCGCCCGCGTTCGTCCCGCGGCGCCAGGGGTTGTGCGTCATCCCCGTGAGCGGGGAGGTCGAGAGCGCGCTCCAGCCCTGCTCGCTCGTCGTCGTCTTGCCGAGGATGACGCAGCCGGCGGCGCGCAGGCGCGCGACGACGGGCGAGTCCGACGGGGCGGGGTCGGCGGGCGTCAGGCGCGAGCCGGGCCGCGTCGGGACGCCCGCCATCGCGACGATGTCCTTCACCGTCGCCGTCACTCCGTCGAGCGGGCCGAGCGGCACGCCGCGGCGATGCCGGTCCTCCTAGGCCCTCGCCGCCACCATCGCCCCATCCTCGTCCACGACGACGAAGGCGTTGATGTCCCGGTCGCGCGCGGCGATGCGGGCGAGCGAGGCCCGCGCGGCCTCAACTGGCGAGGCCGTCCCGGCGCGGAAGAGGCGCCCGAGTTCGGCGGCCCCGAGGTCGGCGAGGTCGGCGCTCATCCCTTGGCCGGGTAGGCTTCGGCGTAGGCCTCCGTCACCGCGTCCTCCAGGGACCGCCCTTCCCGGTAGCCCGCGAGGTTCGCGGGCCGCTCCACCCCCGGCAGCAGCCGCGGGCAGGGCTCCGGGGCGCCGATCACCGTGCGGATCGGCAGCCGCTCCGCGTAGATCGGCAGTTCGTAATCCTCCTCGTCGTCCACGACGCCCTTCGCACGGATCTTCGCGGAGGCCCGCTCGATCTCCATCGAGATCACGCCGGTCGCCTTGATCTCCTGGTCGGTGCTCCCCCGCAGTCCCGTCGTGCGGTCGGGGAAGAAGCGGTCCACCATCATCGTCAGCGCGCGCCGCTTCTCTGCCGGGTCCTTCACCAGCTTGGCCATGCCGAACGCCATGACGGAGCGGTAGTCGGCGGAGTGGTTGAAGCCGCAGCGCGCGAGGACGAGGGCGTCGAAATGCGTCACCGTGAGGCAGGCCGGCTCTCCCGTGGACAGGTTGCGCAGCATCCGGGACGCGCTGCTGCCGTGCCAGTAGAGGGTCGAGCCCTCCCGCCAGAACAGGTTCGGCGTGCAGAAGGGCTGGCCGTCGATGACGTAGGAGATGTGGCAGAGGGCGGCGGCGTCGAGCAGGCCGTGCACCGTCGCGTGGTCGTAGAAGCCGCGATCGTGCCGGCGCTTGAGCTTGTTGACGCGGCTCGTCGGATAGGCGGCGCCGACGGGGGCTTCGCTGACGGGGGCTTTGGTGACGGACATGACTTCACTCATCGCTTGCTGGAGGGAGGGTGCGTCGTGGCCACCCGTCGGCACGAGAGCCAATCCGGGACATAACACGCCGCCCACTTGGGAGTCGGCCCGGAATGGCCGCGGCGCGTCGGCATGCCGCAGGTGGTCGGCGACATCCGTGATGGATTGGCCCCCGCGACGGCGGCCCGGGCGGGGCCAGGCTGGGGGTGACGATAGGAGCCATCCCCATGCAGCGACGCGACGTCCTCGTGTCCACGGCCCTCGTTGGGGCGGGCGCGCTCGCCGCGCCGCGAGCCGCCTCGACGCAGGGCGCGCGCGTGCTGCGCTTCGCACCGCAGGCCGACCTCGCGATCCTCGACCCCATCGCCACCACGGGCTTCGTGACGCGCAACCACGGCGCGCTTGTGTTCGACACGCTCTACGGCTGGGACGAGACCTTCCGCGCCCGGCCGCAGATGGTCCCGGGCCACGTCGTCGAGGATGACGGCCGCACCTGGGTGGAGGACGCCGCGAGGCGCCTCCGCGCGGCCGTGAAGGAGTATCGCGCCGCGACGTGACCGCGCGTGCCGCGCCAGCCCGGGCCGCGCGTCCCGGGGCCGGCTATTCCGGGCGGATCCCGGACGCGCGGATCACCGGCGTCCAGCGCTCGATCTCCGCGGCGATGAGGGCGCCGAACGCCTCCGGCGCGCCGCCCACGACCTCGGCGGCCTGCACGCGCTGCAGGGTCTCACGCGGCTCCGGAAGCGTGAGGATGGCGTTGAAGGCCCCGTTCGCGGCGGCGGTGACCTCCGCGGGCATCCCGGCCGGGCCGAGGATGCCGTGCCAGACCGTCGCCTCGAACCCCCGCAGGAAGGACGCGAAGGGCGGCACCCCGGGCAGCCCCGGCACCTCGGCCGCCGAGGTGACGGCGAGGGCGCGGATCCGGCCCTCTCGGATCAGGGGCAGGGCGGTGGAGACGGTCGAGAGGGTGCTGTCGGTCTCGCCCGCGACGACGCTTCGCAGCACCTCGGCGCCGCTGCGATAGGTGACCGCGGACATCCGCACGCCCGCCCCAGGCAGCATCAGTTCGAAGGTGAGGTGGCCGACGTGGCCGACGCCGGGGTGGGAGAAGGTGGCCCGCCCGTCCTCGCGCCGCGCGTGCTCGACGAATCCCGCGACGTCGCGGACCGGAAGGTTGGCGCGCACGACGAGGACGAACGGCAGGTTCACGAGGTGGCAGACCGGCGTGAAGGAGCGCCCGCGCTCGTAGCCGACCCCGCGGTAGAGATCGGCCGCGACGGCGTTGACGGAGAGGTCGCCCATCAGCAGCACCGCCCCGTCCGGCCGGCTGTTCGCGACGAACGCGCCGCCGATGGTGCCGCCGGCGCCGGCGCGGTTCTCCACGATCATGGGCTGCCCGCCCCCGACCTCGGCGAAGCGGCCCGCGACGAGGCGTGCGAGCGTGTCCACCGCGCCGCCGGCGCCGTAGGGCACGACGAGGCGGACGGGGCGGTCGGGCCAGACGGGCGCCGCGGCGCGCTGCGCGGGGGCGGGCCGGCGAGGAGGGGGAGCGCGAGGACCGGGAGCGCGAGGGCGGCGAGGGCCGCCCGGCGGCGCAGGGGACGCGCGGCGCCGGGCGTGCGCGCGTGGCCTTCGTGGGTCATGTCCGGTTCCCTTCCCGTGCCGCGAGGGCGGCGTCGTGACGATGGGTCGCGTGCGGGGTGCCCCCCGCGTCAGGCACGAAGGCGCAGCGGCAGGCTCGCGAGGCCGCGGAGCGTGTTGTTGTACTGGCGCACGGGCGGCCCGGCGGGCTCGATCGCCGTGACGCGGCGGGCGAGGGCGTCGAGCAGGGCCTCCGCCTCCACGCGCGCCAGCAGCGCGCCGACGCACATGTGGAGGCCGGAGCCGAAGCCGACGTGGCCGCTCGTGCGGCGGCGGAGGTCGTAGCGGTCCGGCTCCTCCCACCGTCGCGGATCGCGGTTGGCGGCGCCGAGGAACATGAGGACCTTCTCACCTTCGGGGACCGTCGCGTCGCCGATCGCCACGTCGCGGGTCGTCGTGCGGAAGAAGGTCTGGACGGGGCTTTCCAGCCGCACCACCTCCTCGAAGGCGGCGCGCGCGAGGGTGGGTTCGGCGCGAAGCCGGGCGAACTCGCCGGGATGGGTGGAGAGGGCGTGGAGGGCGGCGGCGAGCCCGTTCACCGTCGTGTCCAGCCCGGCGGTGAGGAGGGTGCGGACGAGGAGGATCGCCTCCTCTGGCGTGACCTCGCCGCGGTCGGCGGCGGCGAGGCCGGTGGCACCGAAGAGAATGGCGTCCGCCCCGAGGATTTCCTCCCAGGTCTCGTCGCGCATGAGGCTGCGGTGCGCCTCCCAGGCGGGAAGGCCGAACAGCTCCTCGCGGATGTCCAGCGGGATGCCGCGGGCGTCGCGGAACCATTCGGCGACGCGGCGGGTCTCGCGCATTACCTCCGTCCCGATGCCGTCGCCGGGAAGGACCAGCAGCCGCGCGGGACGCGTCGCGTGCACCCGGAGGCGGGCCGGGCGGTGCGCTGGATCGTGCCCTGCCCGCCGGGCGGCGGCGCCGACCCCATCGCGCGCACCATCGCCCCACGCCTCGGCGAACTGCTCGGCACGGCCGTCATCGTCGAGAACCGCGCCGGCGGCGCGGCGGTGATCGGGACGGAGGCCGCGGCGCGCGCGCCCGCCGACGGCACCACCCTTCTCCTCGGCAACAACCAGACGCACGGGCTCAACTCCGCGCGCATGGCGCGGGTGCCCTACGACCCCGCGCGCGACTTCGCGCCGCTCGCCCTCATCGCGATCGTGCCGCACGTCCTCGTCGTGCCCGCCGCGTCGCCGGCGCGCCGCGTCGCGGACCTGATCGCTGCGGCGCGCGCCAACCCGGGGCGGGTGTCCTACGGCTCCTCCTCCCCCGGATCGGCCGCGCACATCATGGGTGCCCTGCTCGCACGGTCATCCGACACGACGATGACCCATGTCGGCTACCGCGGCACCGGGCCGGCGGTCACGGACCTCATCGGCGGGCGTCTCGACTTCATCGTCGCGACCCTCGCCTCCGTCGCCGGCGCCATCGCCGCGGGGCAGCTCCGGCCGCTCGCCGTGAACACGCCCGCGCGGCTGCCGGCGATGGCGGAGGTGCCGACCTTCGACGAACTCGGCCTCGCCGCGATCAACGTGGAGACGTGGTACGCGGCCTTCGCGCCCGCGGGCCTGCCCGCGCCGGTCCTCGCGCGGCTCTCCAGCGCGTTCGGCGAGGCGCTGGCCACCCCCGAGGTGCGGGACCGCCCGGAAGGCCTCGGCAACCTCGTGCGGCCGTTGCCCGCACCGGAGACGGCGGACCACGTCCGGCGCGACGTGGAGCGCATGGCCGACCTCGTGCGGCGAACCGGCGTGACGCTGGAGTAGCAGGACGCCCGCCCCGCCGGCTGACGGTCGAGCGGCACGCCGCGCATTCGCGGACGTTCGGGACGTCCCCCCGCCGGGACGATGGGTGGCGAACCGAGCGGGGGCGACCCCCGGGTCACCGTCCCGGCGCGCCGTTCACGTCGGATGCAGCTCGAAGATGCCATCCACCTCGACGGGGATCTGGGCGCCCAACTCGGACACGCCGATGGCGCTGCGCGCGTGCTCCCGGAACTCCGGCCCCCACAGCGCGTGGAACAGGTCGGAAGCGCCGTTCATCACCTGCGGCTGCTGCTCGAACCCCGGCGCGGAGTTGATCATTCCCAGCAGCTTCACCACCCGCCGGACGCGGTCCAGGTCGCCCACGTGCTTCCTGATCGTCGCCGGCACCATCAGCGCCACGGCCCGCGCGGTGGCGCAGCCCGCACCACCGGCGCCGGTCTGGCCGCCCGGACCGGTGATCGAACCGGCGGAGCTCCCGCCGCTGCGCTTCCTCGACGCGCTTCGGGCGCACCGCGACATGCCGCGCGGCGTGCGGGTGGGCTGGCCGCCGCCGGGCTGGGTGCGGCGGGAGGACATCCCCACGCTCCTCGCGCTGATCCGCTCGACGGAGCCGGGCGCGGTGACGTGCAGCATGGGCGCCGCGCACGTGCCGCCGCCCGATGCCCGCTCGACGCTCGGGCGGGAGGCGATGCGGCTCATCGGGGGCTTCCGGCGCGGGTTCTCCCACATATCCTGCTCCAACCTCGCCCCCCCGGGCGACCCGGACGAGGTGGAACGCTGGTGGGCCGGGGGCGGCCCGGGACGGTAGCGGGGCCGCGTCCTTCCGGCGGCGGCCCGCCCGAAGTGCCGCGACGAGCGCGCCGTGTTCGGTGGGGTGGGGGAGGCGGGGCCGAAGCAGGGCGTCCGGTGGGGCCAGCGGTCCCCTCGACGTGGCCCCGCCGTCCCGTTCCTACGTCACCCCCCCCCCACTCCGCCCAGAGAAGGAGGCATAGCGCCAGCAGCACGGTGGCCTGCCCCGCGACCGCGCGCCCGACCGGGTGGCCGCCGCGCACCGCCGCGAGACCGAGGAGGGCGGCGGGGACGGCGAGGATGACGGCGCGCGCGGCGGTGTCGCCGGCGAGCAGCGCGTCCTCGAACCACTCCAGCGCGACGCCCGCGGCGAGGGCCGCCGCGGCGGCGGCGAGGAGGAGCGGGGCGGTGCGCCGCGGGCCGGGGAGGAGGGCGGCGAGGGCGATGCCGACGGGCGCGAGCGCGAGGGGGTGGAGAAAGGGGTCGGCGGGTGCGCGGTCGGGGTCGCGGACACCGGTCCGGAGCGACTGGAACGCCCCGTCGTTGATCGGGGGGTGCTCCCAGAGGTTCGCGCCCGCCGTGGCGAGCGCGACGACGGCCGCGAGCGGCCACGCGAGGGGCCACGCGCGGCGCGGCGCGAGCGCGACGCCCGCGGTGCCGAGAGCGACGAGGGGCACGCCGAGGGGGAGGTTGTAGGACAGGTTCATCGGCCCGCCGAGGTGGAGCGGCGCGTTCGTGACGGAGCAGCCGACCCAGAGCGCGAGGAGGCCGGCGAGGGCGGCGAGGGAGCGGAGGAGGAGGCCCGTCCGCGTCGCGTCTGGTCGGGGGTGCATCGCGGGAGGGGGCCACCGATCGGGCCACGGGGCAATCGGCACGGGAGGCCCGGGGACGGTCATGATGCGCCGTCGGTCGGCCCCGGCCGGAAGGCGAGGCCATGCAGCGCCGCCTCGCTCGTGACGTCCTGGAACACCACGTCCGCCAGCCCCGCGCGCATGACGCGCCCGGCGAGGGCGTCGGTCGCGATGAGCCGCCCCGTCCGGTCGCGGAACAGCGGCGCGGGCGGCACGAAGCCCGCGCGCCACACCGTCCGGCGCGGCGTCGCGTGCGGCCCCGTGACCGAGAGCAGCCACGCGAGCGTCGGGGAGCCGTCGGCCGCGCGGTCCGGCTCGTGCCCGTGCATGGCCGCGAGGTCCACCGGGTCGGCGTCGTGCACCACCCGGAACATCCGGTAATCCGCCGCGCGCGCCGCCGGGACGCTGCCGGACGTGTCCACGTCGCGATACTCGATCGCTTCCGGGCCAAGGCCGAGCGCGTCGCGCAGCCGGGCGGAGGCGAAGTGCAGCCCGGCCCAGATGTAGTCCGGCGCGAAGCCGGGCTGCCCGATGACCAGCACGGGCGTCGGGATGGCGGCGAAGCGGAGCGGATCGTGGTCCGCCGTGCCCGGCGGGGGGATGCCCGCCTCGGCGGGAGGCAGGGCCGCCGCGATCGCGTGCCCGTTGACGATCGCGAAGCGCGGCGGGCGCCGCCGCTCCAGCCGCGCGACCCCCTCCATCGAGGCGAGCGACGGCAGCATGGGCCACAACAGGGACGCGTGCGGGGATGAGGTCGGGACCGGTGGCGGGCGCGACGCCGCCGCCACGCGGTCCGGGTCGTAGGGGTGACCCCCGGCGAGGGCCGCCGTGATCGCGTCCCAGTCGAGGGCCAGCGCCATCTCGATCGCGTCGTCCGGGCGCAGGCCGTGGCCATGGACATCCAGCCGCACGCTCCCCGGCAGGTCGCCGGGCCCGCCGCGGAGAACCACGCCCAGGCTGTGCACGGCGCCGCGGTCCGTCACGAGATGGGCGCGGCGGCCCCGCAGCATCCAGGTGCGCGCGCCGATCCTTCCCTCGACGCTCTCGCCCGGCGGGAAGCTCATCGTCTGCGCGACGACCGCCGCAGCGGACGGGCCGGCCGTCACCTCGACGAAGGCCCTCGTGCGCCCCCTCTCGTAGGCGCGGAGGAGGAGATCCACCACCTCCCCGCGCGTGAGGCTCGCCGGTCCCGCCACCCATCCCGGCAACGCCGGCAGCAGACGCTCGGCCAGCCCGGTGTCCGGGGTCACGGCGTCACCGGGCCGCCTCCCGCCCGCCCGGGGTTGGCCCGGGCCATGGCAGGACGACGTGCCGCCGCGCCCGCCAGCGCGACGGAAGCAGGTCAACGGTGAAGGCGCCGTAGGCCAGGAGGGAGGGGGGCCAGCTCACCGGTCTGACCCTCGGCCCGGATCGGTTTCGCTAATGAATCAGGGCCCTGAGGGGGTGGGGGAGGATCATGTTCTAGGCGATCCGACACCCCCTGCCAGCCCCCTCCGTGGCCCCGACCCCGACATCCCCACCCGCACCGCCGTCCGGCCCGGGGCCATCCCGGACAATTCGTTGACCCGCACCCTCCCCTTCCCTATCTCTCCGCGACCATCGCCGGGCCCCTCCGCCGCGCCGTTGCGCGCCCCGCCCCGGCCCCGGAGACCGCCCCACCCGATGTTCGCCCGTCTCGCCCGCGCCTTCTTCGGCACCTCCAACGACCGCGCCCTCAAGCGCTACGAGGCGCGCGTGCCCGCGATCAACGCGCTGGAGCCGGGGATGGCGGCCCTGAGCGACGAGGCCCTGCGGGGCAAGACCGACGAGTTCCGGGTGCGGCTGGCGAAGGGCGAGACCCTCGACGACCTCCAGGCCGAGGCCTTCGCGGTGTGCCGCGAGGCGTCGAAGCGCGCGCTGGGGATGCGGCACTTCGACGTGCAGCTCATCGGCGGGATGGTGCTCCATGACGGGCGCATCGCCGAGATGAAGACGGGCGAGGGCAAGACCCTTGTCGCCACCCTCGCCGTCTACCTCAACGCGCTCGCCGGCAAGGGCGTCCACCTCGTCACGGTGAACGACTACCTCGCGTCGCGCGACGCGGAATGGATGGGGCGGCTCTATTCCTTCCTCGGCCTGCGGACCGGCACGATCGTCTATGGCCTGACGGACGGGGAGCGGCGGGACGCCTACGCGGCCGACATCACCTACGGCACGAACAACGAGTTCGGCTTCGACTACCTCCGCGACAACATGAAGTATCGCCTGGACGAGATGGTCCAGCGCGACTTCTTCTACGCCATCGTGGACGAGGTGGACTCCATCCTCGTGGACGAGGCGCGGACGCCGCTCATCATCTCCGGCCCGACGGACGACCTGTCCGACCTCTACAACCGCGTGGACGCGGTGATCCGGGAGGTCGTGGTGGACGCCACGACCTTCGAGAAGGACGAGAAGATGAAGACCGTCTCGCTCACCGAGGCGGGAACGCAGACGGTGGCGGAGGCGCTGAAGGCCGCGGGATTGCTGGAGGAGGGCGACCTCTACGACTTCAACAACGTGAGCGTCGTGCACCACGTCAACCAGTCGCTCCGCGCCCACGCGCTGTTCGGGCGGGACGTGGACTACATCGTGAAGGATGGGAAGATCGTCATCATCGACGAGTTCACCGGCCGGATGATGGAGGGCCGCCGCTACTCCGACGGGCTGCACCAGGCGCTGGAGGCGAAGGAGCACGTGGAGGTCCAGCCGGAGAACCAGACGCTCGCCTCCATCACCTTCCAGAACTACTTCCGGCTGTATCCGAAGCTGTCGGGGATGACGGGGACGGCGGCGACCGAGGCGGACGAGTTCGCCGAGATCTACAAGCTCGACGTCGTGGAGATCCCGACGAACGTCGGGGTGGCGCGGGCCGACGCGGACGACGAGGTCTACAAGTCCGGCACGGAGAAATACGAGGCGGTGGCGACGCTCGTCGCGGAAGCGCGGGAAAGGGGGCAGCCCTGCCTCGTCGGCACCACCTCCATCGAGAAGTCGGAGGCGCTCTCGGCGCTGCTGAAGGCGCGGGACGTGCCGCACCAGGTGCTGAACGCCCGCTACCACGAGCAGGAGGCGGCGATCATCTCCCAGGCCGGGCGGCCGGGGGCGGTGACGATCGCGACGAACATGGCGGGGCGCGGCACCGACATCAAACTCGGCGGCAACGCGGAGATGCTCGCGCGGGCGTCCTTCTCCGGGGAGCCGGACGGGCCGGAGTTCGAGGCGCGGCTCGCGGAGATCCGGCGTGAGGTCGAGACGAACGCGGAGCGCGTGAAGGCCGCGGGCGGCCTCTTCGTCATCGGCACCGAACGGCACGAGAGCCGGCGCATCGACAACCAGCTGCGCGGCCGCTCCGGCCGCCAGGGCGACCCGGGCGCGTCGCGGTTCTTCCTGTCGCTCGAAGACGACCTGATGCGGATCTTCGGGTCCGACCGCATGGGCGGGATGCTGCAGAAGCTCGGGTTGAAGGAGGGGGAGGCGATCATCCACCCCTGGATCAACAAGGCGCTTGAGCGCGCCCAGAAGAAGGTCGAGGCGCGGAACTTCGACACGCGGAAGAACCTCCTGAAGTACGACGACGTGATGAACGACCAGCGGAAGGAGGTGTACGCCCAGCGGCGTTCGCTGATGACCGCGGAGAACGTGTCCGAGACGGTGGCGGAGATGCGGCGGGAAACGATCGGGGACGCCGTGGCGCGCGCCATCCCGGAGAACGCCTACCCCGACCAGTGGGACCTCGAAGGGCTGCAGTCCGCCGTCCTCACCTCCCTCGGCCTCGACCTGCCGGTGGTCGAGTGGGGCCGCGAGGAGGGCATCGACGAGGAGCAGGTGCGCGAGCGCATCGAGGCTGCGGCCAACCAGTCCTACGCCGCCCGCTCCGCCAACATCGGCGTGGACCGGATGCGGGAGGTGGAGAAGTCCATTCTCCTGATGGTCTTCGACAAGGTGTGGAAGGACCATCTCCTCTCGCTGGACCACCTGCGGCAGGGCATCGGCCTCCGCGCCTACGGCCAGCGCGACCCGCTGAACGAGTACAAGTCCGAGGCCTTCAACCTGTTCAACGCGATGCTCGCGGAGATGCGGGAGGAGACGACGCGCTGGTTGATGCAGGTCGAACTCGCCCCGGAGGCGCCGCTCCCCTCGCCCGAGCCGATCTCCTTCACCGACATGCGGCATCCCGCGCCGGATGGGGCGCCGGACGGGGTGGAGGATCCGGCGCCGGCCTACGGATCGGCGACGGCGGCGCTGACGACGCGGGGGATGGAGGGGGTGGATGAATCCGACCCGACCACGTGGCACCGCACCGCGCGGAACGCGCCGTGCCCCTGCCGGTCGGGGAAGAAATACAAGCACTGCCATGGGCGGGGGTAGACCCGGACGCCGCGGCGGGGGACGCTGGCGGCGATCCCGTCCTCCCGGCCACCGGCCCGATTCGACCCGCCGCGAAAAAAGCGAGGGCGGGAGCGGCAACCCGGTCCGTTTCGGTGCGCTATCCGATCATAGGAGAACCGAATGTCCAGCACCTTCCGCGTCCCGTCCCACCTCGCCGCCCTCGTCGCGATGGCCGCGCTCTCCGCCTGCGCGCCGCAGGTAGGCCCCTACGAGGCCCAGGCGAACGCCGCGGCGACGGCCTGCTCGCAGGGCGATCGTCGGGCGTGCTTCGAGTATCAGTCGATCGCGCCCGCGGCGCAGGCCGAAGCGGCGCAGAACCAGCAGAACGCGAACGTCGGGACCGCGGTGGCAGCGGGTGTCATCGGCGCCGCGGCGGGCGCGGCGATCGTCGGGGCGACGACGTCGGACCGGGGGTATTACAATCGGCCCTATTACGGGCGTCCCTACTACCGGGGTGGGCGCTACTACCGCTGAGGCGCGGGTCGCGGCGGCGTCCGGGGATCAGCCCATGACGCCGTTCGCGACCTGAAGGGCGGCGGCGAGCAGCGTCGAGAGGATCGCGGTGGCGACGAGGGTCACCAGCCAGCGGTCCCGGCCCGGCGGGGAGCGCGTCGCCGCGCCGAGGTAGGACAGCGGCAGGAACCACGGCCAGATCAGGGTGATGATGATCGCCATGGGCCACGCGCCGTCCGCCGGCAGCCGCGCTGTGGTGAAGAATCCCGCGACGAGGGCACCGGGCGCCATCCAGAGCGCGCCGGGGATGCCGAGGAGGGCGATCCCGCCGACCGCAAGCACCGCGGCGAGCGCGGCGAGGCGGAGGATGGCCTGAACCGTCGTCAGCGGTGGCTTCGGGGACGGCGCCGGGGGGCCGGTCGGGGGGACGGACCCGGTCATCATCCCGCAACGCTACACCACTTCGGGCTACACCACCCCGGCCCGGCCCATCTCCAGGAACTTCTCGCGGCGGCGGGCGCGAAGGGTGGCGGCGTCCATCGGCATCAGCGGGGCGAGGCACGCCTCGATGCGGTCGCCGACCGCGGCGACGGTCACCGCGGGCTCCCGGTGGGCGCCGCCGAGCGGTTCCGCCACGACGGTGTCCACGAGGTTGAAGCGCTTCAGGTCCTCCGCCGTCAGACGAAGGGCCTCGGCGGCCTCCGGCGCCTTGGCGGCGTCGCGCCACAGGATGGAGGCGCAGCCCTCCGGCGAGATGACGGAGTAGATGGAGTGCTCCAGCATCAGCACCCGGTCCGCGGCGGCCAGCGCGATGGCGCCGCCCGACCCGCCCTCCCCGATGATCGTCGCGACGAAGGGCACCGGCGCGTCCAGGCCCGCCTCGATGGCGCGGGCGATCGCCTCGGCCTGCCCCCGCGCCTCCGCGTCGATGCCCGGGAAGGCGCCGGCGGTATCGACGAATGACAGGATCGGCAGGTTGAACCGCCCCGCCAGCTCCATCAGGCGCCGCGCCTTCCGGTAGCCCTCCGGCCGGGCCATGCCGAAATTGCGGAGGACGCGGGTCTCCGTGTCCGTCCCCTTCTCCGTGCCGAGCACCACCACGGGGATGCCGCGGAAGCGCCCGAGGCCGCCGATCACCGCGGCGTCGTCGGCGAAGGCACGGTCGCCGGCCAGCGGCGTGAACTCCTCGATCAGCCCGGCGACGTAGGCGAGGGCCTTCGGCCGCTCCGGATGGCGGGCGACGAGGGTCTTCTGCCAGGGGGTGAGCTTGGCGTAGGTGGCCGCCAGCAGCTTCTCCGCCTTGTCGCGCAGCCGCCCCACCTCGTCGGCGATGTCGATGCCGCCGGCGTCGGTGGTGCGACGCATCTCCTCGATCTGGCCTTCCAGCTCGGCGATGGGTTTCTCGAAGTCGAGGAAGTGGCGCATGGGGGTCCGCTGCGGGGCCAAGTCAGTGTGGCGCGCGGGGCTTAGCGCGACGGGGGGTGGGGCGCCAGACGCCCGCTCAGGCCAGCCAGCCTTCCTCCTCGGGAGGGCCGTAACCCGTGGCGAACCTTTCCCGGCCCACGTCCACGGGGCGCAGGCGGAACCCGTCCGGCCCGTCGCGGAAGCCCGGCAGGGTTCGAAGACGCTCCCGGACCACGGCGGCCCGCCGCCGCGTTCGGTAAAGGCCGACGCGCTTGTAGCCGATATCCACGTGCCACGCGGTGCCGTGCGCGGGCAGCGCGAGATGGTCCATGATCCACAGGTCCGGATCGTCGCTGCCACGTGGCGTGCGAGCCAGCATCTCGGCGAACCAGTCCAGGCCCGGCGCGGCCCAGAAGTCCGGCGGGCCGTCACGCGACCCATCGCGCGTGCCCCGCAGCGGGGATGGGTCGCCCGCCACCGCCCCGTCGGCTCCGAAATACGGGATGAAGCCGGCCCGCCAGTGGGTGCGGTCCAACGTCGTCGCCAGCAGCCGGAAGCCGCCGGGCCAGGGGCGGAACCCGGCTTCGCACGCGACCGCGGCCCGCGCGGTCCGGGCGGAGGCCGAGGTGGCATAGGTGCCGACGCGGCGCGTGCCGGGCGTCGCGACGGGCACCCCCGGGCCCGGGGGGGCGGGGACGTGATAAAGCTCCAGCACGACCCGGCCGAATCGCTCTCGCCGCCCCCTCGCCCAGCGGATCTCGAAATCGGTCATCGGGCGGCCAACGGGTGGTGCGCCTCCACCACCGCCCGAAGCCGCCCCTCCAGCACCTGCGTGTAGATCTGCGTCGTCGCCACGTCCGCGTGCCCCAGCAGGATCTGCAGAGATCGCAGGTCCGCCCCCCGCGCCAGCAGGTGCGAGGCGAAGGAGTGCCGCAGCACGTGCGGCGACACCCGCGCGGGGTCCAGCCCCGCCGCGAGCGCCGCCGTGTGCAGGAGGTTGTTCAGCGTCTGCCGCGTCAGGTGTCCCGACGCCCCGCGGGACGGGAACAGCCAGCGGGACGGCGACCGGGGATCGCGCGCCGCCAGCGCCGCCTCCCGCGCCCGGTGGGAGATGGGGACGAGCCGGTCCTTCCCCCCCTTCCCCCGCACGACGACGAGCGGCTGGTCCTGCCGCATCGCCGAGGTCGGGAGCGCGACGAGTTCGCTCGCCCGCAGACCGGAGCAGTAGAGAAGTTCGCTCATCGCCCCCGCCACCGGCCCGCGCCCGCCCGGTAGCGCGAAGGCCGCGCCGATGAGCGCCTCCACCTCCGCCTCGGCCAGAGGCCGGGGGAGGAGGGCGCCGCGGCGGGGGGAATCCAGCGCCTCCGTCGGATCGTCGGCGCGGATGCCGTCGCGGGCAAGGAAGCGGTGGAACCCTCGCAGGGCGGACAGGCGCCGGGCCGCGGTGCGGGGCGACATCCCGGCCGCGGCCAGCGCGCCGAGGTAGCGCCGCAGCGTCTCCGGCGACATGGCGGAGGGCGCCTCCCCCGCCGCCCCCGCGAAGGCCGCCGCGTCCTCCAGGTCGGACCGGTAGGCCGCGAGGGTGTTCCGCGCTGCCCCCCGCTCCGCGACGAGGGATTCGAGGAAGGCCTCGAGGTGACGATCCACCGGCCGGCGCTCAGCGCGGGGTGAAGCGCTCGTTCGGCAGGATGCGCTCGACCGGCTGCGGGGTGACGGAGGGCGGGAAGGCGCCGATCGCCAGCAGCCCGGCGAGGACGATGCCGATCACCACGAGCACGATGAGCAGGAGCGGGCGACGGACCATCGGGGCCGGGGTGTTCCGTGGGGGGCGGCGCGCCGGTTGGTCCGGTGCGGGGGGGTCGTGCTAGCGTCGGGCGTCGTGTCACGCAACCTCGCCGAACCGCCCGATGCCCCGGTGATGCCGGGGGAGACCCCGGATGGGGCGGTCGCGGCCCCCGTTCCGCCCATCGCGCGGCCAACCCACGCAGTGGTCCTCGTCGGCATGCCCGGGGCGGGCAAGTCGGCCATCGGCCGGCGGCTGGCGGCGCGGCTCGGCCTGCCCTTCCTCGACGCCGACACGGAGATCGAGACCGCCGCCGGGATGACGGTGGCCGAGATCTTCGCCCGCTACGGCGAGCCGCACTTCCGCGACGGCGAACGCCGCGTGATCGGCCGCATCGTCGCCGGCCCCCCCGTGGTGCTGGCGACCGGCGGCGGCGCCTACGCCGATGCCCGCACGCGGGCGGTGCTGCGCGAATCCGGGGCCGTGACGATGTGGCTCCGCGCGCCCATCCCCGTCCTCAAGCGCCGCATCGTCGGCCGCACCAACCGCCCCCTCTTCATCGGCCGCGACCCGGACGAGGTGCTGACGGCCCTCTCCGCCGCCCGCACGCCCTTCTACGCCGAGGCCGACATCACCCTCGACTGCGGCGACGACCCGCCGGAGGTGACGACCGCGCGCGCCGAGCGGGCGATCACCGGCTGGGCCCGCCCCGCCCGCCTGCACGTCGCCCTGTCCGAGCGGTCCTACGAGGTGGTGGTGGGGAGCGGCCTGCTGCCCCGGGCCGGCGGCCTGGTGATCCCGCACCTCCCGGCCCGCCGGGCCGTGGTGGTGTCCGACGCCAACGTGGCGCCGGTCCACGGCGCCGCGCTGCGGGACGGGCTGCTCGACGCCGGCTTCGAATTGCGCGGCACGATCACCGTCCCGCCCGGCGAGGCCTCCAAGTCCTTCGCCCGCCTCGGCACCGTGCTGGAGGAGGTGCTGGCGGCTGGCGCCGACCGTCGCACCGCGGTGGTGGCGCTGGGCGGCGGCGTGGTGGGCGACCTCGCCGGCTTCGCCGCGGCCGTCGCCCTGCGCGGCCTGCCCTTCGTGCAGGTGCCGACCACCCTCCTCGCCCAGGTGGATTCCTCCGTCGGCGGCAAGACCGGGATCAACCTCCCCGCCGGCAAGAACCTCGTCGGCGCCTTCCACCAGCCGCGCATCGTCCTCGCCGACACCGACACCCTCCTGACCCTGCCGCCCCGGGAACTCCGCGCGGGCTGGGCGGAGGTGGCGAAGCACGGATTGCTCCAGGGCGACCTCTGGCGCTGGTGCGAGGCGCACGGCCGCGACGCCATGGCCGGCGACGCCGACGCGCTGCGCCACGCCGTCCTCGAATCCTGCCGCCTGAAGGCCGCCGTGGTGGCCGCGGACGATCGGGAGGAGGCCCCGGACGGCGGCCGCGCCCTCCTCAACCTCGGCCACACTTTTGCTCATGCGCTGGAGGCGGAGTGCGGCTTCGACGGCTTCCTCCTGCACGGGGAGGCCGTGGCGGTCGGCCTCGGCCTCGCCGCCTCCCTCTCCGCGCGCCTCGGGCATTGCTCCCAGGAATGGCCAGGGCGGGTGATGGAACACCTCGCCGCCGTCGGCCTCCCGGCGCGGCTGCGCGACCTGCCGCGCCCCTTCTCCGCGGCGGCCCTCCTCGCGCGCATGCGGCGCGACAAGAAGGCGCGGGACGGCGCCCTGCGCTTCGTCCTGCTGCGCGACGCCGGCGCGGCCTTCACCGCGGACGGGGTGGAGGCGGACGCCGTCGCGGCGCTGCTGCGGGACGAGGGCTGCGGCGCCTAGCCTTCGGCACGATCCCGCACCGATCCCTTGCCGCCCCCGGGCTCGCCGTCCTCCTGATCGCGAGGGGCGTCCCCGCCGCGGCGCAAACGCCGTTCCGGTCGCCCGACGGCGCCGTCCGCTGCACGTGGAGTCCCGACCGGGTGACCTGCGAGGTCGGCTGGCCCACGGCCCGGCGGCGCCATAAGCCGCGGGACTGCGAGCCGATGATCAGCGGCCTCTGGTACGCCCTGGAGGCGAGGGGCCGCACGGAGATCATCTGCAACACGGGCGATCCGGTCGGGGCCGAGCACGCGCCGGTCCTCCGCGTCGGCGCGGCGCGGCGTCAGGGCGGGATCACCTGCGCGATGCGGGCCGACGGCGTGCGCTGCGCCAACCGCTCGGGGCGCGGCTTCCGGCCGCACCGGGGGCGCGAGGAGATGTTCTGACCCGCGGCCCTCCGCGACCTCGGCCGCGGATCACCGCCCGGGTCCGCCGGCCGCGTCCCGGGCCGCCAAGGCCGCCCGCAGGTTCCGGGTGGACCAGGTCGGCCAGCCCCTCCCGGCGAAGTCGCGGCCATGCGTCCAGATGTCGGCGTGCGTCGCCCACGCGGCGGCCAGCAGGTGGGCGTCGGCCCCGCCGCCGTTGGCGGATGCCGGGGCACGCGAAAGGGCGCGAGCGGCCTCCGGGAGCAGCGCGAGGTCATCGGACGCCGGAAGCGCCCTGACCCGCTGGAACAGGACCGCGAGAACGACGTCGTTCCGCGGGTGCCGGAAGCGCGGGTCGGACACCCGGCGGCGCGCCTCGCGCTCGACCTCGGCGCTCGTCACGAGGGCACGTGCCGTGCCCACCGCGGCGACGACCGCCGCCCCTGCCCGGCCGAACACCGCGGAGACGAGGATGTTGGCATCCACCGCGAGGACCGCGCTCTGGCGCCTCCGGCTCACGCCTCGCCGATCTCGCGGAGGATGTCCGCGATCGCGACGCGCTGCTCCGGCGTGCGGCCCGCGTCCAGTTCTTCCACGAGGCGGACGAACTCCGCCATCTCCTCGGACGTCGCCTTGCGGATGGGGGTGACGAGGCCGACCGTCTCGCCGTCCGATTGGATCGTCACGCCGCGCGGCAGGGCAGCGATGTCGCGCGCCGATATCGCCTGAAGTTCACGCATCGTGATGATGGCGTTCATCGACGAACCCTCCAGGGGACCACGGGGCACGTAGGCGGGTGGCGCGCCCCGCTTCAAGCGCCGTGCGTTTGGCGCCCCGCCCCGCCCGCCCTATCTTTGCCGCAGCGCACAACGGACCCGCCCATGCCCCTGTCCCCGCCCGCCGCCCGGACGCCCCTCCACACCCGCACCATCACCATGGACGGCTACCACCGCGCCGACGGCCTCTTCGACATCGAGGGCCACCTGACCGACGTGAAGGCCTACGCCTTCGACAACCACGACCGCGGCCGCATCGAGGCGGGCGTGCCGCTGCACGGCATGCGCGTGCGCCTGACGGTGGACGAGGACCTGCTGATCCACGAGGCGGAGGCCGTGACGGAGTTCTCTCCCTACGACGTCTGCCCCGCCGCCGCCCCCAACTTCGCCGCCCTCAAGGGCGCGACCATCGGCCTGGGCTGGAACCGCACGGTGAAGGAGCGGGTCGGCGGCACCCTCGGCTGCACCCACATCCGGGAGATGCTGGCGCAGATGGCGACCGTGGCCTTCCAGACGATCTACCCCGTCCGCCGCAAGCGGGAGCTGGGGGACCCGGAGGCGGCGCGCCGGTCGCGCGAGCGGATGATCGGCACCTGCCTCGCCTACGCCCCGGATTCGCCCGTGGTGACGGAGCGCTGGGCGCGGGAGCCGATCTCCTGACCGCCGCCCCGCCGGCCCGATGATCCTTCCCGGATCGCGGCCCGGCCCCACCTCACCCCACGACGGCCGGATCGGACATGGCGACCTTCCTCGTCACCAGGGGCTGCGGCTTCATCGGGTCGCACCTCGTGGACTCCCTTCTCGCAGACGGTCACGGGGTGCGGGTGCTGGACGACCTCTCCTCCGGCCATCGCGGCAATCTTCATCCCGCCGCCGCCCTGATGGTGGGGGACGTGGCCGATCCCGGCGCCGTCGCCCGGGCGATGAAGGGGGTGGACGGGGTCTTCCACCTCGCCGCCATCGCCTCGGTGGAGCGCGGCCGGACGGCGCCCTTCGCCACCCACCGGGTGAACCTGTCCGGGACCGTCGCGGTGTTCGAGGCGGCGGCGCCGCGGCGGCTGCGGGTGGTCTACGCCTCCTCCGCCGCCGTCTACGGCGAACCGGCCACGCTGCCGCTGCGGGAGGACGCCCCGACCCGGCCGCTCTCGGCCTGCGGCGCGGACAAGCTGGTGTTGCGAACTGCACGCCCGCGTGGCCGGCGGCGTCCACGGCGTTCCCACCCTCGGCCTGCGCTTCTTCAACGTGTTCGGGGCGCGGCAGGACCCGCGCTCCCCCTATTCCGGCGTGATCTCCATCTTCCTCGATCGCGTCGGACGCGGGGAGGAGGTGACCCTGTTCGGGGACGGCGGGCACACGCGGGACTTCGTCCACGTCTCCGACGTCGTCGCGGCGCTGCGGGCCGGGGTCGCGGCGGCCTCGACCGGGGCGCCGGTCCTCAACGTCTGCTCCGGCGTGGCGACGAGCGTGCGCGGGCTGGCGGAGGCGGTCGGGACGCTGTTCAACCGGCCGGTGGCGACCCGGGAGGCGCCGGCGCGGGCCGGGGAGATCCGGCATTCCCTCGGCGCCCTGGACGCGGCGCGCCGCACCCTCGGGTGGTCGCCCGTGCTGGGGCTGGCCGAGGGGCTGGCGCGCACCGTGGAACGGCGCGGGCTGGCCGCCTGACGCGCCCCGCGTAACGGTTCGAAAAGCATTCCGCAGCACGATACGACGCGTGCAAGAAGATGCGCCGCCATGCTACACGCATCCGTGAACCCCGACCTTCCCCCGGCCGGAAAGGACGCCCGCGCGTGCTGAGTCCCCGACGTCCCCGCTCCGCCGATCCGCTGGATCGCGCCATGGCCGCCTCCCGCGACGCGCTGGGGGTCGCGGCGCTGTTCTCGCTCGTCGTCAACATCCTCCAGCTCACCGTCTCGCTCTACATGATGCAGGTGTTCGACCGCGTGCTCGGCGCCCGGAGCCTCGACACGCTGCTCTGGCTCACCGTCATCGCGGTGGCCGCCGTGGCCCTGCTGGCGCTGCTGGACGCCTGCCGCGGTCAGGTCATGGCGCGCGTCGCCACCTGGGCGGAGGCCCGGGCGGTGCCGGAAGCCTTCCACCGCGCGCTGGAGGCGACCCTCACCGGCCGGCAGTACCGGATGGAGGCGTTGCGCGACCTCTCCATCGTCCGCGCCTGGTTCTCCGGCCCCGGCGCTCTGGCGCTGTTCGACGTGCCGTGGGTGCCGATCTACATCGGCGTCATCTTCCTCCTCCACCCCCTGCTCGGCTGGATCGCGCTGGGCGGCGCCGTCGCCCTCTTCGCGCTGACGATGCTGGGGGAGGTGCTGACGGCGAAGCTGCTGAAGGAATCCGCGGTCGCCGGCATCGCCGCCTCCCGTCGCGCCGACGCCATCGCCCGCAACGCGGAGGTGGCGGACGCGATGGGCATGGCCCCCGCCCTGCTGCGCCGCTGGCGGGCGGACGTGGTGGAGGCGGCGCCCCCCGCCTCCCGCGCCGCCGACCGGGCGGCGGTGCTGTCGGGGATCACCAAGTTCATCCGGCTCGGACTCCAGCTGGCCGTCCTCGGCCTCGGCGCCTACCTCACCCTCGCCAACGAGATGACGAGCGGCGCCTCCATCGCCGCCTCCATCATCATGGGCCGGGCGCTGGCGCCGGTGGAACTGCTGATCGGCTCCTGGAAGGGATTGGTGCAGGCCCGCGCCGCCCGGACGCGCCTGCGGGAGATGTTCGCCCTGCCGCGTCTGCGGCCCGAGGCACTGCCCGTGCCGGTTCCCGAAGGGCGCTTCTCCGCCGAGAAGCTCGTCTGGGGCGTCCCCGGCGAGGCGGCCATCGTCAAGGGCGTGTCCTTCACGCTCGAACCGGGCGAGGTGCTGTCGATCATCGGGCCCTCCGGCGCGGGCAAGTCCACCTTGCTGCGCCTCCTCGTCGGCGTGCTGCCGCCGGCGGGCGGCGCGGCCCGGCTGGACGGGATGGACCTCGCCCGCGCGGACCGCGAGACCCTCGGCCCGCACGTCGGCTACCTGCCGCAGGACGTCGAATTGTTCGAGGGGACGGTCTTCGCCAACATCGCCCGCCTTGATCCCGAGGCCCGGGTGGAGGACGCCCACGAGGCCGGCCGCATGGCCGGGTGCCACGAGGCCATCCTGAAACTGCGGGACGGGTATTCCACCCCCGTGGGCGACGGCGGCGTGCGGCTGTCCGGCGGGCAGCGGCAGATGGTGGGGCTGGCGCGCGCCCTCTACGGCTCGCCGAAGCTCCTCGTGCTGGACGAGCCGGACAGCTCCCTCGACGGCGACGCCGAGGGGCGGCTGATCGAGGGGCTGGCGGCGCTGAAGAAGCACGGCACGACGGTGATCCTCGTCTCCCACCGCCCCGCCCTCGTCCACGTGGCCGACAAGGTGCTGCTGCTGCGCGACGGCGCGACCGCCGATTTCGGTCCGCGCGCCGAGGTGCTGGCGCGGATGCGCGGGCCGCGCGCCGTGCCGCTCCCCGCCG
>CAXVWQ010000385.1:0-11747 GCA_964263755.1 Roseomonas sp. | reverse complement strand
GCGGCGGCGGCCTTGCGGGCGGGCGCGGCCTTCTTCGCCGGCGCCTTGCGGGCCGTCGTCGTCGCGCGCTTGGCCGGCGCCTTGCGGGCGGCGGTCGTCGTGCGGCGGGCGGTGGTCGCCTTCTTCGCGGCGGTCGCGCGCTTCGGGGCGGCGGCGGTCTTGCGGGCCGTCGTCGTCTTCTTCGCGGCGGTCGCGCGCTTCGGGGCGGCGGCCTTGCGGGCCGGGGCCTTCTTCGCCGGCGCCTTCTTCGCGGCCGGCTTGGCCGAGCGGGCCTTGGCGGTCGCGGCCTTCGCCGTCGTGCTGCCCTTCTTCGGGCCGGGCTTGGCGCGCGCCGCGGGCGCGGCCTTGCGGGCCGAGGTGGTGCGGCGGCTCGTCGCCATGGCCATGGCCATCGCGCGCGGGGTGGTGGTGAGTTCGCTCATGCGCTGGTTCTCCGGTGGTTGTTGGTCGCTGGAATGGGGTGACGCATCCCCCGCCCGGTGGGGCGGGAGGTCGCGCGGCAGCCGCCACGACAACGGGGCGACGGGTGTGACGGGGAAGAGGCGACCGTCGCCTGGCGCGCGTGACGGGATCTTCCCGCCGACGACAGCCCCACGCATCCTCCGGAACCGCGCACGCGGATCGGCGACGCTGACCTGCATCCCGATCGCCTGCTCTCGCCTACGGCCCAACCGAACCGTCCTTCTCGCGTTGCGTCGCGCCGTCCTGCGTCGTCGATCGCGACCGGTGAGTCCGTGCGGTGTTTCCGCTCCACGGGCCGTTCGCGAATCGCGCGACGCACGATGTGCGCGACGCAACGCTATTCGCGTGCGTGACATGCTTGTCAACGAAAAGACTTACGCGCGCGCACGATTTCCGCGCGTGCACGTTCACCACATCGCGACGTCGCGTCGCATCGCGCGCGTTCACCGAAGTTCGTCGCCGCATTGTGGCGCGGCGACGGCGCGGCGCGCGCGCGATTCAGCCGCGCGCCGACATCGGCGGCACCGCCCGCTGCGCTTCGCCGACGTATTCCGACAGCGGCCGGATCAGCCGGTTGTCCGCCGCCTGCTCGATGACGTGCGCCGCCCAGCCGGTGATGCGGGACGCCACGAAGATCGGCGTGAACAGCGGGATGTCGAAGCCCATGAGGTGGTAGGCGGGCCCCGCCGGGAAATCGAGGTTCGGGTGGATGTTCTTCTTCGCCAGCATCTCCGCCGCCAGCAGCCGCGACATCTCCATCCACCGCCGGTCGCCCACCACCTCCGCCATCCGCTCCGCGTATTTCGTCATCGTCGGCACCCGGGAATCGCCGTTGCGGTAGACCCGGTGCCCGAAGCCCATCACCAGCGCCTTGTGGTCGAAGCGGGTCTGGAGCCACTCCACCGCCCGCGACGGCTCCCCGATCTCGGTGAGCATGTGCATCACCGCCTCGTTCGCCCCGCCGTGCAGCGGCCCCTTCAGCGCCGCGATCCCCGCGGTGATCGCCCCGTGCAGGTCCGCCCCGGTGGAGGTCACCGTCCGCGCCACGAAGGTCGAGGCGTTGAAGGAGTGCTCCGCGTAGAGGATGAGGGACACGTCGAAGGCCTTCACCACCTCGGGCTGCGGCACCTCCCCCAGCAGCAGGTGGAAGACGTTCTCCCCGAAGCTCAGCGACGGGTCCGGCGCGATGGGATCCTGCCCCTTCGCCGCCCGGTGGGCCGCGGCGATCGCCGTCGGGATCTTCGCCAGCAGCCGCATCGCCTTCCGCCGCGTCGCCGGCTCCGACACGTCCGCCCATTCCGGGTCCTCCATCCCCATGAAGGAGACGGCGGTGCGGATGGCGTCCATCGGGTGGGCGTCATGCGGGAAGCGCGCGATGACCTCGTGCAGGGCGGGCGAGATCGCCCGGTTCGCCGCCTCCTCCCGCCGGAACGCGGCCAGTTGCGCCGCATCCGACAGCTCCCCGTTCCAGAGGAGGTAGGCGACCTCCTCGAAGGAGCATTCCTCCGCGAGATCTTGCACCGCGTAGCCGCGGTAGGTCAGCGAGTTGGTCTCCGGCATGACCTTGGAGACGGCGGTGACGTCGGCGATGACGCCGACGAGGCCCTTGCGGATGTCGGGGGTGTCGCTCACGCGGTGGGTTCTCCCTGATGGTCCGCCGCGTCGCGGCGGCGTTCGTAGAGGATGTCGGGCTCGCGCTCCTCGTTGGAGGAGCCGTCCGACGCGGCCACGGCGACGAGTCCGCGGGCCTCGTAGAAGGCCCGCGCCCCGGCGTTCCGAGCGAAGGCATGGAGGCGCAGCACCGGCGGGTCGTCCGCCGTCACGGCGCGGAGGAGGGCGGTGCCGAACCCGCGCCGGAGTCGGTCCGGCGCGAGGTGGAGGTGTTCGATCCAGGTCCCGTCGCGCGAGACGAACCCGGCGATCGCGTCGTCCTCGTCGGCCAAGAGGACGCCCCCCCGGGCCAGGACGACGTCCCGCATCCACCCGAGGGCCGCGTCGGGGTCGTGGACCACGCGCAGCCAGGGCATCGCGGCGGCCCGGGACGCCGCGAACAAGGCGGCGAGGGCCGGCGCATCGGCCCGCACGCCCGCCCGGATCGCGACCGCGTCCCGCACCGTCAGAAGATGCCGGGCCGCCCGGCCTTCAGCCGCTCCGCGGGGATGGTGACGTTGAGTTCCCCCAGTTCGCTCGCCTTTAGCGTCGCGAGGCTTTCCGCCGCCTGGATGAAGCGGTCGGCCTCCGCCGTCTCCACGATGCCGTCCGTGATGATCCGGAACTTGCGGATGTAGTCCGCCCGCCCGAACGGCCTCGCGCCGAGCGGGTGGGCGTTCGCCACCGCCAGCTCGTCCGTCACCACCGTCCCGTCCTTCAGGGTGATCTCCACCCGCCCGCCGAAAGCGAGCTCGTTCGGGTCGCGGGAGTGGTAGCGGCGGGTCCACTCCGGGTCCTCCCGCGTCTCCATGGCGTGCCACAGCCGGATCGTGTCCGGCCGCGCCGCCCGTTCCGGCGCGTAGGAATCCACGTGGTGCCAGGTGCCGTCCTGCAGGGCGACGGTGAAGATGTACATGATGGAGTGGTCCAGCGTCTCGCGGCTGGCCTTCGGGTCCATCTTCTGCGGGTCGTTCGCCCCGGTGCCGATGACGTAGTGCGTGTGGTGGGAGGTGTGCAGCAGGATCCTCTCGATCTTCGAGGTATCCCCGATCCGCTCCCGCATCCGGAAGGCGAGGTCGATCAGCGCCTGGGACTGATACTCCGCCGAATGCTCCTTCGTGTAGGAATCGAGGATCGCCCGCTTCGCCTCCCCCGCTCCCGGCAGCGGCACCTCGTAGTAGGTCGGCCCGTAGACGTCGCCCTGATAACGCTGCGTCCGCCCGGCCAGCACCCAGGCGATCACCGAATCCTCGCCCTCGTAGATCGGCGACGGCGCACCCTCCCCGCGCATCGCCCGGTCCACCGCCTCCACTGCCAGCTTCCCCGCATGCGCCGGCGCGAAGGCCTTCCACGAGGAGATCTCCCCCTTCCGCGACTGCCGGAAGGTGACGGAGACGTGCAGCGCCTGCTGCACCGCCTGGAAGATGGTCGCCTGGTCCAGCCCGAGCAGCGTCCCGACCCCCGCGGCGGCGGCGGGACAGAGATGGGCGATGTGGTCCACCTTGTGCTCGTGGAGGCAGATCGCGCGCACGAGATCGATGTGGATCTCGTAGGCGGTCGCCAGCCCGCGCAGCACCTCCGCGCCGGACTTGCCCGTGGTCTGCGCCACCGCCAGCACCGGCGGGATGTTGTCCCCGGGGTGGGAGTAGTCGGCCGCGAGGAAGGTGTCGTGCATGTCGAGTTCGCGCACCGCCGTCCCGTTCGCCCAGGCCGCCCATTCCGGGGAGAAGCGCCGCGCCGACGGCACGCCGAACACCGTCGCCCCGCCCTCCCGCGGATGCCCCAGCGCCATCTGCCGGGCGGAGGTCGGGGCCGAGCGGTTGATCGCCGCCAGCGCGACCGCGGCGTTGTCGATCACCCGGTTGACGATCATCGCCGCCGTGTCGTCCGGCACCGCCACCGGGTCCGCCGCCACGCCCGCGATCTTCCAGGCCAGCTGGTCCTCGCACCGCAGCAGGGCCTTGGACGGGTGGACCTTCACGGGGTGCATCTGCATGGGCGTCGTTCCTCCGGGATTCCTCCCCGCGTTCTGACTCGCGCCCGCGCCCTCGTCCATCCGGCCCGGGCCCGGGTTGGCGGCGGGGGCGCCGGGCCGTAACTTTCCGGCGTGATGCCGGAACCCACGATGCAGCCTCCCTTCGACCGCGTGATCCGCGGTGACCTCGTCCTGCCCGACCGGGTCCTGGCGGATGGCTACGTCGCCGTGCGCGGCGAGACGGTCGCCGCCATCGGCGGGGGCGACCCGCCCCCCGCCGCCGCCGTCGAGGACCACCGCGGCCGCGTCATCCTCCCCGGCCTCGTGGACGGCCACATGCACACCGCCTCCTCCGCCGGCTGGCCGGGCATCGAAGGCGCGACGATGTCGGCCGCGGCCGGCGGCGTCACGACCTGCTGCGACATGCCCTACGACGTGCCGCTGCCGGTGACGGACGCCGCGATCTTCCGCGACAAGGTGGACCACCTGCATCGCCTGTCCCACGTGGACGTCGCCCTCTACGCCACGATCCGCAAGGACGGCGGCGTGGACGCCATCGCCGGGCTGGCCGAGGCCGGCGCCTCCGCCTTCAAGCTCTCCACCTACGAGTACGACGCCGTCCGCTTCCCGCGCATCGACGCCCCCCTGATGCGCGAGGCCTTCGCCGAGATCGCCAAGACCAACCTCATGGTCGCCGTCCACAACGAGGACCAGGAAACGGTGTTGCGCCTGACCGAGCAGGCCAAGGCCGCGGGGCGGACCGACGTCATCCAGCACGCGATCACCCGCCCGCCGCTGGCGGAAAACCTCGCGAACAACGCGATCTTCGAGATCGGGCTGGAGACGGGCGCCCACGTCCACATCGCCCATTCCTCCCTCGCCCGCGGCTTCGAGATCGCCGCCGCCTTCCGCCGCGCCGGCGCCCGCGCGAGCGGCGAGGCCTGCGTCCACTACCTCTGCATGACCGTGGACGACCTGCTGCGGCTGAAGGGCATGGGCAAGTGCAACCCCCCCTTCCGCTCCGCCGAGGAGGTGGAGCGCATGTGGGGCGCCGTGGAGGCAGGCCTCGTCGCCTACGTCTCCACCGACCACGCCCCCTGGCCGCTGCACCGCAAGACCTACACCGGCGACATCTTCGCCATCGGCGCCGGCCTGACGGGGATGCAGTCCTTCGCCCCGCTGATGTTCACCCTGCTGGAGGAGCGCGGCCTGCCGCTCACCCTGATGGCCCGCCTCTGCGCGTCGGAGCCCGCCCGCTACCACGGCCTCGCCCCGAAGAAGGGGAGCATCGCCGTCGGCGCCGACGCCGACCTGTGCGTCATGGAACGCGGCGACTTCGCCTTCGACCAATCGGCCATCCTCGACCGCGAGGAGTTCCGCCACTCCCCCTATCACGGCCGCCGCATGCGCGGCCGCGTCGCCGCCACCTACCTGCGGGGCCGCCCGATCTGGGACGGCACCGCCGTCCTGTCGAAACCCGGCGAGGGCCGCTTCGTCCCCCGCCAGAACCGCGACCCCGTGGCCTTGCCCACGAACGTCGCCCGGTGAGCGACGAGGGCGCGACGCGGCGGCGCGGCCGGTTCAGCTCAACGGGCGGGCGGGGCGTCTTCTCCCCACTCTTCCTCGCTGTCACCGCGGCGCTGAGCGGATTCGCGCTTTGGGTGTGGATCACCGGCCCCGGGACATCGGTGCCGCTGGCGCTGATCGGCTTCGTTATCGCCGTGATCTGCGGCCGGCTCGCCTTTTCCATAATCGCGAAACCCGCGGAGGACGACCTCGAGGTGCCCACCCACTACAGCGACCTTCCCCCCGACGCGCCGCCCACCACGCCGGACGGGGCCGCCGGGCCCGACGCGATGACCGAGGAGCCGCGCGGCGCCGACGCCCCGCCGGTGCCCGAAGGCACGCCCCCCACGCTCGACGGGGCCGTGGTGGACCCGCCCCCGTCCCCCTCCACCGTCATCCCGTTCCCGACGCGCGAGACGCAACGCCATCCGGGGGCCACGCCATGAGCCGCACGCTGCGCGTCGCCGCCGCCCAGATGGGGCCGAACCCCCGGGCCATGCCGCGTGCCGCCATCCTCGATCGCATGGTCGCCCTGCTGGAGGGCGCCGCATCCCGCGGCGCGCGGCTCGTGGTCTTCCCCGAACTCGCCTTCACCACCTTCTTCCCGCGCTGGCTCGTCGAGGATCCGGCGGAGCTCGCCCGTTTCTACGAACGACGCATGCCGAACCCCGAGGTCCAGCCCCTGTTCGACCGCGCCCGCGCCCTCGGCATCGGCTTCGCCGTCGGCTACGCCGAGGTCACCGGCAGCGGTCGCCGCTTCAACGCGTCCCTCATCGTCGGCCCGGACGGCGACGCGATCCTGAAATACCGGAAAGTCCACCTCCCCGGCTCCGTCGAGCCCCGCGCCGGGCAACGCTTCCAGCAGCTGGAGAAGCGCTACTTCCTCCCCGGCGACCTCGGCTTCCCCGTCGCCCGCGGCCCCGAGACCTGGGGCCGCCCCGTCCTCGGCACCCTCATCTGCAACGACCGCCGCTGGCCGGAGGCGTGGCGCTGCCTCGGGCTGCAAGGCGTCGAACTCGTGGTGATCGGCTACAACTCCGCCGCCTACGACCCGAACGGCGGCGACGCGGAGGATTCGGACCGCCGAACCTTCCACTCCACCCTCGCCGTCCAGGCGAACGCCTACTTCAACGCCACCTGGGCCGTCTCCGTCGCCAAGGCCGGCGACGAGGACGGGTCGGGACTCATCGGCGGCTCCTGCATCGTCTCGCCCGACGGCCTCGTCGTCGCCCAGGCCCGCACGCTCGACGATGAACTCCTCGTCGCCGACCTCGATCTCGACGCGGGCCAGCAGGGCCGCGGCCCCGGCAAGATCTTCGACCTCGGCCTCCACCGCCGCCCCGAGGAATACCGCCGGATCGTGGAACAGGCCGGCATCACGGCCCCGCCCTGACGCATGGGTTCGCGCTCCGGCCTCCCGCTCCTCCTCGCGATGCTCCTCGGCATCCTGATCGGCGCGGGCCTCGCTACCCGGTGGTTCACGCGGGAGGCCGGCCCCCCACCCCTCGCCCCCGGCGCGGCGGCGGTGTGCTTCACCCCCGGCGAGGATTGCACCGCCCGCATCGTCGCCGCCATCGGCGACGCCCAGCGCGACATCCTCGTCCAGGCCTACTCCTTCACCTCCCCGCCGATCGCCGAGGCCCTCGTCGCCGCCCACCGCCGCCGGGTCCGGGTGCGCGTCATCGTGGACGACGGCCAGCTTTCCGAACGCTTCGCCCTCGCGGCGAGGGTGGACGCCGCCGGCGTGGAGGTGCTCGTGGACGACCCGCCGGGCATCGCCCACAACAAGGTCATCGTCGTGGACGGCGCGCTCGTCCCCACCGGCTCCTTCAACTTCTCCCGCTCCGCCCAGGAGGGGAACGCCGAGAACCTGCTGCTGCTGAACGACCCCGCCCTCGCCGCCCGCTACGCCGCGAACTGGGACCGTCGCCGCGCCGTGTCCCTGCCCTACGCCCGCGCCGTCGCGGCGGAAGCGGCGAACGACAACGAACGCCAGTCCCGCCGCCGCGACCGCGCGCGCCGGGCCATCGAATGATCCCGTCTCCCGGAGGACCGCCCATGCCATCCCCCCGCCTCACCACCTGCGTCTGGTTCGAACGCGACGGCGAGGCGGCGGCGCGCCGCTACGTCTCCCTCATCCCCGGCTCGTCGCTCGGCCGCATGTCGCGCGCCGCCGCCGACTTCCCCGGCGGAGTGGCCGGCGACCTCCTCACGATCGAGTTCACCCTCGCCGGCCACTCCTTGCTCGCGCTGAACGGCGGCCAGCCCGCGCCGCACTCCCACGCCATGTCGCTCTCCGTCGAATGCGACGACCAGGCCGAACTCGACCGCATCTGGGACGGGCTGCTGGAGGGCGGCGGCGCGCCGATGCAGTGCGGCTGGCTGAAGGACCCCTGGGGCGTGCCCTGGCAGGTCGTGCCCCGCGCGCTCCCCACCATGCTCGCCGACCCCGATCGCGCCGCCGCCGCGCGCGCGATGACCGCGATGATGGGCATGGTGAAGCTCGACATCGCCGCGCTGGAAGCGGCGTTCCGCGCGGGCTGAGGACGACGCGCATCGCGCACATATATATAGTGTGTCGTCGAAGGAGATCGCGACATGGATCGGCGCACCTGGATGCTCGGCGCGACCGCCGCCCTCGCCGTGCCCGCGCTCCTGCGGCACCGCCCCGCGCTCGCCCAGCCGGCGCCCGTCTCGCAGGCCCCGGGCTTCTACCGCTTCCGCGTCGGCGCCCTCCTCGCCACCGTCGTGCATGACGGCTTCATCACCTTCCCCGACGCCGCCGCCCGCTTCGTCCGCAACGCGCCGGCGGAGGAGGTCGCCGCCGCGATGCGCGCCGGCGGCCTGGACCCCGCGGCGATGCGCTCCCCCTTCAACGTCACGGTCCTCGACACCCCCGCCGGCCTCGTCATGTTCGACGCGGGATCGGGCGGCCAGCTCACCCCGCAATCCGGCTCCCTCCCCGCCAACCTGCGCGCCGCCGGCCTCGACCCCGCGCGCGTCGTCGCCGTGGTCGTCACCCACTTCCACGTGGACCACATCAACGGCCTGACGACGCGCGACGGCGCGGCGGTGTTCCCGAACGCCGAGATCGTGGTGCCCGAACCCGAATGGGCCTTCTGGACCTTCACCGGCGCCATGCCGCGCTCCACGGAGCACCTGCGCCCGAACTTCGAGAACGTCCGCCGCCGTTTCGCCCCCTACCTTTCCCGCGTGCGGCCCGTGGCGATGGATTCCGAGGCCCTGCCCGGCATCCGCGCCATTCCCACGCCCGGCCACACGCCCGGCCACACCTCCTACCTCGTCACCGACGGCGCCGATGCCGTGATGGTGCTGGGTGACGTCACCGGCCGCCCCGAGCTCACCCTCCGCCGCCCCGACTGGCACCCGGTGGTGGACATGGACGGCCCGCTGGCCGTCGCGTCCCGCCGCCGCCTGCTGGACCGCGTCGCGGCGGACCGCATCCGCTGCATCGGCTACCACTGGCCCTTCCCGGCGAACGGCTACGTGCTGAAGGACGGCGACGGCTACGCCCTGCGGCCCGCCGAATGGACGGAGGTGGTATGAATCGTCGTCTCGTCGTCGCCGGCGCCCAGCTCGGCCCCATCCAGCGCGCGGAGGGCCGCGACGTCGCGGTGCGCCGCATGGTCGCGATGATGGAGACCGCCGCCCGCCGCGGTGCCGACCTCGTCGTCTTCCCCGAACTCGCCCTCACCACCTTCTTCCCCCGCTGGTACGAGGCGGACCGCGCCGCCGCCGACCCGTGGTTCGAGACCGCCCTCCCCTCCAACGAGACCGCCCCCCTCTTCGAGGCCGCCCGCCGCCTGAACCTCGCCTTCCACCTCGGCTACGCCGAGCGCACGCCGGAAGGCCGCCACTTCAACACCGCCGTCCTCGTCCACCCCTCCGGCGAGGTCGTCCTGAAATACCGCAAGGTCCACCTGCCTGGCCACGCGGAACACGACCCCACCCTTACCGTGCAGCACCTGGAGAAGCGCTACTTCGAGGTCGGCGACCTCGGCTTCCCCGTCATCCGCGCCCCCGTCGGCACCGCCGGCGGGGTGAACCTCGGCATGATGATCTGCAACGACCGCCGTTGGCCCGAGGCGTGGCGCGTCCTCGGCCTGCAATCCGTCGAACTCGTCATGCTCGGCTACAACACCCCCTCCCTCAACATGGAGAACCGCGGCTTCGAGGCGCACCACCTCCGCGTCGAGCACTCGCACCTCTCGATCCGCGCCGGCTGCTACGGGAACGCCTGCTTCGGCGTCGCCGTCGCCAAGGCCGGCACGGAGGACGGCCACGAACTCTTCGGCCACTCCATCATCGTCAACCCCGGCGGCGAGATCATGGCCCAGGCCACCACCTGGGACGACGAGGTGATCACCGCGGAGATCGACCTCGACGCCTGTACCCTCGGCCGCACCACCATCTTCCACTTCGCCGCCCACCGCCGCCCGGAGGCCTACGGGCGCATCGTGGAGCAGGTCGGTGCCGTCGCGCCCGACGAATGGCGGCCCGGCCAAGCGCGGGCGTAACCATCGCGCGGAGCGCCGCGTTGTCGGGGGCGGAGGCCCCCGATGATCCGCACGCGTTCCCTCTTCCTCGCCGTCTGCTTCGCCGCACCGGCCCTGTCGCCGATCCTCGGCACCGGCCACGCCTTCGCCCAGAGCGCGGCGCAGCGCGACGCCGCCGATCAGCTGCGCCGGGGCCTCGCCCAGGATCGCGTGTCCGACGCCGCCCGCGACCTCCGCGCCGCCGGCAGCGCCGAAGCCCCCGTCTCCGTCGAGGACACGAGCCGCGGCGCGCTGCCCGCGGAGCGCCGCGACCTCCTCGCCCTGCCCCAGGGCTCCGCCTCCGACACCGTCACCGCCCCCGGCACGACGCCGACGACCGGGACGGCGTCCCGCTGAGCCCGCCGATCACGCCCGCGCTTCCGGGCAACGCGGCCGGCCCCGGGGCGTTATCCGTTCGACGACATACGAAGGAGGCCACGATGCGCCCGATGCTCCTCGCTCGCGCGGCCCTCGCCGCCCTTGCCATCGGCGCCGCCGCCCCGGCGGTCGCGCAGGACCTGAATGCCTTGCTGGACGGTGCCGTGCGCCAGTTCGGCGGTGATCGCGGCCGCGACGACGCGCGCCGCCAGTCCAACGATCAGCGTCTCCGTGAGGAAGGCGCCCGCATGGAGCGCGAACGTCAGCGCGAGCGCCGGGAGGGACGTCGGGGGGACTGGGAGCGGGGCCGGCAGACGGGCGACCGCGACCGCAACCTCCGCGACCGCGACCGGCAACTGGCGGAGCAGGAGCGCCGGATCGGCGACGAGCGTCGCCGTCTCGATGACGAGCGGCGACGCTGGTAGGCAACCACGCCCCGCCCGTCACGTTCCCACCGCAGGAGACCTAGACGCCATGTTCCGCCCCGTGCTCGCCGCCACCATCCTCGCTGCTGCCGTGGCCGGGGTCGCCGTTCCAGCCTCCGCGCAGGGGCACGACAGCGTGTTCGGCTCGTTCTTCTCCCGCGTGACCGGGTCGGCCCAAGCGGCGTCGGCCGATGCCTCGCCGCGGGCCGCCACGACTCGTGCATCCGACGTGCGGGAGCGGGAGGCACGGGACATGCGGCGCGGGTACTGGGAGCGTGAGCGAGCCCGCATCGCCGAGCAGTCCACCAACCGCACCGCGGACGCCACACCGCGCTGATCTCGCGAAGCGGCATCACTCGTTGGTGGCAGGAAGGCCGCGCTCCCCCAGGGAGCAGCGGCCTTCTTCATGATTCCAGGGCCAGCGCCGCCATCGCACCGGCCGCCGCGATCGGCTCGATCACGGGCCGGCCGATCGCTTCCTCCACCGCGGCCCGATGTGGCGCCAGCCCGGCACACCCGAGCACGATCACCTCCGATCCCGCCCCCGCCAACCGCCGTGCCGCCGCGATCAGCGCGGGCCTGGACGCGATCGGATCCGTCAGCGTGGTCATCGGCAGGTTCAGCGCTTCCGTCGCGGCCAGCCGCGCCTCCACGCCCATCGCCTGCAACGCCCTTCGCTGACGCGCCTTGGACGCGTCGACGAAGGCGATGATTCCGAACCGCTCGGCCCGGGCC
>CAXVWQ010000384.1:0-2789 GCA_964263755.1 Roseomonas sp. | reverse complement strand
CTTCGGCTCCATCCTCGGCATCGAGGCGTCGGACCTGTGGCAGACCCTCGCCGTCGCCGCGGCCGGCCTCGCGGTGCTCGCCGTGCGGGGCCGCGACCTCGTCCTCTTCCTCTTCGATCCCGGGCAAGCCCGGGTCGCGGGACTGTCACCGGGGCGCCTCCGCGTGCTGCTCCTCGCGCTGCTCGCCGCGGCGATCGTCGCCGGGACCGGGGCGGTCGGCGTCATCCTCGTCGTCGCCCTGCTCATCACGCCGGGTGCCATCGGCGTGCTGCTGGCCGACCGGTTCGGCCGGATGTGCGGGGTGGCCGTGGCCGCAGGCTGGATCGCGACCGCCGCGGGGCTGCACGCCTCCTTCGTGCTGGACGCCTCGCCCGCGGGGTGCATCGTCCTGGCGCTGTCGGCGCTGTTCGCGGCGGCGCTGGCCTTCTCGCCGCGGCACGGGCTGGTGCGGCGGCACTTGCACCCAGGTTGACGCTTGCACAGCCCACAGGAATGTATATACGAAGGTGCGGGGGATCTTGAGGGAAGTCGAATGACCGACTGGACATCATCCCAGCACGTCCGATTCATGCGTCGTGCCGGATGACCGCGAGTTTGAGTGGGACGAAGCCAAGCAAGCGATCAACAAGGTCAAGCACGGGATAGACTTCCTCGACGCGATCGACGTGTTCGACGCTCGCTACTACGAAGCATCCGCGCGCGCGGTGGGGGGCGAAGCCCGGCAGGCGGCAACGGGGCCGTTGGGTGGATCGTTGGTCACGGTCATCTTCGTGATGAGGGACGGGGTCACCCGCATAATTTCCGCCCGGAGAGCAAGGACAAATGAACGCCGGAGGTATGAGGCGCTACTCGAAGGCTGACATCCTGGCGATGCGGGCACGGGCCGAGTCCGACACGGACTGGGCGCGGGTGGACGCGATGACGGAGGAGGAGTTGGAGGCGGCCATCGCCGACGACCCCGATTCCGACGTGCCGCCCGAGAACCTCGCCCTCGCGGTCATGGTGGACGGCGACCGCAAGACCCCGATCTCCATCCGGGTGGACCCGGAGGTGCTGGACTGGTTCCGCGCCGCCGGACCCGGCTACCAGACCCGGATGAACGCCGTCCTCCGCCGCCACGTCGCCGCGGCGAAGCGGCGCACGAAGGCGGGGTGAGGGCCGGGCGCCGTCAGGTGCTCGTCACCCCCGCGGCGCGCACCACCGGGCCCCACTTGTCCCATTCCGACCGGACGTAGGCGTCGGTCTCGTCCGGCCCCATCCAGATCGGCTCCGATCCCAACTCCACCAGCCGGGTCCGGATCGTCGGGTTGTCGAGCAGCCGGCGCGATTCGCCGGACAGCCGCTCCAGCACCGGCCGCGGCGTCCCCTTCGGCGCGAACAGCCCGGTCCAGGACCGCACGACGAAGTCCGGCACGCCCTGCTCCATCACCGTCGGGTAGCTCGGCCGGCTCCGCAGCCGCTGGTCGGTGCAGAGGCCGAGCAGGCGCACCCGCCCCGTCTCGATGGCCGGGAGCGCGGTCGGCAGGTTCATCACCGCCATCTTCACCGTGCCGCCGACGATGTCGTTCAGCAGCGGCCCGCCGCCGCGATAGGGCACGTGGGTGATGTCCACCCCCGTCCGCAGCCGGAGGAGTTCGCCCGCGAGGTGGTTGCTCGTGCCGGTGCCGGAGGTGCCGAAGCCGAGCCCTGGCTCCGCCCGCGCCTTCGCCAGCAATTCCTGGATGGTGGAGACGCCGAGCGAGGCGTGCGCCACGATGACGTTCGGCACGTCCACCCACAGGCATGCGGCGGACAGCGCCTCCCGCGGGTCGTAGCCCTGGTTCGGCACGACGAAGTGGTTGAACACGTGGTTGGAGGCCGACGAGACGAGAAGGGAATACCCGTCCGGCCTTGCCCGGGCGATGGCGCCCATCCCGACCGACCCGCCGCCGCCCGCCCGGTTCTCCACGGGGAAGCCGCGGCCGTTGAAGGCCTCGGAGAAGCCGGGCGACATGAGCCGCGCCACCACGTCGTTCGATCCGCCGGGCGCGTAGGGGACGAGGAGGGTGACCGCCCGCTCCGGCCACGCGTCCTGCGCGGCGGCCCGGTGGAGGGGGATGGCGGCGGCGAGACCGGCTTGCAGGATGGTGCGACGATTCATGGGCGGGCCTCCCCCGGGCGTTGCTCGCCAGCCTACACCCGGCACGGGCGGGTTGTCGTCGGCCCGACCCCGCGGACCGCGCCCGGGAGCGCTGCCGCTCCGGCCGAACCCGGCCGGGATCATCGGGGCCCGCCCGTTCAGGCCGCCTCGTCCTCCTCCTTCGGCGCGGCGGGCGCCGCCCGGCCCGCCTTCTCCGGTCCCTTCCGACGCCCCCCCGCCGCGAACGGCGCGACGAGGTCGGCGAGGTGCCCCACCTCCGTCGCCCGCAGCCCCTCCGGCGTCGCCGGCGCCCGCCCGCCCCGCGCCACCCGCCGCGGCAGCGTCGCCGCCGCGAACCCGAGCTTCGCCGCCTCCCGCAGCCGCAGCTCCGTCTGCGCGACCTGCCGGATCTCCCCGGACAGCCCGACCTCCCCGAAGAACACCATGTCCGCCGGCGCCGGCCGGTCGGTGGCGGCCGACACCAGCGCCGCCGCCACGGCGAGGTCCGCCGCCGGCTCCGTCACCCGCAGCCCGCCCGCCACGTTGAGATAGACGTCGTTCATCCCGAGCGTCATGCCGCACCGCGCCTCCAGCACCGCCAGCAGCATGGAGAGCCGCCCGGCATCCCACCCCACCACCTGCCGCCGCGGCGTCCCCCCCGCCGAGGGCG
>CAXVWQ010000383.1:0-22560 GCA_964263755.1 Roseomonas sp. | reverse complement strand
GGACGCCGTATTTGAGGTGGTAGGCGAGGTCGGCGTGGCCGGGCCGGAAGCGGTCCTTGATCTCGCCGTAGTCCTTCGACCGCTGGTCCGTGTTCTCGATGTGCAGGGCGATGGGGGTGCCGGTGGTAAGGCCCTCGAAGGTCCCGGAGAGGATGCGGACCGCGTCGGCTTCCTGGCGCTGGGTGACGAACTTCGACTGGCCGGGGCGGCGGCGGTCGAGGAAGGGCTGGATGTCGGCCTCGGTGAGGGCGAGGCCGGGGGGGCAGCCGTCCACGACGCAGCCGATGGCGGGGCCGTGGGACTCGCCCCAGGTGGTGACGCGGAGGAGGTGGCCGAAGGAGTTGTGGGACAAGGACCGGCGCTAGGTGAAGAAGATGCGGGCCAGCGCCGCGAGCGCGATGAATTGCGCGCTGACCGCGCCGACGACCCACCGGACGAGCTCGACCTTGAGGTTCGCGATGCGGGCCTCGGTGGACAACCGGGCGGCCTCGATATCGGATCTGGTGGAGGCGCGCAGGGCCTCGATGTCGGACTTGGTCGAAGCGCGGAGCGCTTCGATGTTGGTCTCGGTCGAGAGGCGCAGGGTCTCGATGTCGTTGCGCAAGACGGCATGGTCCGCCTTCGTGGGCAGGTCCGCGAGGAACGCTTCCTGCGCCTGACGGACGGTCCGCGTCAGGACCTCCGCCTGCTGCTCGGTGAATCCGGCGGCGTGAAGATCCTTGAAGACCGCGTGCGTGTCGAAGCCCAGCATCGCCATCGGATCAGGCTACCATGGGCGGAACGAGGCGGCCAACGCGCCCGTCACCCCCCCTTCTCCACCGTGATGTCCGGCGCGTCCGGGTTCTTCATCCCCACGACGTGGTAGCCGCTGTCCACGTGGTGCACCTCCCCCGTCACGCCGCCCGACAGCTCCGACAACATGTAGAGGCCGGCGCCGCCCACCTCCTCCAGCGCCACGTTGCGGCGAAGGGGGGCGTTGTACTGGTTCCACTTCAGGATGTAGCGGAAGTCGCCGATCCCACTGGCCGCGAGCGTCCGGATCGGGCCGGCGGAGATGGCGTTGACGCGGATGCCGTCGATGCCGAGGTCGGTCGCCATGTAGCGCACGCTCGCCTCCAGCGCCGCCTTCGCCACGCCCATGACGTTGTAGTGCGGCGTCACCCGCTCCGCCCCGAGGTAGGAGAGGGTGAGCATGGACCCGCCCGGCCCCATCATCGCCGCCGCCCGCCGCGCCACCGCGACGAAGGAGTAGCAGGAGATGTCGAGCGCCTGGAGGAAGGCGTCCCGCGGCGTGTCGAGGTAGCGGCCGCGCAGGTACTGCTTGTCCGCGTAGCCGATGGCGTGGACGAGGAAGTCGATCGTCGGCCAGCGCGCGGCGACCGTGGCGAAGGCGGCGTCGATCGCGGGGTCGTCGGACACGTCGCATTGCACGAGCAGGTCGGCGCCGATGCTCTGCGCGAGGGGGCGGACGCGCTTCTCCAACGCCTCGCCCTGGTAGGTGAAGGCCACTTCGGCGCCCTGGGCGGCGACGGCGCGGGCGATGGCCCAGGCGATGGAGCGGTCGTTCGCCACGCCCATCACCACGCCGCGCTTGCCCGCCATGAGCGTGCCCCGCGTGGGGGCCTCCGCGTCGGGGATGGCGTCGGTCATGCGGGAACTTTCGCGCGGTTGCGGGCGGCCGGGAGGGGTGGCACACCGACCCTCCCCGAACAAGGGGGCCCAGATGCGGGGACGACCACGGAGGCCGGATGCCCGACACGACGATCGCGCCCGTCCCGCCCGAGGTTCCGGGCATCCCCGACGCGGCCGATCCTTTCGCCCTGTTCCGCGACTGGATGGCGCTGGCGGAGGGGGCCGAGCCGAACGACCCGAACGCGATGTGCCTCTCGACCGCGGCGGCGGACGGGACCCCGTCCGCGCGGATGGTGCTGCTGAAGGGGTTGGATGACCGCGGCTTCGCCTTCTACACGAACGAGGAGAGCCGCAAGGGCGGGGAACTCCTGGCCAATCCGCGGGCGGCGCTGACCTTCCACTGGAAGTCGCTGCGGCGGCAGGTGCGGGTGGAGGGGGCGGTGGAGCGCGTGACGGCCGCCGAGTCCGACGCCTACTTCGCCTCCCGCTCGCGCGGTTCGCGGATCGCGGCGGCGGCGTCGGACCAGTCCCGGCCGCTGCCCTCGCGCGTGGATTTCGATCGGCGGATCGCGGCGATCGAGGCCCGGCATCCCGGCGAGGACGTGCCGCGCCCGCCGCACTGGGGCGGCTTCCGCGTGCTGCCGTCGCGGATCGAGTTCTGGCAGGACATGCCCTACCGCCGCCACGATCGGCTGGTCTTCACCCGGGCCGGGGAGGGGTGGACGACGGGGCGGCTCTACCCCTGACCATCCCGGCGGGACAGGCCGCCGCGGCGGCGCTGCTCGCGCGCCTCACGGGCGCCGACGCCCCGATCGAGACGCACATCTCCGCGGTCTTCGTCGGGCGGGACCGGGTGCTGAAGCTGAAGAAGGCGGTGGCCCTCGGCTTCCTCGACTTCTCCGCGCCGGCGTCGCGGCGTCGGTTCCTCGACCGGGAGTTCGCGCTGAACGCCCCGCTCGCACCGGGGTTCTACCGCGGCGTCCACGGGATCGCCGGCGACCGGATCGTGGCGGCGGACGACCCGGCGGCGACGGAATGGGTGCTGGAGATGGCGCCGGCCGCGCCGGGCGACTTCCTCGACGCGGTGGCGGCGGACGGGCGCCTGGACGACCGCTTGCTCGATGGCCTGGGCGACGCGGTGGCGCGGATGCAGGTGGCCAACCCCGTGGTGCGCGACGTGGACGCGCCGGCCCGGTTCGCGTCGGTGCTGCGGGGGAACGCGCGGGCCGCGGTGGCGGCGGGCCTGCCGCGGGACCGGGTCGTCGCGTGGCGACGCGCGGCCGAGGGCTGGCTTCGGCGCCTGGCGCCGGTCCTCGCACGGCGCGCGGCGGGTGGGTTCGTGCGGCGCTGCCACGGCGATCTCCACCTCGGCAACCTCGTCCTGCTCGACGGCGTGCCGACGCCCTTCGACGCGCTGGAGTTCGACGAGGACTTGGCGACGATCGATGTGGGCTACGACCTCGCCTTCCTCCTCGCGGACCTCGTGCGCCGGGCGGGGCGGGGGGCGGCGACGCGGGTACTGGCGCGTGCGGTGGCGCGGACGGGGGATGCGGGGCTGGTCGCGGGCCTGCCGCTCTGGCTGTCCACGCGGGCGACGATCCGGGCGCATTGCCTCGCGCGGCTGCCGGGCGGGATGCCCCGCGGGTTGGACTTCCTCGGCGACGCGGAGGCGGCGCTGCGGCCACCGCCGCCGGTGGTGATCGCGGTCGGCGGCGTGCAGGGGACGGGCAAGACCCACCTCGCGCGGCGGCTGGCACCGCGGGTCGGGGCCTCGCCGGGGGCCCTGCACCTGCGGAGCGACGAGACGCGCAAGCGGCTGGCGGGCGTGGCGCCGGAGGAGCGACTGCCGCCCGACGCCTATGCCCCCGACCGGAGCGAGGCCGTGCACGCGGCGCTGTTCGGCATGGCGGAGGACGCCCTGCGCGGCGGGCACGCGGTGGTGCTGGACGCGATGTTCCTCGACCCCGCCGTGCGGGCGACGGCGGCGGCGGTGGCGCGCCGGGCCGGCGTGCCGTTCCTCGGGCTGTGGCTGGAGGCGCCGGCCGCGGTGCTGGAGGCCCGGGTCGCCGCCCGCACCGGCGATGCGTCGGACGCGACGGTGGAGGTTCTGCGACAAACCCTCGCCGCCGACCCCGGCCTGATGGGCTGGGCGCGCCTCGACGCCACGGACGACCCGCTGCCCGCCGCGCTGGGCGCCATGGCAGGGGTGGCGCGGGCCGAATCGTGCTAGGAATCAGCCCCCCCGGGAGGCGTCCCCATGGCCTATCGCCGCATCCTCGTCCCCCTGACCGGCACGTCGGCGGGCGAATCCGCGCTCCACACCGCGCTCGCGGTCGGGCGCGTCTGGCACGCGCACGTCCACTGCCTGCACGTCCGGGTGGACGCCCGGGACGTGGCGCCGTTGGCGGGGGAAGGCCTGTCGGGCGCCATGATCGAGGAGATGATGGCGGCGACGGAACGCGAATCCGGCGACCGCGCCGACCGGGTCCGCGCCCTGTTCGACCGCTTCGTGGAGGGCCGCGACGTGGTGATGGCCAACTCCGCGGAGGAGGCGATCAAGGCCGCGGAGGCCGCGGTGACCGTCTCCTTCGCCTCCACCCCGGGGCGCGAGGAGGACATGGTGGCCCAGCGCGCCCGCCTCTACGACATCGCGGTGGTCCCGCACCCCGACGCGGGGGACGACGTGTCGTCCTCCGACGCGCTGCACGCCGTGCTGTTCGACAGCGGGCGGCCGGTGCTCGTGGCGCCGCGGAAGCCGCCGGAGACGATCGGCAGCCGCATCTGCTGCGCCTGGAACGGTTCGTCGGAGAGCGCGGCGGCGCTGGCGGCGGCGCTGCCCTGGATGCACCACGCCGCGGCGGTCCGCATCCTCCACTCCGCCGGCTACCAGCGCCGCGGGCCCGACGTGCGCGGCGTGCTCAACTACCTCCACTGGCACGGCATCGAGGCGGAGACGCAGGAGTTCACGCCGGTGACGCGGGAGGTCGGCGCCGGGCTGCTCGGCGCCGCGCGGGATTTCGGGTGCGACTTGCTGGCGATGGGGGCCTACTCCCATTCCCGGCTGCGGCAGCTCATCCTCGGCGGCGTGACGCGGCACGTGCTGGAGAACGCTGACATGCCGGTGCTGATGTCGCGGTAGGGCTTGCGGAACCGCGGCACGTCCACAGTTCCGCGCTCCATCCGCCGGCCGAGGGAGTCCGCCGCCTTGCCCATCATCCTGTCCGCCGCCCTGTCCCTCACGGGGCTCGCGATCGGCCTGTCGGCCGGCATCGCCCTCGCGGCCGGGGGGTTGCTGACGCTCCGCGCCGCCCGTGCGGGGCGCGGCCGGTGATCGGCGCGATGGTCCTGCCCGCGCTCGTCGCGAAGGCCATCGTCGGGAAGGCGCTCACGGCGCCGGTCCGGCACCCGCTCCTGTCGCTGCACGGCGGGGCGATCGTCGCGACCCACGTCGTGGCGGGCGCCATGCTCGGCGGGCTCGCGCTCACCGTCGCGGCCCTCGCGGCGCGTGAGGCGATGCGGCGGCGCTGAGCGCCATCACGGCCGCGGATGGCCGCCATCGTCGCCGCCCGCTTGGGCGTGGCCGGGCATCGCCCATCTGTCGTGACGAAGCCGCCGGGCATATCCCCGGGGCCGGGAACGCTCCCATGATCGACGTCCGACCCTTCGCCACCCTCGGCCACGCGGACCACGGCTGGCTGAACGCGCGCCACCACTTCGCCTTCGCGTCCTACCGCGACGCCGGCCGCACCAACTGGGGCAACCTGCGCGTGTGGAACGACGACGAGATCGCCCCGGGCACGGGCTTCGACCCGCACCCGCACCGCGACATGGAGATCATCACCTACGTCCGCGAAGGCGCGATCACCCACCGCGACAACCTCGGCAACGAGGGGCGTACGGAGGCGGGGGACGTGCAGATCATGTCCGCCGGCACCGGGATCGTGCACGCGGAATACAACCTGGAGCCGGTGACGACGAAGATCTTCCAGATCTGGATCGTGCCGGACCGGGCGGGCGCGCCGCCGCGCTGGGGCGCCAGGTCCTTCCCGAAGGCGAAGGGGGAGGGTGCGGGCTTCGAGGTGCTGGCCTCCGGCCGCGCGGACGATGACGGCGACGGCCTGCGCCTCAACACCGACGGCGCGGTGATGGCGACGACGCTCGCGAAGGGGCAGACCGCCACCCTGGCGCTCGGCAAGGGTCGGGCCGCCTACCTCGTTCCCGCGAAGGGGCGGGTGACGGTGAACGGCGTCGTGGTCGGCGAGCGCGACGGCGCCGCGGTGCGGGACGAGGCGGAGGTCCGCGTCACGGCGGAGGAGGATTCCGAAGTGGTCCTCGTCGAGGTCGCGGCCTGATCACCGAAGCGGCGGCGGCACCACCTCCGCCGGGATCGGGTTGACGTAAGGCGCGGCGCCGAGGCGGGACGCGAGTTCCGCCCCCGCCCGCGCCAGCAGATCGGGGTCCGACAGGGCTTCCAGGGCGGTCGCGGCCATCACCGTCGCCGCGGTCGCCATGCCCTTGTGCGCGGCGGGGGACTTGCCCTGGGCGACGGCCTGCCACGTATGGAACGGCGTGCCGACGGCCCAGCAGCCGCCCCAGGCCTGCACGGTCAGGACGATCTGCGACACGTCGCCGACGTCGGTCGATCCGTACTGCACGATGGAGGTGCCGTCGAAGGGCGTCACGCCCTCGTGCAGCGGCATCGCGCCGAGGGCGGGATCGACGCCGTAGGAGGCGACGCCGGAGGCGATGTCCTCCGCCGTCAGGCTCGCGCGGATGGCGGTCGCGAAGGCGCGGTCGGCCTCGTCATAGGCGGGGGCGCCGATCCCGGCGAAGTGGCGGTGCATCGCGCTCTCCAGCACGGTGTTCGGCAGGGTCTCGGAACAGGCCTTGTCCACCTCCATGCTCCACGACGTGCCGGTCATGATGGCGGCGCCCTCGGCGCAGGCGCGGACGCGCTCCAGCAGCGCCCGCGCCTCGGCGGCGCGGGGGGCGCGGATGAGGTAGAGGACCTCGGCGCGCGCCTGCACCACGTTGGGCGACAGGCCGCCGCTGTCGGTGATGGCGTAGTGGATGCAGGAATCCTGCGGCACGTGCTCCCGCAGATAGTTCACGCCGACGTTCATCAGTTCCACCGCGTCCAGCGCGGACCGGCCGAGGTGGGGCGAACCGGCCGCGTGGGCGGCGCGCCCGCGGAACCGGAAGTGGACTTGGTAGTTCGCGAGGGTGCGCACGGACATGACGCCGTTCACGCCCCCAGGGTGCCACGTCACCGCCGCGTCCACGCCGTCGAAGGCGCCGGCGCGGGCCATGAAGGTCTTTCCGGACCCGCCCTCCTCCCCGGGGCAGCCGTAGTAGCGGATGCGGCCGGGAAGCCCCCCCGCGGCGAGAACGTCGCGCGCGGCCACGGCGGCCAGCATCGCGCCGGCGCCGAGGAGGTTGTGGCCGCAGCCGTGGCCGTTCGCCCCGGGCGTGGCCGTGCGCGGTTCCGCCACCCCGGCCTCCTGCGAGAGGCCCGCGAGGGCGTCGAACTCGCCGAGGAAGGCGATGGTCGGGCCGCCCTCGCCGGCCTCGGCGACGAAGGCGGTGGGGAGGCCCGCCACGGCACGGGTCACCCGGAAGCCCTCCGCCTCCATCCGCGCGATCTGCGCCTCGACGGAGGCGTGCTCGGCGAAGCGCAGCTCGGGCGTCGCCCAGATGCGGTCGGACAGGTCGGCGTAGGCGGCGGCCTTCGCCTCGACCGCCGCGACGATGCGGGCGAGGGGCACGGGATCGTTCTGCATGGCCGGACCGTAGCACCGCCGCCGGTCGCCGTGAGCCGGTCGCCGTGAGCCTGGGCGGGCAACCTTCGCCGCCGCGGTGACGTTCGCCGACGGGAAAGAGGACACCCGCACCATCCGCACCATGACGCGACGCGGCGCGCTCGGCGCCGCCGCCCTCCTCATCCTCCCGATGCCGGCCCTGGCCCAGGAACGGCCCGTCTCGACCGTGCGGCCGGTTGCGGGGCGCCCGCGGGTGGGTGAGGTGACGGGTGTGCGCGGCCAAGTGCAGGTGCGCCACGGGGCCGATGCGCCGCGCAACCTCTCCATCCTCGACCCGCTGCGGCGCGACGACCTGTTGACGACCGGGCCGACGGCGCGGCTCTCCGCCCTCCTGAGCGGCGGCATCGGGCTGCAGCTGGGGGAGCGGGCGACGCTGCGGCTGGACCACCACGTCCTCGGCGGGCCGGATGCGGGGACGGCGCTGCGGGTCAGCGACGGGGCGCTGCTGTATGAGGCGCCGGCGGTGCTGCCGGCGCCGGTGTCCATCGCCTTCCCGCAGGCGCGGCTGGGCGTGCGGGCCACGCGGTTCTTCGCGGGGCCGCTGGAGGGGCGCTTCGCGGTGTTCGTCTCGAACGGCACGCTCGACGTGGACGCGGGCGACCGGCGGGTGGAACTGGCGGAGGGCGAGGGCACGACGATCGACGAGGTGGGCGCGGCGGTGGAGCGGGTGATCCGCTGGCTGCCCGAACGGATCGAGCAGGCGTTCCGCCTGTTCGGCTGACGGTTCGGCCGAGGGCGGGGTCAGGTCACCTCGACCACCGCCTTGCCGAAGTTGCGGCCGGCGAGGAGGCCGAGGAAGGCGTCCGGCGCGTTCTCCAGCCCGCGCGTCAAATCCTCCCGGTAGCGCAGCGTCCCGTCGCGCAGCCAGGCGGCGCCGGTAGCGCGCCACGTCGGGGCGGCCCGGGGGAAGTCGTAGACGATGAAGCCGCGGAGCGTCAGGCGCTTGCGGATGACGGCCGCGAGGTTGGGCCCGGGGCGCGTGTCACCCTGGTATTCCGCGACCATGCCGCAGAAGGCGATGCGGGCGAAGTCGTTCAGCAGCGGCCAGATCGCGGCCTGCACGGCGCCGCCGACGTTCTCGAAGTAGGAATCCACGCCGTTCGGCAGGGCGGCGGCGAGGCGGTCCGCGAAGTCCGGGGCGCGGTGGTCCACGCAGTCGTCGAAGCGGAGTTCGTCGCGGACGAAGGCGCATTTCTCGGCGCCGCCGGCGATGCCGACGACGCGTGCGCCCATCCGCCGCGCGATCTGCCCGGCGACCGATCCGACGGCGCCGGAGGCGGCGGAGACGACGAAGGTCTCGCCGGGCTTCGGCGTCGCGATCTCCGTCACCCCGGCCCAGGCGGTGGTCCCGGGCATGCCGAGGACGCCGAGATGGGCGGACGGCGGTGCGGCGTCCGGGTCGATCGGTTGCAGCAGGTGCACCGGCACGGCGGAGAAGCGCTGCCAGCCCTTGCCGCCGAGCACCCATTCGCCCGCGCGGAAGCGGCCGGTGGGGTCGTCCACCACCTGGGCGACCGACTGGCCCTCCATCACGTCGCCCACCGCGACGGGGGCGGCGTAGGACTTCGCGTCGTTCATCCGGCCGCGCATGTAGGGGTCGAGGGAGAGGAAGCGGTGGCGCAACAGGGCCTCGCCGGGGCGCGGGGCCGGGGGCGGCTCCTCCACGATGCGGAAGTGCTCCGCGGTGGCGGCGCCCCCGGGGCGGGCGGCGAGGAGGACGCGGAGGTTGGTCTCGGTCACGGCGTTCGTCCTTCCCGCATCGCCCGCGTCCCGTCGGGGCCGCGGGGCGCGGAGAGTGGTGACCCGCCCCGGGCCCGGCAAGCCGGGGGGAACCGCCGCCGCGCCCGGCCGTTGGGTCTTCCCGCCCACGGAGATCACGACCATGCCGGACACGACCGAGAAGACCGAGACGAAGCCCATCGAGGGCGGCGAGGCGAAGCGCACCACCCGCGAGACGAAGGACGTCGGCGGGACGACGGGAACGTCCGTGACGGAGGCGGTCGAGCAGACCGTCAAGCAGACGAAGGGCTGACCGGCGCCGGCTCGGCCGGGCGGCGCCGTCCCTTGTCCGTGCCGATGGCGGGGGCGATGCTGGCGCGTCTCCCGCCGATCGGCGGGAACCAGGGGGACGCGATCGACGCGATGGCCGACGGACGCGTGGGGGAACGGCGTTGGCGGGGCGAACCGTCCGCGCGACCGCGCGGGTTGATGGTGGCGCGCCGTGCCCCCGCCACACCGCTCGGCCCGCGCCTCGTCCGGGCGGGCTGAGGGTCCGCCGCCGTTGCGGGTCATCGGCCTTGCCGGCTGGAGCGGGGCGGGGAAGACCACGCTCCTCACGCGGCTCATCCCCCACCTGATCGGGCGCGGGCTGTCGGTCTCCACGATCAAGCATGCCCACCACGCCTTCGACGTGGACGTGCCGGGGAAGGATTCCTGGCTGCACCGGCGGGCCGGGGCGGCGCAGGTGCTCGTTGCCTCGGCCCGTCGCTGGGCGCTGATGACGGAGCACCGGGAGGCCCCGGAGCCGGCGCTGGACGATCTCCTCGCCCGCCTGTCCCCCGTGGACCTCGTCGTCGTCGAGGGGTTCAAGAGGGACGCGCTCCCGAAGATCGAGGTCAACCGGGGCGCCAACGGCAAGCCCTGGCTGCACCCGGACGACCCGGCGATCCGCGCCATCGCCTCCGACGTGACGCCGCCCGGCGACCTGCCCCACGCCGCGCTGGACGACGTCGAGAGCATCGCGGCCTTCGTGCTGGAGCACGCGCGGCCGTGGCGCGGGGCCGCGACGGCCGTCCCCTTCCCTTCGGCGCGCTGACGCCGCGTGGCCCGCCCGGCCCCTCCCGGGCCGCGGTCAGTCCGGGGGATGGGCGGGGGCGAACCCCCGCAGGGTCGTTCCGGCCGCCGCGAGGTCGTCCGGCGTGTTGACGTTGAGGAAGGGATCGTAGGGCACGGCCGGCCATTCCGCCGTCGCGCAGCCGTGCCGGGCCATCCAGCGGCCCACCGTCCGTTCGCCGGCCAGCAGGGCGGCGCGCAGGTCATCGCGGAGATGGACGGGCCACAGGCCGATGGGGGGGTGGCTCCGGCCGCCGGAGGCGGCGCAGGCCAGGGGGACCCGGGCGTCCCGCCGGGCCGCGTGCAGGCGGGCGGCGAGGTCCGGGGGCGGGAAGGGGGTGTCGCCGGGAAGGGACAGGACCCAGTCCGCGATCCCCGTGGCCGCCGCGTGGTCCAGCGCGGCGAGGATGCCGGCGAGCGGGCCGGGGTGGTCCGGCATCCCGTCCGGCACCACCGGCACGCCGGGCGCCGCGGCGGCGAAGCGCGCCGGGTCGCCGCTGGCGTTCAGGACGATCGCGGCGACCTGCGGGCGGAGGCGTTCGAGGGCGTGGGCCAGGATGGGTCGCCCGCCGAGGATCCGCAGGGGCTTGTCGCCGCCGCCCATCCGCCGCGCCAGGCCGCCCGCGAGGATGACGCCGAGGGTCGGCGGGTCATCCATCCGCCGCGGCGGTCGTTGGCGGCCGGGGCTCAGGGGTGGGCCGGATCATTCGTGGCCGCGCAGCGCGAGGGGCCGCAGGAGGAACACGGTGCCCCAGCCCCAGGCGGCGGCGACGAGGAGGGGCACCCACTCCGGCGTGCCGCGCGGCATGAACTGCGGCACGAGGAAGCCCGCGAGGAGGCCGAGGGCGGCGCCGACGATGAGGTCGGGAAGCGGCAGCAGCCGCAGGAGGAGGGCGATCCCGATCCCGCCGGCCGCGCCGAGGCCCATGAACCACGCGATCCAGGGCAGGCCGTGCCAGCCGATGGTCGTCACCAGCGCCCAGTTCGGCATGAGCTTGAGGAGGTGGTGCAGGAGGTAGAGCGTCCCGTCGCGGAAGATCAGCACCGAGAGGGCGCCGCACGGCGCGCCCCACATCACCGATCGGCGGAGGTGTTCCCTCGCGGCCATGCGCCATCCCCTGGAGATGGGCGCCAAGGTGCGGCGGCGGGGGGCGCGCGACAACCCGGGCGGCGGCGACCCGGCGGCTACCGTGGCGCCGACGACGCAGCGACCCGGGCGCGGCGGGCGAAGGCGTCGGCGCCGGTGACGGGGTTGTTGAGGTAGAACTCGTCGCGCGGGAACACGTCCGTCAGCGGGGCGGGGCCGCGGGGGGTGCCGGGCTCCCAGCGCAGCGTCGGGTCGCGGAACATCGCGGCGTAGTCGTCCCCGCCGGGATTGCCCTGACGGAGGTGATCGCGCACCGCCGGCTCGGCCAGCCGTGCGGTCAGGCGCTGCGCGTCCCAGGGGATGGGGTCGTTGCCCCCGATGAGGATGCCGACGGGCTGCAGCAGGAGGCCGTGCGGGAAGACCGCCGCGAAGGTCTCGGCGGCGCGTTCGGTCGGGGCCCACTGGACGTAGAGGCCGCCCGGGGCGAGGCGGGAGCGGACGGCCTCCAGGAACTCCGTGGAGTAGAGGAGGCCGGAATGCGAGCTTTCCGGCAGGATCGCGTCGGCCTGGATGACGTCGTAGCGGTCGGTGGCGCGGGCCAGCGCGCGGCGGCCGTCGCCGTATTCGAGGGACCAGCGGGGGTCGCGGAACATGCGGGCGAGCGGGCCGTCCGGGTATCGCGCGCCGAGGTCGCGGAGCACGGAGAGGACGGGGGCGACGAGTTCCACCGCCCGGACGCGCCGCGTGTCCGGGTTCACCCCGGCCGCCCAGGGCGTGCCGCCGGAGCCGACGCCGACGAGCATGACCTGCCGCGGCGCGGGGTGGATCAGGGGGCCGACGGCGCCGAGCAGGAGGTGGATCGGCAGGAAGGGGATGGTGCCCTGGCCGAAGCCCTGGATGACGACGATGCCCTGGGGGGCGGCGGTGCCCCGGTCCCGGAAGTAGGCGACGCCGGAGCGGTCCTCGTCCCAGGCGACGGGCTGGCCCGGGACGCGGGCGTGCAGACGGGACCACAGCGCGTCGTTGCCGGGAAGCGCGAGGGTGAGGGCGAGGCAGACGGCGCCGAAGGCGAGGGGCAGGGCGCGCGACCGGCCCGGCACGTTCCACATCCAGACGAGGACGAGGGCGACGGAGAGGCCGCCGAGGAGGTGCAGCGTGCCGGCGGTGCCGAGCCAGTGGAAGGTGACGAGGCCGGTGCCGATGGAGCCCGCGGCGTTGCCGAGGATGTTGGCGAACTGCACCCAGCCGACGCGGGCGCCGACGCTCGCCATGTCCTGCTGCACGGCGCGCTGGACGAAGGGGAAGGTCATGCCGATGAGGAAGGAGGGCGGGGCGACGACCGCGACGGTGAGGGCCACGGTGGTGAGGAGGGCGTCGCCGCGGAGGCGGTGCATGTCCACGCTGACGAGGGGGGAGAGCGCGGGGAGGCCCCAGTAGAGGGCGAGGATGAGGGCGGCGGCGAGGGCGTAGCCGCCGGCCTGGGTGGCGAAGAAGGCGGGGCGGGGGTCGCGGATGCGGCGGAGGACGCGGACGGCGACGGCCATGCCGAGGCCGTCGGCGAGGAGGAAGGTGCCGAGGACGGTGGCGAAGAGGTAGGCGTGGAACTGCCCGACCTGCCCCATGAGGCGGACCCAGACGATCTCCAGCGCGACGATGACGTAGCCCGACAGGAAGACGAGGGCGCACCAGAGGGGGAGGCCGCCGAAGGCGGCCGTCGTCGCGGCGGGTGCGGGCGGGGGAGGGACCTCGCGGCGCAGGGCCGGGAGGAGGGTGAGGGCGAGCGCCGCCGCCGCCACGTCCAGCCCCGCGGCGAGCCAGAGGGCGCCGACGAAGCCGAGGTTGCCGGCGATGAACCAGCCGCCGATGAGCGCGCCGAGGCCGGCGCCGAGGGTGTTGATGCCGTAGAGGGTGCCGACCCGTTCGGCGACCGTCTCCAGGCTCGTCGCGACGGCGCGGGCGAGGAGGGGGAGGGAGGCGCCCATGAGGGTCGTCGGCAGGACGAGGCCGGCGAAGCAGAGGGCGAAGATGGCGAGGGGGCTGTCGACCGAGCCGGCGAGGTCGGTCGCCAGGACGTCGTAGAGGAAGGCCTTGGAGAGGAGGGCGAAGGCGGCGACGCCGAGTTCGGCGAGGACGAAGCCGAGGAGGGCGCGGGCGGGGGTGAGGCGGTCCGCGACCTTCGCGCCGAGGATGGAGCCGAGGCCGAGGCCGGCGAGGAAGGCGCCCACCACCAGCGCGGCGGAAATGCTGTCGGACCCCGCGAAGATGCCGAGCATCCTCTGCCAGACGATCTGGCACAGCAGCGCGGCGAAGCCCGAGAGGAAGAACGCGAGGGAGAGGCGGAGCATGAGGCGGACGGGTCCCCCGATGACGCGGGATGGAACGGGCCCGGGGCGGCAGGATTACGGCGGGTTCACGTCGGGTCAACGGTGCCGGCCTCGGGTCGTGGGGTTGCGGCGGCGGGCGGGCACGCGCAGGTTGCGCCGCCTTTCGAGGTGCGAAGATCGGGAGAACGTCGCGCGTGAACGGTGCCGAGAGCCTCGTCCACACCCTGCTGAAGTCCGGGGTGGACACCTGCTTCGCCAATCCCGGCACGTCCGAGATGCATTTCGTCGCGGCGCTGGACCGCATCCCCGGGATGAAGTGCGTGCTGGGGTTGCAGGAGAACGTCGTGACGGGGATGGCGGACGCGTATTACCGCGTCTCCGGCAAGCCGGCCTGCACCCTGCTGCATTGCGGGCCCGGGCTCGCGAACGGGCTGGGGAACCTGCACAACGCGCGGCGGGCGCGGTCGGGGATCGTGAACGTCGTCGGCGACCAGGCGACGTATCATCGGCCGTTCGACGCGCAGCTGACGGCGGATACGGAGGGGTGGGCGCGCCCGGTGTCGGCGTGGGTGCGGACGACGACGGCGGCGGCGAATGTCGGGCGGGACGCGGCGGCGGCGGTGCAGGCGGCGCGGGAGCCGCCGGGCGGGATCGCGACGCTCATCCTGCCGTCGGATTCATCCTGGGATGATGGCGGGGTGGTGGCGGAGCCGCTGCCCGTGCCGGTGCGCGCCGCGCCGGACGCGGAGGCGGTGCGCGCCGCGGTCCGCGCGCTGCGGGGCGGCGGGAAGGCGTTGATCCTCCTCGGCGGCGTCGCGCTGACGGGGACGGCGCAGACCCTGGCGTGGCGCGTGGCGCAGGCGACCGGGGCTTCGCTGCTGGCGGAGATGTCGAACGCGCGGGTGGAGCGCGGGCGCGGGCGGGTGCCGCTGGAACGCGTGCCCTACGTCGCGGACGTCGCCATCGCCGCGCTGAAGGACTTCACCGAGATCATCCTGGTGAACGCGAAGGCGCCGGTCGGCTTCTTCGCCTATCCGGGCAAGCCGTCGCGGCACTACCCTGACTCGGCGCGGATCACCGTGCTGTCGCGGTTCGAGCAGCACGCCGAGGCGGCGCTGAGCGCGCTTGCCGAGGCGTTGGGCGCACCGCCCGCCGACATCCCCGATCCCGGTCCCCGCCCCGACACCGCGCGCGGGGCGCCGACGCCGGAAGGGCTGGCCCGAACCGTCGCGGCGCTCGTGCCGGAGGGCGGGATCGTGGTGGACGAATCCGTGTCGTTCGGGCGCGGCTTCTACAAGGAATCCCACGCGGGCCCGCCGCACGAATGGCTGCACCTGACGGGCGGCGCGATCGGCGACGGCATCCCGATGGCCACCGGCGCCGCGGTGGCGGGGAAGGGGCGGCGGGTGATCAACCTGCAGGCCGACGGGTCGGCGATGTATTCCCTCCAGGGGTTGTGGACCCAGGCGCGGGAGAGACTGCCGGTGACGACGGTTATCCTGGCGAACCGGAAGTACCAGATCCTCATCGGCGAGTATTCCGGCGTTGGCGCCAACCCCGGTCGCACGGCGATGGACATGCTCGATCTCGGCAACCCCGACCTCGACTGGACGCATCTCGCGCGCGGCATGGGCGTGGAGGCGGCGCGGGCGGAGACGATGGATGCCTGCGCCGACCTCATGCGGCAGAGCCTGTCGCGCGAGGGCCCCTTCCTCATCGAACTCGTGATCTGAACGGGAAACACCCCATGGCCGCCTACAAGAACGTGCAGCTTCACATCGACGGCGCGTGGCGTGACAGCCGCTCCGGCAAGACGATCGACGTGCTGAACCCCGCGACGGAGGAGGTGGTCGGCACCGTCGCCCATGCCGGGATCGAGGACCTTGACGAGGCGCTGGCGGCGACCGAACGCGGCTTCGCGACGTGGCGGAAGGTCTCGGCCTACGACCGCTCGAAGGTCATGCGGAAGGCGGCGGACCTGCTGCGCTCCCGCGCCGACGAGATCGGCACGCTGATGACGCTGGAGCAGGGAAAGCCGCTGCCCGAGGCGAAGATGGAGGTGATGGCGGGCGCCGACATCATCGACTGGTTCGCGGAGGAGTCCCGCCGCGCCTACGGCCGCGTCATCCCCGCCCGGGCGGAGGGGGTCTACAACCTCGTCGTGAAGGAGCCGGTCGGGCCGGTCGCGGCCTTCACGCCGTGGAACTTCCCGATCAACCAGGTGGTGCGGAAGCTGAGCGCCGCGCTGTCCACCGGCTGCTCCATCATCGTCAAGGCGCCGGAGGAGACGCCCGCCTCCCCCGCCGAACTCATCCGCGCCTTCGTCGATGCGGGCGTGCCGAGCGGGGTGATCGCGCTCGTCTACGGCGTGCCGTCGGAGATCTCCTCCTACCTCATCGCGCATCCGGTGATCCGGAAGATCACCTTCACCGGCTCCACGCCGGTCGGGAAGCAGCTGGCGGCGATGGCGGGCCAGCACATGAAGCGCGCGACGATGGAGCTGGGCGGCCACGCCCCGGCCATCGTGTTCGGCGACGCCGACATCGGCAAGGCGGCGAAGATCCTCGCGGCGGCGAAGTTCCGCAACGCCGGGCAGGTCTGCGTCTCGCCCACGCGCTTCCTCGTGCAGGAGAGCGCCTACGACGAGTTCCTCGAGACCTTCACCGCCGCCGCGGCGAAGATCAGGGTCGGCGACGGCATGGTCGAGGGCACGCAGATGGGCCCGCTGGCGAACGACCGCCGCGTGCCGTCCATCGAGGGGCTGGTGCAGGACGCGGTGTCGCGCGGCGGCAAGCTCGGCACGGGCGGGAAGCGGATCGGCAACAAGGGCTACTTCTACGAGCCGACGGTGATCAGCGACCTGCCGCTCGATGCGCGGGCGATGAACGAGGAGCCGTTCGGGCCGCTGGCGCTGGTCAATCGCTTCAAGGCGGTGGACGACGTGATCGCCGAGGCCAACCGCCTTCCCTACGGCCTCGCGGCCTACGCCTTCACCTCCTCCGCCAAGACCGCCCAGGCCGTCGCGGCGGGGGTCGAGACGGGGATGATGACGATCAACCATCTCGGCCTCGCGCTGCCGGAGGTGCCGTTCGGCGGCGTGAAGGACAGCGGCTACGGGAGCGAGGGCGGGTCGGAGGCCATCGAGGCCTACCTCGTGACCAAGTTCGTGACGCAGGCGGGGATCTAGGTCACCGCACCCAGGCGATGGGCGGGTCGTAGCCGACGCCGGTGAGGGTCAGCCCCTCCGGCGGCGCGGTCTGGCCCGCCTTCGTCCGGTCCCGCCCATCCAGCACGGCGCGGGGCCACGTCACGGGCCGGCGGCCGTGGCCCACCTGGGCGAGCGTCCCGACGAGGTTGCGGACCTGGTGGTGCAGGAACGACCGCGCCTCCGCCACGATCACCACCTCCTCCCCGATCCGCGACACGTCGAGGCGGTCGAGGGTCCGCACCGGCTCCTTCGCCTGACATGCCGCCGCGCGATAGGCGGAGAAGTCGTGGCGACCGAGGAGGCGCTGCGCCGCCTCGTGCATCGCCGCGGCGTCCAACGGGCCGGCCACGTGCCAGACGCGGCCGGCGTCCAGCGCCGGGCGGGCACGGCGGTTGAGGATGCGGAAGCGGTAGGACCGCCGGATGGCGGAGAACCGGGCGTTCCAACCCTCCGGCGCGACGGCCGCGGCCACCACGGAGACGGGGTGCGGTCGGGTGCGGGCGTTCAGCGCCTCCCGCAGCCGGTCGGGCGGCAGGTCGGCGGCGATCTCCAGCAGCGCGACCTGACCCTCCGCGTGGACGCCCGCGTCGGTGCGGCCGGCGGCGACCGTGGCGCCGGGCGTGCCGCCGTTCAGGGGCGCCGCGGCGTCCTCCAGCACGGCCTGGACGGAGACGCCCTCCGCCTGTCGCTGCCAGCCCACGAAGGGGCGGCCGTCGTACTCGACGAGCAGCGCGTAGCGGGCCATTTCAGCCCAGGTGCGTGCCGGCGGGGACGGGGGTGCCGCGCAGGAAGGCGGCGGCGTCCATCGCGGCGCGCCCGGCGCGCTGCACGCGGGTCAACCGCAGCGCGCCCTCGCCGCAAGCGATCAGCAGCGCGTCGTCCAGGGCGGTCCCCGGCGCGCCCGCGCCGTCCGCGACCCGTGCGGCCAGCACGCGCAACGGCTCGTCGCCGAGAGCGGTGAAGGCCACCGGCCAGGGGATCATCGCGCGGACCCTGCGCTCCAGGAGGACGGCCGGGGCGGACCAGTCGAGGCGGCCGTCATCCTTCGTCAGCTTCGGGGCGTAGGTCGCGCCCTCGGGCTGCGACACCGCCTCCGGGGACCCGTCCAAGGTCCGCAGGATCAGCCGCGCCCCGATCTCGGACAGGCGGTCGTGCAGGTCCGCCGCGGTGTCGCCCGGGCCGATCGGCGTCGCCTCCCGCAGCAGCATCGGGCCGGTGTCCAGTCCCTCGTCCATCCGCATGATGGTGATGCCGGTCGCCGCGTCGCCCGCCAGGATCGCCGCCTGGATCGGGGCCGCGCCGCGGTGGCGGGGGAGGAGGGAGGCGTGGATGTTGAGGCATCCCCGCCGCGGCGCGTCGAGCATCGCGGGTGGCAGGATCAGCCCGTAGGCCGCGACCACCGCCGCATCCAGGTCGAGCGCCGCGAAGGCCGCGTGCTCCGCCGCATCGCGCTTCACCCGCGCCGGGGTGCGAACCGGCAACCCCAGGTCCAGCGCGGCGGCGTGAACCGGGCAGGGCGTCTCCCGCTGCCCCCGCCCCGCCGGGCGCGGCGGCTGGGCATAGACCATCGCCACCTCGTGCCCCGCCGAGACCAGCGCCCGCAGGGCCGGCACGGAGAAGGCGGGGGAGCCCATGAAGGCCAGCCGCAGCGGCCCGCTCACATCGTCTCCCGCCGCTTGAGCTTCTGGTCCTTCGTGAACTTCCGCAGCAGCATGTTGCGCTTCAGCGGCGTCAGGTGATCCGTGAACAGCACGCCGTCGAGGTGGTCCACCTCGTGCTGCACGCAGGCGGCCATCAGCCCGTCCGCCTCCATCTCCCGCCGCGCGCCGTCGAGATCGCGCCATCGCACCTTGATGCGGGCGGGGCGCGAGACGTCGGCGTAGTGGCCGGGGATCGAGAGGCAACCCTCCTCCCGCACCGCCGCCTCGTCGCTCTCCGCCACCACCTCCGGGTTGATCATGATGATGGGCGCTCGCTCCTCCTCCTTGCCGAGGTCTAGGACGATCACCCGCAGCGTCTCCCCGACCTGCGGCCCCGCCAGTCCGATCCCCGGCGCGGCGTACATCGTCGCCAGCATCCGCGGTGCCAGCGCCCGGACGCGGTCCGCGTCGCCCTCCCCCACCGCCCGCGCCTTGGCGCGCAGCATCGGGTCGGGGTGGAGCAGGATGGGAAGGAGATCGGTCATCGCGGCCCGCGGATGTAGCCGCGCCGGCCCCCCGCCGGAACCCCCGCCCGCCCCGTGAAAGCCTTGCAAGGTCGGGGCCCGTTGCCGATATCCGTCCCAGGCGCCCGGTGCTTCGGATCGGGTCGCCGACGTGGCCTCGCTACAGCAGGACGCCGCCCGCATGTCTCGCCAGCCGGTCTTCGGATCGCCTCTCTTCGTCGGTTTCGACCAGCTGGAGCAGATGCTCGACCGCGTCGGGAAGACCGCCGACGGCTACCCGCCCTACAACATCGAGCAGACGGATTCCGACCGCCTCCGCATCACCCTCGCGGTGGCCGGCTTCGCCATGGACGACCTGCAGATCACGCTGGAGGACAGCCAGCTGACCATCCGCGGCCGGCAGAAGGATGATTCCGAAGGCCGGGTCTTCCTGCACCGCGGCATCGCGGCCCGGCAGTTCCAGCGGGCCTTCGTGCTGGCCGACGGGATGGCGGTGGAGGGGGCATGGCTCGACAACGGCCTGCTCCACGTCGAACTCCGCCGCCCCCGCCCCGAGTCCCGGGTCCGGACCATCCGGATCAACGCCAACGGCCGCGCCCTCACCGGGAACGCGGATACGGATTGAAACCCGCGCCGACGCGGCCCCGCCGAACCCGGGGGGCCGCACCGGCGTTACCGACCCGTGGGCCATCCGGCCACGGGCGAGGAGACCGACAGATGACCCCGACTTCCGACGCCCCCCTTCGCCGCCTCTCCGCCCTCGACTGGGCGCGCTTCGGGGTGGAGGAACTGGCCTACGTCCGCCCCGTCGTCGTGAACGGCACCGCAGCGGTGGCGATCCACGCGGCCGACGGCACCCCGATCGGTGCGGCGCCGAACGAGGCGCTGGCGATCGCGGCGATCCAGCAGCACGACCTCGTTCCGGCGCGCCTGCACTGACGCGCGGGGTCCGCGGGGGGTGAACTACGCCCCCTGCGGATCGATCCATCCGACATGCCCGTCGGCGCGGCGATAGACGACGTTCAGCATGCCCGTCCCCGCGTTGCGGAACATCAGCACCGGGGCGCCGGACAGGTCCAGCCGCGCCACCGCCTCGTTCACGGAGAGGCGGTTGATGCGGGTCGGCGTCTCCGCCACCACCGCGTCGGTCGCGCCCTCGAGAGGCGTGGCGTCCTCGTCGTCGTCCGGCGTCCGCAGCACGACGTCCCGCGCGGCCTCCGTCACCGCCTCCCGCTCGTCCGCCACGCCGCGCGAATGGTCGTTCACCCGGCGGCGGTGGCGGCGCAGGCGCTTGGCGATGTGGTCGGTCGCGTCGGCGAAGGCGCGATGGGCGTCGGCGCCCTCGCCCTCCGCCCGCATCGTCAGGCCGCGGCCGGCGTGCAGGTTGATGTCACAGGTGAAGAAGGACCGGTCCTTGCGGAAGGTCACGTGGGCCTCCAGCGCGCGGTCGAAATACTTCTTCGCCACCGCCTCCAGCCCGTCCGCCACGTGGGACTTGAGGGCGTCACCCGTGTCCACGCCCTTGCCCGCGACGATGATCTGCATGGACCGCCCCTCCCGTTGGACCTTCCGACCTGAGGCGGAGGCGGCGCGGTTTACAGGGGCACGGAACGCGAACGGCGCCTCACAGCAGCACGGACGCCTTCTCCCGCTTCCGCTGGACGGAACTCGGGATGCGCAATGCCTCCCGATACTTCGCGACGGTCCGGCGGGCGATGTCCACGCCCTCCGTCCGCAGCCGCTCCACGATGGCGTCGTCCGACAGCACGTCGGTCGGCGTCTCGTCGTCCACCATGTCGCGGATGCGGTGGCGGATCGCCTCGGCGGAGAAGGATTCGCCCCCGTGCGTGCCGGCGATGGCGGTGGTGAAGAAGTACTTCAACTCCAGCGTCCCGCGCGGCGTGGAGACGTACTTGTTGGCGGTGACGCGGGACACCGTGCTCTCGTGCATCCCCAGTTCGTCCGCCACGTCGCGCAGGATCAGCGGGCGGAGGGAGGACACGCCGTGGCGGAAGAACCCGTCCTGCCGGCGCACGATCTCCGCCGCCACCCGCAGGATCGTGTTGGCCCGCTGCTCCAGCGAGCGGACGAGCCAGTTGGCGGCCTGGTACTTCTCCGCGACGAAGGCCTTCTCCTCCCGCGACCGCGCGCCGGCCTGGGCCACCGCATGGAAGCCGCGGTTCACCAGCACCCGCGGCATCGTCTCCGGGTTGAGTTCCAGGAGCCAGATGCCGCCGGGCCCGCGGCGCATCAGCACGTCCGGCACCACCGCCGGCGCCGGCTCCGATTCGAAGGACGCGCCGGGCTTGGGGTCGAGGCGCCGCAGCTCCGCGACCATCCCCGACAGGTCCTCGGTATCGACGCCGCAGACCCGCAGCAGCCCCGCCACGTCGCGCCGGGCGAGCAGGTCGAGGTGATCGAGCAGGGCCTCCATCGCCGGGTCCAGGCGGTTGCGGTCCGCCAGCTGCACCGCGAGGCATTCCCGCAGGTCCGCGCAGAACAGCCCCACCGGCTCGAAGCGCTGCATCCGCGCCCGCACGGACGCGACCTGCGCCTCCCCGCAAGCGAGGGCCGTCGCGATGGCGGCGTCGGGCATCGGCAGCCGCCCGACCGCGTCGAGCGAGGCGATCATCTGGCCCGCGACGAACAGGTCCTTCAGGTCGGTGAAGGCGAGCCGGGCCTGTTCCGCGAGCGATTCGCGCAGCGTCTGGGGCCGCGCCCCGGCGACTTCCTCCAGCGACCGCCCCTCGGAATCCCACGGATCCGAGCGGAGGCCGCGCGTGCCGGCCATCGCCGCCTCGCCGCTCTCGTAGCCGCCGGACCAGTCGGCCTCGATCGGGTCGCTCGCGGGGAGGGTGGGGGAGTTCAGCCCGTCGAGGGAGTCCCCCACCTCCGGCGTGGGCGCGGCGACCGCGGCGGTGCCCTCCTCGCGCTCCAGCAGCGGGTTCCGCTCCAGTTCCTCGTCCACGTAGGCCGTGACCTCCATGTTGGAGGACTGGAGGAGCTTGATCGCCTGCCGCAGCTGCGGCGTCATCACCAGCTGCTGGCTCTGCCGGAACTCCAGGCGGGGCCCGATGCTCATCCCGCGCGCCCTAGAGGGAGAACCGCTCGCCGAGATAGACCCGGCGGACGCCCTCGTGCGCCACGATCTCGCGCGGCGCGCCCTCCATCAGCACCTGCCCCTCGTGCAGGATGTAGGCGCGGTCGATGATGCCGAGGGTCTCGCGAACGTTGTGGTCCGTGATCAGCACGCCGAGGCCGCGATCCTTCAGGTGCCCGACGAGGTCGCGGATCTCGCCCACCGCGATGGGGTCGATGCCGGCGAGGGGTTCGTCCAGCAGGATGTAGGCGGGGTGGGTCGCCAGCGCCCGGGCGATCTCGCAGCGCCGCCGCTCGCCGCCCGACAGCGCCAGGGCGGGGGCACGGCGGAGGTGGGCGATGCCGAACTCGGCGAGGAGCGAGTCGAGCATCTGCTCCCGCCGGTCGCGGTTCGG
>CAXVWQ010000382.1:0-12060 GCA_964263755.1 Roseomonas sp. | reverse complement strand
GCGACGATCCGAGTTGTCGGTGGCGGGCACCGTCCGGTCGGCATCCGTGGCGGAGAGGTCGCCCCCCGAAGCCGGCGGCGCGCACCGCGTCCAAGAAGGCGGCATAGGCCGACTCTGGAGGCTCCGCCGGGGGCGGGCGCGGGATCATGACGCCGCCCGCGCCGCTCAGGCCGCCGCGAGGCGGAGCCCGCCCGGCACCACGACCGCGCCCTCCAATGCCGGCAGCCGGCCGGCGAGGACCGCGACGATGCTCTCCGCCGCCCCGGTGGACATGCCCACCGCGCCGCGCGGGGTGTTGGCCGCGAGGTGCGGCGTCGGCAGCACGCGGGGATGGGCGCGGAGCGGGCTGTCCGTCCCCAACGGTTCCCTCGCGAACACGTCCACCCCCGCCCAGGCGAGATGGCCGGAATCGAGCGCCGCGAGCAGCGCCGCCTCCTCCACGATGCCGCCGCGCGCGGTGTGGATCAGGATGGCGCCGCGCGGCAGCAGCGCGAGTTCCGCCGCGCCGATGAGGTTGCGCGTCGTCGCCTCCAGCGGGCAGTGCAGCGACAGCACCTCGGCGCGCGGGAGGAGGGCGCGGAGGTCGGTCACCCGCTCCCCGGGTCCGGGCAGCGGCCCCTCGGGCAGCAACGGGTCGTAGGCCGCGACGCGCATCCCGAAGGCGTCCGCCAGCCGCGCCACCTTCGAGCCGATGGCGCCGTAGCCGACGAGGCCGAGCGGGACGCCCTCCACGTCCCGGGTCATGCGGGAGGTCTTCTCCCACAGGCCCTCCCGCATCCCCGCGGCGACGGAGGGGAGGTCCTTCAGGAGCGAGAGCATCAGCGCCATCGCGTGCTCCGCGACGGACCGCGAATTGGCGCCGGCCGCCCGCGTCACCGTCAGGCCGCGCGCCTCGGCGGCGGGGAGGTCGATCCCGTCCACCCCGGCGCCATGGCGCGCGACGACGCGGAGCCCAGGGAGGGCGGCGTCCATCACCGCGCCGTCGACGATGCCCTGGCGGTGCAGGATCGCCACCGGGCGGTGTTCCGCGATGGCGGCCAGCAGTTCGGCCTCCGACGGGTAGGCGGTGGTGCAGGGGACGGCGTAGCCCGCGTCCTCCAGGAGCGCGACCGCCTCCGGCGCCAGCTTCGCGGCGGTGACGAGGACGGCGGGCCGGGGGGCGGAGGTGGCGTCGGGCATCGGGGCGTCCTGCGCGCGGGTCAGTCGAGGCCGTCGCAGCCGAGGCGGCGAAGGGACGCGTCCACCCAGGAGGCGTCGTGGGTGCCGGCCTCGATGTTCGCCATCTGCTTCGCCTCGGCCGCCGCCTTGGCGGTGGCGGCGGCGTGGATCGCCTCCACCTCGGCGCAGGGGACGCAGAGCAGGCCGTCATCGTCGCCGAGCACGAGGTCGCCTGGCTCCACCACCATGCCGTCGAGGGCGATCGGCACGTTGATCTCGCCCGGCCCGTCCTTGTAGGGGCCGCGGTGCGTCACGCCCGCCGCGAACACCGGGAAGGGCTGCGCCCGGATCGCGGCGGAGTCGCGGATCGCGCCGTTGATGACGATCCCCGCGAGGCCGCGCCGCACCATCTGCGCGAGCATGAGTTCGCCGATGAGGGCGTTCGTCAGGTCGCCCCCGGCGTCCACGACGATGACGTCGCCGGGCGACGCGATCGCGAGCGCCTTGTGGATCATGAGGTTGTCGCCGGGCCGCGTCCTCACCGTGAAGGCCGGCCCCGCGAGGACGCCGCCGCCGTGCATCGGCCGCAGCCGGGCGCCGCCCGCGCTCATGCGCGACATCACGTCGCTCACGTTCGCCACGGGCAGGTCGCGGAACCGCGCCACCGCCTCCGGGGCGACGAGCCGCTCGCGCCGCGCGATCCTGAAACCGATAGTCACCGTGCCGACCCCCCAGGGCGTGTCCGGGGCGGGGTCTAGACGTGCGATCCGAAAAACGCAACGCTATTTCGATTTCATCGTTCAGCACCGGATTCGCCGCGGACGGCGGCGCGGGCCGGGGCATGGCAGGGGGCATCCGATGGCAGGCGCGGCGAAAGCCCGACCGGCGCTCGAAGGGGTCGCCTCGGCGGACCGCGCCCTCGCCGTGCTGTCCGCCTTTCGCAAGGGCGATCGCGCCCTTTCGCTCGCCGACCTCGCCGCGCGCACGGGGCTGGTGAAGAGCACGATCATGCGCCTCGCCGTCTCGCTGGAGGCCGCCGGCTTCCTCGCGCGCGGGCCGGACGGCGCCTATCGCCTGGATGCCGAGGTGCTGCGCCTCGGCACGCTCTACACCGCCGCCTTCGGGCTGGAGGCGGGGGTGACGCCCGTGCTGGAGGATCTCGTCGCCCGCACCGGCGAGACCGCCGCCTTCTACGTTCGCCGCGGCGAGCGACGGCTCTGCCTGTTCCGCGTGGACTCGCCGCAGCTGCTGCGGCTGCACGTGCGGGTGGGGGACGCGCTGCCGCTCGACGGGTCCGCCATCGCGGGGGTGCTGCGGGCCTTCTCGCCGCGCCCGTTGCCGGCCGAGGCGGCGGCGTTGGACCTCCCGCTCGTCACGATGGGTGCGACGGACCCGGACACGGGGGCGATGGCCGCGCCGGTCTTCGGCCCGGGCGGCGCGCTGGCGGGCGCGCTCGCCCTCTCCGCCCCCGTCAGCCGCTGGACGGCGGACCGGGTGGCCGCCGCACGCCCCGTGCTGGCGGCGGCCGCGCTGGCGCTGACGCGGCGCCTCGGGGGCGAGGCGCCGGAGGGCGTCCCCCGCGCGACGGGGTAGCGGCCCCGGACCGCGACGACCGCCCGCGCATCCGCCCGGTGTCCCCCGCGCGGCGGGGGGGCGCATGGCGAGGAGGGCGCGGCGATCGGGCGACACGGCACCGGAATCCGGCGCGCTCCGCGTCGCCGCCGCTTGCGGCCCCTTGCCCCACCCGTGGCGGGGGTCCACACCGCAGTCCCTGTCGCGCCCCCCCGCGCGAACCGCCCGCGCGCGGCACGCGCGGAGCCGTGCCCGGCCGCCCCCGGCGGCCGGGGATTCCGCAGGGACGCCGATGTCGGTGTACCTCCCCATCGCCGAGATGACGGTCGATGCCCTGCTCCTGCTCGGCATCGGCTTCGGCGTGGGCTGGCTGTCCGGGCTGTTCGGCGTCGGCGGCGGCTTCCTCCTCACGCCGCTCCTCATCCTCATGGGCATCCCCTCCCCCGTCGCCGTGGCGTCGGGGGCGAACCAGACGACGGGGGCCTCCGTCTCCGGCCTCATCGCGCAGTGGCGGCGGGGGCAGGTGGACCTGCGGATGGGGGCGGTGCTGCTCGTCTCCGGCCTCCTGGGCTCGTCGCTCGGCACGCAGCTGTTCGTGCAGCTTCGGCGGCTCGGGCAGGTGGACCTCGCCGTCTCGCTCTTCTACGTCGTCGTCCTCGGCACCGTCGGCGCGCTGATGGTGCGGGAGAGCGTGCGGGCCCTGCTGCGCGGCACCGCCGCCGTGCCGCGGCCGGACGACCGCCAGCCCTTCGTCAACCTCCCCTTCAAGATGCGCTTCCCGCAGTCGCGCCTCTACATGTCGGTCATCCCGCCCGCCCTCGTCGGCTTCGGGATCGGCGTCCTGTCGGCGGTGATGGGCGTCGGCGGCGGCTTCATGCTCGTTCCCGCGATGATCTACCTCCTGGGCATGCCGACGACGACGACGATCGGCACCTCCCTCTTCCAGGTGGTGTTCGTGACGGCCAACGTGACGATGCTGCAAGCGCTCCAGAACGGGTCGGTGGACGTGGTGCTGACCCTCCTCCTCCTGCTCGGCGGCGTCGCGGGGGCGCAGTTCGGTGCGGCGATGGGGACGCGGCTTCGGGGGGAGCAGACGCGGGCCCTCCTCGGCGCCCTCGTCCTCGCGGTGGCGGTGGCGCTGCTGGTGGACCTCCTGCGGACGCCCGCGCAGCCCTTCACGATGGGCCCGGCGCGGTGAGGCACGCCGCCGCCCTGGCGCTCCTCCTCCTCGCCCTCCCCGCCGCCGCCCAGGACATCCCCCGCCCGGCGCTCACCGCCGAACTCGGCCAGCCGCGCATCGAGGTCGGCACCGACTTCGCCGGCGCCGACCTCCTCGTCTTCGGCACCACCGAACGCCCCATGGGGCCCGGCGGCGACGCGGTGGTCGTCACCGGCCTCGGCCCGGCGGACGACGTGGTGGTGCGCCGCCGCGTCCGCTGGTTCGGCATCTGGGTCAACGGCCCCTCCGCCCGCTACCGCGACGCGCCGAACTACTACGCGGTGGCCGCCACCGCCCCGATCCGCACCCTGCTGGACGAGGAGGCGCGCTTCGAGAACCGCCTCGGCCTCGACGTGGTCGCGGCCCGCCTGTCCGGCCTGCGCGACCCGGTCTTTCGCGACGCGCTGCGCGACCTGAAGGCCGGGCGCGGCGAGTGGCGGGAGGAGGAGGCGCCCGTCGCCGTCTCCGGCGGGCGGCTGTTCCACGCCCGGCTCGCCGTGCCCCCCACGGTGCACACGGGCGACTACCGCGTGGCCGTCCTGCTCGTGCGCGGCGGGCGGGTGGTGGCGCGGCAGGAACTGCGCTTCGGGGTGGTGCGCGTGGGCGCCGCGGCCCGCGTGGCCGACGTGTCGCGCAACCTGCCGCTGGTGTATGGGGCGGGCTGCGTGCTGCTCGCGGCGCTCATGGGCTGGCTCGGCTCCGTGGTGTTCCGGCGGTCGTAGAGGAGGGGTCGGAACCATGGCGCAGACGGACCGCGTCTTCCTCGTCGTCGTCGACGATTCGCCGGAGCGGGCGGTGGCGCTGCGCTACGCCTGCCTCCGCGTCCGCAAGTCCGGCGGGCGGGTCGCCCTGCTGCGGATCACCGAGCCGGTGGAGCTGCAGGAGTGGGCGGGGATCGGCGCGATGATGCAGGAGGAACGGCGCCAGGCCGCGGAGCAGACCCTCTCCGCCCTCGCGGCGGAGGTGCAGGAGATCACCGGCGGGCTGCCGCTGCTGCTGATCCAGGAAGGGGAGCCGGTGGAGGCGCTGCTGGCGGTGCTGGCGGAGGACCCGCGCATCTCCATCCTCGTCCTCGCCACCGCGCCCGGCTCCGGCGGGCCGGGGCCGCTGGTGACCGCCCTGTCCGGCCGCGCCGCCGGGCGGCTGCGCTGCCCCGTCACCCTCGTGCCCGGCGGGATGGAGGACGCGGAACTCGACCGGGTGACGTGAGGCGGGCGTGGAAGTCGGGCCGGTCATCCCCTATCCTCCGGTGATGGACGCTTTCGTCACCGCCGCCGAGGCCGGCCTCTCACCTGACCTGCTGGACCGCGTGGAGCGCGGGGAGGAGGTCGTCATCACCCGCGACGGGCGGGCGGTGGCACGCTTGAGCAAGGGGTCGGGCCACGACGTGGCGGCAGGCCTCGCCGCCGTGGAGAAGCTATCGAGGCTGCGGGACGAGATCGCGGCGCGCGGGGGCGAGCCCTTCACGATCGATGAGATCCTCTCCTTCCGCGACGGGGGGCGTCGGTACTGAGGTCGTGCCGGACATCGTGCTCGACGCATCCGTCGTGATGGCTCACTTCCTTCCCGGCGAGGACCACGCGGAGGGCGCGACGGTCCTGATGGATCGGGCGGCGCTGGAGGGGGTCGCCGTGCCCGGCCTCTGGCGGACCGAGGTCGGCAACGCCCTTCTCAGCGCGGAGCGCAGGCGCCGCATCACCGCGGCCGACGCGGACCGCGTTCTCGCGACGCTCGCGGCGATGCCCGTCTCCGTGGATTGCCGGACCGGGGAGCGCGCCTGGAGCGAAACCCTCGCCCTCGCCCGCCGCCACAGCCTCACCCTCTATGACGCCGCATACCTCGAACTCGCGATCCGTCTCGGGGCCACCCTCGCCGCCTGACCGATCCCTCACGGTTGCGCCGCCCCCCGCCCCGTCCCACATCGCGCCCGAAGGGGAACCAGCACCATGTTCATCGAGACCGAGGCCACGCCGAACCCGGCGACCCTCAAGTTCCTGCCCGGCGCGGACGTCACCGGCACCCGCGGCACCGCCGACTTCGCCTCGGCCGACGCGACCGACCGCTCCCCCCTCGCCGCGGGTCTCTTCGCCCTCGACGGCGTGGCCCGGGTGTTCCTCGGGAGCGACTTCGTCACCGTGACGAAGTCCGGGGCCGCCGAGTGGGTGTCGCTGCGCCCCCAGGTGCTCGGCGCGATCATGGAGCACTTCATGGCCGGCCGCCCCGTGCTGGCGGGCGATGATGCCGAGGCGGTCACCGAGGCGGAGGACGTGGACCCGGCGGACGCCGAGGTGGTCGCCCAGATCAAGGACCTGCTGGACACCCGCGTCCGCCCGGCCGTCGCGAGCGACGGCGGGGACATCGTGTTCCGCGGCTTCCGCGACGGGATCGTGAAGCTGCACATGCAGGGGGCGTGCTCCGGCTGCCCCTCCTCCCGCGCCACGCTGAAGCACGGGGTGGAGAACATGCTCCGCCACTACGTCCCGGAGGTCGTGGCGGTGGAGCAGGTCGAGGCCTGAGCCTCCTGGCATCGTCCTTGCCTCCCCGCGGGAAACCGCAGGAAACGCCCGGACGATGCCCCACCCCTCCCGCCGCGCCCTTCTCGCCGCCCCCGCGCTGATCGCGGCGCTCACGTCGACACGCACCCGCGCGCAGTCACCCACCCGCTTCCGCTTCAACCTCGGCTGGCGCTTCGAGGCGTCGGGCGCCGGCTTCCTCCTCGCGATGGAGCGCGGCTACTACCGCGAGGAAGGGCTGGACTTCACGATGGACGCCGGCAACGGCTCCACCGGCGCGATCAACCAGGTGGCGGGCGGCGCCTATGACGGCGCCTCGGCCGACCTCGCCTCCCTCATCGCCCACAACCTCGCCAACCCGGACCGGCGGCTGATCGCGGCGGCGATCCAGTACGACGCCAACCCCAACTCCCTCATCGTGCGCGCGGACGGGCCGATCCGGACGCCGCGCGACCTCATCGGGAAATCGGCGGCGGGGCAGCCGGTGAACGCCTCCCGCGCCCTGTTCCCGATCTTCGCCCGCGCCCAGGGGCTGCCGCCGGACGCGCTGCGCTGGCAATCGGTGGACCCGGGCATCGGCAACGGACTGTTCATCCGGGGCGAGGTGGACGCCGTCGCGTTCTTCACCTTCACCGGCCTCCTCAACCTCCAGGCCGCGGGCTTCGCGCCGGAGCGGGCGCGGGTGTTCAAGTATGCCGACCACGGTCTGCGGTCCTACGGCAACGGCCTCGTCGTGAACCCGCGGATGGTCGCGGAGAACCCCCGCGCCGTCGCGGGTTTCGTCCGCGCCTCGACGCGCGGCTGGGTGGACGCCATCGCCGATCCCGCCGCCGCGGGGCGCGCCGTGAAGGCGCGGGAGGCGCTGGCGGACGAGGCGATCGAGACGGCGCGGATGCGCCTCATCGCCTCGGACTCGATGGTCACGCCGGACGTGCGCGCCAACGGCTGGGGCGGCGCGACGGAGGAGCGTCTGCGCGCGACCATCGAGGAGACGACGACCGCCTTCAACCTCACGGGCACCCTCTCGCCCGCCGACGTCTTCACCCCCCGGTTCCTCGCGCCCGCCGCGGACCGGGCCCTCCGCGCCCCGCGCGCGGCCTGAGGAGCACGGCGATGGACGCCATCCCCGTCATCTCCCTCGCCCAGCCGGAGGAGCGGGTCGCGGCGGGTCTCCGCGCCGCGGCGGAGGCGCACGGCTTCCTCTACGTCGTGGACCACGGCGTGCCGGAGGCCCTCGTCGCCGACACCTTCGCCTGGGCCGCCCGCTTCTTCGCCCTGCCGCTCGCGGCGAAGCAGGCCGTGTCGCTCTTCAACTCGAAGGCCAAGCGGGGATGGGAGGCGATCGGCGCGCAGCAACTCGATGCCGCCGCCAAGCCGGACCAGAAGGAATCCTTCTACGCGGGCATTGAGTACCCGCCGGACCATCCGAACGTCGTCGCGCGCCTCAACAACTACGGCGCCAACCAGTGGCCGGAGGGATTGCCGGGCTTCGCCGAGGCGATGGAGGCCTACCGCGCCGCCGTCACCGCGCTCGGCGAGCGGATGATGCGCTACCTCGCCCTTTCCCTCGACCTGCCGCGCGACTTCTTCGACCCGACGATGCACGAGCCGATGGTGACGCTCCGCATCCTCCGCTACCCGCCCCGCGCCGCGGCGGCGGGTGCGGACGAGTTCGGCGCCGGCGCCCACACCGACTGGGGCGCGGTGACGCTGCTGGCCCAGGACGAGATCGGGGGCCTGGAGGTGCAGGGCGCCGACGGCGCCTGGATCGCGGCGCGTCCGATCCCCGGCTCGTTCATCGTCAACCTCGGCGACATGATCCCGCGCTGGACCAACGGGCGCTACCGCTCCAACCCGCACCGCGTCATCAACGCGGCCTCGGCGCGGGACCGCTATTCCATCCCGCTGTTCTGGTCGCCCAACTTCCACACCCGCGTGGAGGCGGTGCCCGGCACGGTCGCGCCGGGGGAGGCGCCGCGCTTCTCCCCGTGCACGGCGGGGGAGCACCTGACGGAGATGTATCGCAGGTCCTACGGCCTCGCGGCGTGACGGCGTCCCTCGTCGTCCCCCGGCTTGTCGCGTTGGACGTCAACCTGTTCTGCCGCGACCCCGAGGCGCTGATGGGCTTCTACCAAGCCCTTCTGGGACTGCCGGAACAGGTGGCGGCGCGATCGCCGATCTACCGCGCGCTGCGGCTGGGCGAGGCGGAACTCGGCTTCAACAGGACCGACGCCTACGCCCTGCTGAACCTCGCGGACCGCGCGCCGCGCGACGGGGAAGCGCCGGTCCGCGCCTATGCCACCTTCGTCGTGGAGTCGGAGGCGGCGGTGGACGGCCTCGCCGCCCGCATCCCCGCGCTCGGCGGGGTGGTGCTGAAGCCGCCCTACCGCACCTACTACGGCGCGTGGCAGGTCGTGGCGACCGACCCCGAGGGCCACGCCTTCCGCCTGAACCACCGGGGCTGATCGCCCCCTCATTCGCGCCCCGCATCGCCCTCATCCGGTGGAGGGGGATTGGCGGGGGGCCCGCCGCGCCCGACATCCGGCCGCGACCGGAGACTCCCGCATGCCCGACACCGCCCCCGCGACCGTCACCCCCGCCGAGGACGCGGCGCGCGACGACGCGCCCGCCACGCTCGACGACGCCGCCCTCGACCGGCTGTTCCGCACCGCCCGCACGGCGAACGCCTTCCGGCCGATCCCCGTCTCCGACGAGACGATCCGCCACCTCTTCGATCTCGTCGTCATGGGGCCGACGAGCGCGAACCAGTTGCCCGGCCGCTTCGTCTTCGTGCGTTCGCCCGAGGGCAAGGCGAAGCTGGCGGACGCGGTGTCGCCGGGGAACCGGGACAAGACGGCCTCGGCCCCGCTCACCGCCATCGTCGCCTACGATCCGGCCTTCTACGAGAACCTGCCGCGCACCTTCCCGCACGCCGATGCGCGGTCCTGGTTCGTCGGCAAGCCGGAATTCGCGGAGCGGTCGGCCTTCCTCAACTCCACCCTCCAGGTCGCCTACCTCATCCTCGCGGCGCGCGGGCTGGGGCTGGATGCGGGGCCGATGACGGGGTTCGATTCCGCGAAGGTGGACGCGGCCTTCTTCGCGGAGAGCGGGTGGAAGTCCACGGTGCTGATCAACCTCGGCTACGGCGACCATGCCAAGACGATGGGTCGCCTGCCGCGCCTGCCGTTCGAGGAGATCGCGAGGATCGTCTGACCCGTCGCGCGGGGACCGGCGTTGCCCGGTTCCCGTGCACGCGGCACCCTGCGGCGCGTGAACACGCACCCGCCGGAGGGCTCGCCCCTCATCCGCACCATCGCCATGCCGGCGGACACCAACCCGGCGGGCGACATCTTCGGCGGCTGGCTCATGGCGCAGATGGACCTCGCGGCCGGCAACGCCGCGTCCCGCCGCGCCCGGGGCCGCTGCGCGACGGTCGCCGTGGAAGGGATGACCTTCCACCAGCCGGTCCACGTCGGCGACGAGGTGTCGTTCTACGCCCACATCACCCGCGTCGGCCGCACCTCGCTCCGCATCGAGGTGGAGGCGTGGCGCCGCGAACGCCACGGCGACGAGCGGGCGCGCGTGACGGAGGCGGCCTTCACCTTCGTCGCGCTGGACGAGGCCGGGCGGCCCCGGCCGGTGCCGGCGGAGGGTTCTTGACCGCCCTCGCCCGCGGCCCGACCTTCCGATGATGGGAACGGTGACGCTCGACGACGCCAAGGCCGACCTCGAAGCCCTCCTCGCCCGCGTCAGGGGGGCGAGGAGGTCGTGATCGCGTCCGGGGGGAAGGCGCTCGCGCGGGTCGTGCCGACGGCGCCTGACGCGCTCGCACCCTGGGTTCCCGGCACGCCGCGTCCCTTCGGCCTCTGGAAGGGCCGGGTCGGGATCTTGCCGGGCTTCGACGACCCGTTGGACCCGGAGGACGAGGCTGCGTTCGATGGCGACGGCCGCCTCTGGCCGGACGACCCGTGAAGTTGCTCCTCGATACGCACGTCTCTCTCTGGTCCGTGCTCGAATCGCCGCGCCTCTCGTCAACGATCAGGAGCGCGATCGGCAATCCGGGCAACGCCGTTCACCTGAGCATCGCTTCGGTGTGGGAGAGGGCGATCAAGCAGGCGAAAGGAGATTTGCGTGCCCCCCTGGAGGAAATGGACGGCCTCCTGTCGCGGGCGGGTATCGCCCTCCTCCCCATCAGGCTTCCCCACGCCCTCGCCGCCGGCGCGCTCCCCCGCCACCACGGCGACCCCTTCGACCGGATGCTCGTCGCCCAGGCAGTGGCGGAGGGGATGACCCTCGTCTCGGAGGATCGGGTGATGGCGGACTACGGCGTCCCGCTCCGTGGCTGAACCCCGGCCCGCCCCGCGGCGTTCAACCGGGGACATGGACGGTTCATTCCCCCCGCCCGGCACCCCGAAGGTCGCCTGGGTCTGCAACTGGCTCGATCCCTCCCTCCCCGAGAAGGAGGCGGCGATGCTCAACTTCCGCGACACCACCGTCGCCTGGCTCATGCGCCAGGACCCGGTGGCGCGCGCGGACAAGCTCATCGAACTCGCCCGCCACAACGCGGAGGCGCTCGGGCGGCAGGTGGCGCTGACGGCGGCGCTGCCGCCGGCAAGGCGGGCGATGCGGCTCGCGACGCATGTCCTCCCCTGTTACTCCCACCCCGCGGTGCGCCCGATCTACGACGAGCCGGCGGTGCGGGAGGCCGTCGAGACCGCCACCGCCCCGCTGGGCGGCGCGATCAAGGCCGCGGGCATCCGCATCTCGATGCACCCGGGGCAATACTGCGTGCTGGCGACCGAGAGCGACGCGGTGCGCCGCGCCTCGGTGGACGAGGTGGAATACCACGTCCACGTCATGCGGCTGCTGGGCCACGCCGGCGGCTGGCACCCGCACGGCGCCCACGTGAACGTCCACGGCGGCGGCCGGGCCGCGGGGATCGAGGGCTTCCGCGCCGCCCTCGCGCTCCTGTCGGAGGACGCGCGCGGTCTGCTGACGATCGAGAACGACGAGATCGCCTACGGCCTCGACGACGTGCTGCCCGTGGCCGACGCGCTCCCCGTCGTCCTCGACATCCACCACCACTGGGTGGCGACGGGCGAGTACATCGCCCCCGACGACCCGCGGGTGGCCCGGGTGATCGAATCCTGGCGCGGCGTGCGGCCCATCGCCCACGTCTCCTCCCCGCGGGAAGCCATCGCGCCGGACCTGGACCCCGACACCCTGCCGGACCGCGCGGCGCTGCTGGCGGGCGGGGCCAACACCCGCGACCTGCGGATGCACGCCGCGCGTCTCTGGAACCGCGCCCATGCCGCCTGGGCCGCGGGGCACCTGTCCTGGGCCGACATCGAGGTGGAGGCGAAGGACAAGAACCTCGCGACGCAGGACTTCGCCGTGGCGGCGGGGTTGGTGGCGTTCGTCGCGGAGCCCCCGGCCTTCGTGAAGCCCGTGCGGGCGCGGAAGGCGGCCGATGGGCCATCGACACCGGCGCCGGTCGCGGCGCCGCCCCCGCCCCCACCCCGTCGCAAGCCCCGCGCCGACGGCGAAGTCCTGCGTCGCGAGGTTCTTGTCCTTCGCCTCCACCTCGATGTCGGCCCA
>CAXVWQ010000381.1:0-24060 GCA_964263755.1 Roseomonas sp. | reverse complement strand
GGCCTGCTTCGACGCCCTCGGCCAGCCCACCCGGCTCGGCCTCATGCGCGCCCTCCTCGCCGCCGGCCCGGACGGGCTCGCCGCCGGCGACATCGCGGCCGCCCTCGACGTGCCGTCCTCGACCCTCTCCTTCCACCTCCGCGCCCTGGAAGGGGCCGGCCTCGTCGCCGCCACGCGGCACGGCCGCAGCCTCGTCTACGCGGCCCAAGTGCACCGCCTCCGGGCCGTCCTCGCCTTCCTTCTCGATGTCTGCTGCGGCGGCGACCCCTCCCGCTGCGGCGACCTCGGCCGCCTCCTCGACCAAGCCATGGGAAACGCCGCCGTGACGCCAGAGACCTTCAACGTCCTCTTCCTCTGCACCCGCAACTCCGCCCGCTCGATCATGGCGGAGGCGGTGCTCGCCAAGCTGGGGGCGGGGCGCTTCCGGGCCTTCTCGGCGGGCTCGGACCCGTCGCCCGAGGGGCCGATGCCGGAGGTGCTCACCCAACTCCGGGCGGTCGGCCACGACATCTCGGGCCTGCGCAGCAAGTCCTGGGACGAGTTCACCGGCCCCGGCGCGCCGCACGTCGATTTCGTCATCGCGCTCTGCGACACGCTGGACGGGCAGGCGTGCGCCGACTTCGGCGAGACGGTGGTGACCGGCGCCTGGCCGCTACCGGACCCCGCGAAGTTCGGCGGCTCACCGATCGAGAAGGCCACCCTCCTCAACGAGCTGTATGCCGCCCTGCACCGCCGCCTGACGATCTTCGCTGCGCTCCCGGTCGCCTCCCTCGACCGCATGGCCCTCAAGGCCCGCCTCGACGAACTGGCGGACCCCAACATCGTCGCCCGGGCCTGAGCGGATGCGCGTCGGCATCTCCGGCATGGGCCGCATCGGGCGGCTGGCGCTCCGTGCGGCGTTGGGCGCGGCCGAGCGGCCGGACGACGACCCGCGCCGGGGCAACCGTCTCGACGTCGTCCACCTCAACGAGATCAAAGGCGGGGCCGCAGCCTGTGCGCACCTGCTGGAGTTCGACAGCGTCCAGGGACGCTGGCGCGGCCCGCGGATCGCGGCCGAGGGCGACGCGGTCCGGATCGGCGACCGCCGTTTCTCCTTCTCCGAGCACGCCCGGCCCGGCGACGTGCCGTGGGGCGACCTCGGCGTGGACGTGGTGCTGGAATGCACGGGCAAGTTCCTCACCCCCGACGTGCTCCGGGGCCATCTCGACCGCGGGGCCAAGCGGGTGATCGTTGCCGCCCCCGTGAAGGACCCCTCCGTCCTCAACGTCGTCGTCGGCGTGAACGAGGACCTCTACGACCCGGCGCGCCACCCGATCGTCACCGCCGCCTCCTGCACCACGAACTGCCTCGCCCCGGTCGTGAAGGTCGTCCACGAGGCCATCGGCATCCGCCACGGCCAGATCACCACCATTCATAACCCGACGAACACGAACGTCGTGGTGGACGCGCCCCTCAAGGATCTCCGCCGCGCCCGCTCGGCGATGCTCTCCCTCCAGCCGACGACGACGGGCAGCGCCACCGCCATCGCGCTGATCTACCCCGACCTCGCGGGCAAGCTGAACGGCCACGCGGTCCGCGCGCCGGTGCTGAACGCCTCGCTCACCGATTGCGTCTTCGAGATGGCGCGCGGGACGAGCGTCGAGGAGGTCAACGCCCTCTTCGCCGCTGCCGCCACCGGGCCGCTCGCCGGCATCCTCGGCCACGAGACGCGTCCCCTCGTCTCCGCCGACTACGCCCGCGACACGCGGAGCAGCATCGTGGACGCGCCGTCCACGATGGTGACGGACGGCACCCTCCTGAAGGTCTATGCCTGGTACGACAACGAGATGGGCTACGCCTGCCGCATGGTGGATCTCGCCTGCCACATGGTCGGGGTCGGCCTCTGATGGCCTTGCCATCGACGGATGGTGCGGCGGTCGCGGCGGGCGGGTCCGGGACCCGGAACTACGCCATCGTCACGGCTGCCTACTGGGGGTTCACCCTCACCGACGGCGCGCTCCGCCTCCTCGTGCTGCTGCACTTCTTCCGGCTGGGCTACTCCCCCTTCACGCTGGCCTTCCTCTTCCTGCTCTACGAGGCCGCGGGGATCGGGGCGAACCTCGTCGGCGGCTGGCTCGCGACCCGCTACGGCATCAAGCGGATGCTCGCCGTCGGGCTCTCGACGCAGATCGCCGGCTTCCTCCTCCTCTCCGCCGTCTCGCCGGGCTGGGGGGCTGGCCTCTCCGTCGCGTGGGTCGTCGTCGCGCAGGGCGTGTGCGGCGTCGCGAAGGACCTGACGAAGACCGCTTCGAAGTCGGCGATCAAGATGACGGCCGGCGACGCCTCGGGGCAGCTCTTCCGCTGGGTCGCCTTCTTCACCGGCAGCAAGAACGCCATGAAGGGCGCCGGCTTCTTCCTCGGCGGGCTCCTCCTGGAGTCCCTCGGCTTCCGCGGCGCGCTCTGGGCCATGGCGGCCGTGCTGCTCGTCGTCCTCGCGGGCGTCGTCGCCTCGCTGCCCCCCTTGGTCGGCCGCGCCAAGGCCTCCCGCTCCGCCCGCGAGTTCCTCGGCAGGTCGCGGGGCGTGAACCTCCTCGCTGCCGCCCGCGTGTTCCTCTTCGGCGCGCGGGACGTCTGGTTCGTCGTCGGCCTGCCCGTGTTCCTCTACGCCCAGGGCTGGACCTTCACGGGGGTCGGCACCTTCCTCGCCGTCTGGACGATCGGCTACGGCCTCGTGCAGGCGGCCGCCCCGGCCCTCGTGCGCCGCTCCCCCGACGGTCTCGCGGCGGAGGTGCCCGCGGCCCGGTGGTGCCTTGCCCTCGCTGTCCTGACCGCCGCGCTCGTCCTCGCCGTCGCGGCGGGCGCTCCACGGCCGGACCTCGTCGTCACCGTCGGCCTCGGCCTGTTCGGCGTTCTCTTCGCCGTGAACTCCTCCGTCCACTCCTACCTCGTCCTCGCCTACGCGGGGTCGGAGAAGGCGGCGGAGGACGTCGGATTCTACTACGCTGCCAACGCCGCCGGACGGTTCGGTGGCACGCTCCTGTCCGGCCTCCTCTACGGCTGGGGTGGCCTCACGGCCTGCCTCGTCGCCGCCGCGGCGGCTCTCTTCGCGTGCTGGGGGATCAGCCTGGCTTTCCCGACGCGGCCACTCCGAACCTGACCCGCGGTTCCGCCTGTACGGCCCTCACGGAGCGCCATGCGAAGGGTCTGCACAGTGGCCATGTGCGGCGTCGGCCAGGACCTCGATGACCCGGCACTCCGCGACGCGCCCGTGCGCGCAGCCCGTCATCCGGACGAGTTCGGCCTCCAGCGAGCGGAGCCGGGCAAGGCGAGCCCGCACCCCGGCGAGGTGCCGGCGGGCGATGACGTCGGCCCCTTCGCAGGACGCGTCCGGCGCGGCGTCGGCGAGACGGAGCAGTTCGCGGATGTCCTCCATCGGAAAGCCGAGTTCCCGGGCGTGGCGGATGAAGCCGAGCCGGTCGAGGTGCGTCCGCGCGTAGGAGCGGTGCCCGCCCGCCGTCCGGTCGGGCGGGGGGAGCATGCCCTCGGCCTCGTAGAAGCGGATGGTGGTCGCCTTCACCCCCGTCGCACGCTCCAGGTCACCGATGCTCAGCCCGCGCTTCACGGCCCTGCCTCCCGCTCCTTCAGAAAGCGCGCGAAGGCCGCGAGCGTCCCGCGGGACACATGGTGCTCCAACCCCTCCGCGTCCGCCTCGGCCGTCCCCGGCTCCACCCCGAGGGTGAGGAGGAAGCGGACGACGAGGTCGTGCCGGGCCTTCGCCTCCGCGGCGAGGGCGTGGCCCGCCTCCGTCAGGAAGACGCTCCGGTAGGGCTTGGTGTCCACCAGCCCGTCCCGTTGCAGCCGGGCGACGGTGGAGACGACGGTCGGGTGCGAAACCCCCAACCGCCGGGCGAGATCCACCACCCGGGCCTCCCCCTCTTCCCGCAGGAGGTCGGCGATGAGTTCGACGTAGTCCTCGGTGATGGCGGTGCGGTCGCCTTCCCGCTGCTGCGCGAAGCGGTCGGCCTGATCCTCGGCGGCGGGCAGGGGCCTGATGGCCGATGGCATCGCTTCGCCTCCTACGAGATACCTTGTTAGCCCCGGCACCGTGGTTTAGGCTAGACTAACTCTTGGAGCCACTTCATGTCCTTGTCGCAGGCCGTCGAGCCGCCGAAGGCCGCACTCGGCGCCCTGCCCTCCTTGCCGGAGGTCCATCGCAGCGTGGCGGTGCCGAACGCCGGCGGGTTCCTCCGCAAGCTGTTCGCCTTCATGGGACCGGGCTACCTCGTTGCGGTCGGCTACATGGACCCGGGGAACTGGGCGACCTCGCTCGCGGGCGGCTCGGCCTTCGGCTACACGCTCCTCGCGGTCGCGCTCACCTCGTCGCTCATGGCCATCCTCCTCCAGGCCCTCTGCGTCCGGATCGGCGTCGCGACGGGGCGGGACCTCGCCCAGCTCTGCCGGGAGCGGTTCCCGAAGGTCGTGGCCTATCCCCTCTGGCTGTTCGCGGAAATCGCCATCTGCGCGACCGACCTCGCGGAACTCATCGGCACCGCCATCGCGTTGCAGCTGCTGTTCGGCATCCCGCTGATCTACGGGGTGATGCTCACCGCGCTCGACGCCTTCCTCATCCTCTGGCTCCAGAACAAGGGCGTGCGCTGGCTGGAGGCGCTGATCTTCGGCTTCATCTTCCTCATCGTTGGCTGCTTCGGCATCCAGATCGTGCTGTCGAACCCCGACTGGTCCGCAGTGCTGAACGGGTACATCCCGTCCGCCTCCATCGTCACGGACGAGCGGCAACTCTACATCGCCATGGGCATCCTCGGGGCGACCGTGATGCCCCACAACCTCTACCTCCACACCGCCGTCGTGCAGTCCCGCGCCTGGGAGCAGGACGATGCGGGCAAGCGGCAGGCGATCCGCTTCGCGACCTGGGACAGCACCATCGCGCTCACCCTCGCGCTGTTCATCAACTCCGCCATCCTCATCACGGCCGCCGCGACCTTCCATGCCTCCGGCAACACGGAGGTCGCGGAAATCGGCGAGGCCTACCAACTGATGACGCCGCTCCTCGGCGCCGGCATCGCCGCGACGGCCTTCGGCATCGCCCTCCTGCTCTGCGGGCTCAACGCGACCGTCACCGCGACCCTCGCCGGCCAGGTGGTGATGGAGGGCTTCCTGCGGTTCAGGTTACCGCCGGTGCTGCGGCGGCTCGTCACCCGGCTCATCGCGATCATCCCCGCGATCCTCGTCACCTGGTACTACGGCACGAGCGGGACGGCGCAGCTGCTCATCCTGTCCCAGGTCATCCTGTCCATGCAGCTGCCCTTCGCGGTGATCCCGCTGATGCTCTTCGCCTCCGACAAGGCCCGCCTCGGCTCCTTGGTCGCCCCCCGCTGGCAGCTCGTGCTCGGGTGGTCCACGGCGGCCATCATCCTGGCGCTGAACATGAAGGTCCTGTTCGACGCCGCCTTCGGGGACTGAGGGGCAGAGGTCACGACATGACACCGGAGGGGTCCCGGCCGACCGGACGGGGTCGCCAAGCGCCGTTCCGGGCCTCACCGGTCCCGCGATCCCCGCCGCTCAAGGCCTTGTCGCGAACCGTAATGCTGCGTTGCGTGACAGCGCCGCCCCGATCGGCTAGATACCGGTCCCGCATGGTCGCCGCAGCAGCACCTCCGTCGCGCGCCGCCCTGCGCCGGGTCGTCTCGGCGCTGCTCTGCGCGCTCGTGCTTCTCTCGGCCCTCCTGCCCGGCGGAGCCGACGCCCACGTGGACGTCTCCGACCACCGCCCGGCCGTCGTCATGGCGATGGATGGCCCTAACGGCGAGGGGCTGGAGGGCGGCGAGGCCATCCCTGGCCATGCAGCCTGCCATTCTCATTGCAGGCTCGCGGCAACCCCTCAGCCCGCCGCGCTCGGGCTCCCCGCCGTGACGGTGACCGGGATCATCATCCCCGTGCCCGCCGCCCAGGCCTTGCGCGCCGGACCCTCCGAGCCGCTCCCGGAGCCGCCCCGAACCTAGTCCCGCCGGCTTCCGTCGGCCCGGTCGGTCCCCGCGAGGGAACCGCCGCTGGCCCGCCCGTGACCCGCGACGACCAAGGTTCGACCATGAGACCCCTCCGCGTCCTCCTCGCGGCCGCCATCGTCGCGGTCCCGGTCCTCGCGGCCGCGCAGACGGCGCCCGCCAACGGCACGGTGACCCTCGCCTCGCCGGAGGCGGCGATCGCCCTCGCCTTGGGGCGTTCCCCGATCCTCCGCAGCGCCGCGGCTTCACGGCAGGCGGTCCGGGCGGAAGCATTGTCCGCCCCCCTCCGGCCGAACCCGGACGCCTCCATTGCGGTCGAGAACTTCGGCGGGCTGGGGGGCCGTGGAGACCTCCGGGGCGCGCGCGGCGTCGAGACGACGATCGGGCTGTCCCAGCGCATCGAGATCGGCGGCCAGCGCGCGGCCCGGATCGCGGCGGCGGCCCGCAGCGGCGACGTGGCGGCGCTGGAATACGAGGGCGCGCGCCTCGACCTCGCGCGGGACGTGGTGGTCGCCCTCGCCGAGGCCGAGGCGGCGTCGCGCACGGTCGGCGTGGAACGCGAGCGCGCCCGCCTCGCCGCCGAGACGCTCCGGGTCGCCCGCGCCCGAGTGGAGGGCGGGCGCGACCCCCTCCTCCAGGCCCAGCGGGCGGAGGTGGCGCGGGCCACGGCCGAGGTCGCGGCCGACCGCGCCCGCCGGGAGGCGGAGATCGCCCTCGCCAACCTCGCCGTGCTCGTCGCCGCGCCCCGCGTCGAACTCGCCCCGCGCCAGCCCTGGTTCGACGACATCGGCCCCGCGCCGCGACCACCGGTGCCCGCCGACCCGGTCGTCCGCCTCGCGGCGAACCCCGACCTCGCCCGCTTCGAGGCCGCGGTCGAGGCGGGGCGCGCCGCCGTCGCCCTTCAGCGGACGACCGCCATCCCCGACGTGACCGTCCAGGGTTACGTCCGGCGGTTCCAGGAGAGCCGCGAGACCGCCTTCGTCGCGGGCGCGTCCATCCCCCTGCCCATCTACGACCGCAACCAGGGCGGCATCGCCCGCGCCCAGGCCGAACTGCTCCGGGCCGATGCGGAGGCGCAGCGCGGCCGAGCCAACCTCGTCTCGGCGCTCGTCGCCGCGGAGGAGCGGACGGCACTGGCCTGGCGCTCCGCCCAGAGCCTGCGCCGCGACGCCCTCCCAGCCGCCGAGGGTGCCGCGCGCGCCGCGTCGGTCGGCTTCGCCGAGGGCAAGTTCGCCTTCATCGAGGTCCTCGACGCCCAGCGTGCCCTCTCCGACGTCCGCGCCTCGCTCGTGGACGCCCTCCGCGAGTTCCACGCCCGCCGCGCCGCGAGCGACCGCCTCCGCGGCAACGATCCCGGCAGCCGCCCGAACGGAGCCACCCGCTGATGCCCCGCCTCGTCCTCCTCGCCGGCACGGCCCTCGCGGGCTTCGCGCTCGCCGTCGCCTTCCCCTCGGTCCCGCAGACCGCGCGCTCCCTCCTCGGCCTCCCCGTCGCCGGCCCCGTCAGCGCCGCCCAGCCCGCCGCGCCGCGGGGCGGGGACGGCCACGCCCACGGGGCGGGCGAGTCGCACGGCGCGGAGGGCAAGATCACGATGACCGCCGAGCAGGTGACGGCCGCGGGCATCGAGGTCGCCCCCGTCCGGGGCGGCGTCCTCGTCAACCGCGTCGCCGTTCCCGGCGTCCTCGGGGCGAGCCAGGACCGGCTCTCCCGCGTCACCGCGCGGGTGAGCGGCACGATCGCCGAGGTCCGGAAGGGCCTCGGGGAGGAGGTGGCCGCGGGCGAGGTCCTCGTCGTCATCGAGAGCCGCGACATCGCCGACGCCAAGGGCGAGTACCTCGCCGCCACCCGCACCGCCGCCCTTGCCGAGACGACGCTCGCGCGGGAGAGCCGCCTCTGGCGGCAGCGCGTGACCGCGGAACAGGACTTCCTCCAGGCCCGCGCCACGGCGGAGGAGCAGAGGATCAAGCTCGACCTCGCGCGTCAGCGCCTCTCCGCCCTCGGGCTGACGGAGGCCGAGGTCGCGGCCCTGCCGCGTCAGCCCGCCGCGTCCCTCCGGCGCCTGGAGATCCGGGCTCCCATCGCGGGCCGCGTGACGGCCCGCGCCGCCGTTCCCGGGGCGGCGGTGGCGGCCGACGCCGAACTCTTCACGGTGGCCGACCTCTCCCGGCTCTGGGTCGAGATGGCCATCCCACCGCGGGACCTGCCGATGGCCCGCCAGGGCGGGGCCGTCGCCCTGTCAGCCGGGGAAGAAGCGCGCGGCGAGGGGCGGGTCGTCTTCGTGAGCCCCCTGCTCGACCCCGAGACCCGCGCCGCGCGCGCGGTGGCCGAGGTCATGAACGCGGACGGCCGCTGGCGGCCGGGTGCCTTCGTCACTGCCCACCTCGCGACCGCGGAGCAGCCGGTGGACGTGATGGTCCCCCGAGCTGCCGTGCAGGAGATGGAGGGCGAGAGGGTCGTCTTCGTCCGCACCCCCGAGGGCTTCGAGAAACGCGACGTCGCGATCGGGCGGGAGGACGCGGACTCCTACGAGGTGATCTTCGGCCTCGACCCGGGCACGGAAATCGCGGTCGGCAACGCCTTCGCGCTGCGGGCTGAGCTGAGCAAGTCCGAAGCCGGCCACGCGCACTGAGGCGCGGAGCATGATCGGACCCATCCTCGACTTCTCCGTCCGGGCGCGCTGGACGGTGGTGCTGTTCGCCCTCGTCGCGGCCGCGGTCGGCGCCTGGGCGCTCACCCGGCTGCCGATCGACGCGGTGCCCGACATCACGAACAACCAGGCGCAGATCAACACCCTCGCGCCGTCCCTCTCCCCTTACGAGATCGAGAAGCAGGTCACGCTGCCGATCGAGACGGCGCTCGCCGGCATCCCGGGACTGGAGAGCACGCGCTCCATCTCCCGCAACGGCTTCAGCCAGGTCACGGCGGTCTTCACCGAGAGCACCGACATCTACTTCGCCCGTCAGCAGGTGCTGGAACGACTGACCGAAGCGAAAGAGGCCATGCCGTCCGGCGTCGAGCCCCGGCTCGGCCCCGTCTCCACCGGCCTCGGCGAGGTGCTAATGTGGACGGTGCGCTTCGCGGAGCGCCGGCCCGGGGACGTCCGCGACGGCGCGGCGGGCTGGCAGTCCGACGGTTCCTACCGCACGCCGGAAGGCGAGCGGCTGGCCGACGACCTCGCCCGCGCGACCTACCTCCGCACCGTCCAGGATTGGATCATTCGGCCCCAGATCCGCACGGTCCCCAACATCGCGGGCGTGGACGCGATCGGCGGCTACGTGAAGCAGTACGTCGTCCAGCCCGACCCGGCCCGGCTCATGTCCTACGGCTTCACCTTCCGCGACATCGCCGACGCGCTGGAGCGCAACAACGCGAGCATGGGCGCGGGCTACGTCGAGCGCGGCGGCGAGGGCCTCGTCGTCCGTTCGGGCGGCCGGATCTCCACCATCGCGGAGATGGAGGCGGTGGTGGTCGCCACCCGCGAGGGCGTGCCGATCCTCCTGCGCGACGTGGCGCGGGTGACCACGGGGCAGGCCCCCCGCACCGGCAGCGCCAGCGGCAACGGGCAGGAGATGGTGGTCGGCACCGCCCTCATGCTCCTCGGCGGCAACTCCCGCACGGTGGCCGCCGCGGTGCAGGAGCGCCTCCTCATGGTCGGGCGCGCGCTGCCGCCGGGGATCGAGGCCCGGACGGTCCTCGACCGCGGCGTCCTCGTGGACTCCACGATCTCGACGGTCGCGAAGAACCTCGGCGAGGGCGCGCTGCTGGTGGTGGCGGTGCTGTTCCTCATGCTCGGCAACATCCGCGCCGCCCTCATCACGGCCGCCGTCATCCCGGTGACGATGCTGCTGACCGCCTTCGGCATGGTGCGCGGCGGCATCTCCGCCAACCTCATGAGCCTCGGGGCGCTCGACTTCGGCCTCATCGTGGACGGCGCCGTCATCATCACGGAGAACTCGCTCCGCCACCTTGCCGAACGGCAGCACGAGAAGGGCCGGGGTCTGACGCTCGACGAACGGCTCGCGACGGTCGCCGAGAGCGCGCGGGAGATGATCCGGCCCTCGCTCTACGGCCAGGCCATCATCATCCTCGTGTACGTCCCTCTCCTCACCTTCACGGGCGTCGAGGGCAAGATGTTCGCGCCGATGGCGCTCACCGTCATCATCGCGCTCGCCTTCGCCTTCGTGCTTTCCCTCACCCTCGTTCCCGCCCTCATCGCCATCGCGATCACCGGGCGGGTGAAGGAGGAGGACGTGTGGCTCGTCCGCGTCCTCAAGCGCGGATACGGGCCGGTGCTGCGGGGGGCGATCCGGGCGCCGCTGCCAATCATCGTGGTCGGAGCCCTCCTTTTCGCGGGTTCGCTGACCCTCTTCGCCCGTCTCGGGCAGGAGTTCATCCCGACGCTCGACGAGGGCAATCTCGCGATGCAGGCGCTCCGCATCCCCAGCACCTCGCTCGCCCAGTCCCAGGCGATGCAGTCGGCGATCGAGCGTCGCATCTCGTCCTTCCGCGAGGTCGCCTTCATCTACTCGAAGACCGGGACGGCGGAAGTCGCGAGCGACCCGATGCCGCCGAGTGCCTCCGACACATTCATCATCCTGCGGCCCCGCGCCGAATGGCCGGACCCAGCGCTGCCGAAGGACGAGCTGGTACGCCGGATCGAGGCGGCGGTGTCGCGCCTCCCCGGCAACGCGCTGGAGTTCACCCAGCCCATCCAGATGCGTTTCAACGAACTGCTCGCGGGCGTGCGCGGCGATCTCGCGGTGAAGGTTTTCGGCGACGAGTACGGACCGATGCTGCGCGCGGCGGGCCAGATCTCGGCCATCCTCAACCGCATCGAGGGCGCGGCCGACGTGAAGGTGGAGCAGGCGACCGGGCTCCCGTTCCTCGAGATCACGGTGGACCGCGCCGAGATCGCCCGCCGGGGCCTGAGCGTCGTCGCCGTGCAGGACGTGGTCTCCGCCGCCGTCGGCGGTCGGGATGCGGGCGCGGTGTTCGAGGGTGACCGTCGCTTCGCGATCGTCGTCCGGCTGGCCGAGGCGGTGCGCGGCAACCTCGACGCGCTGCGGAACCTCCCCGTGCCGCTGCCGGCCGCCGAGGGACGGCCGGCGGCATCCGTCCCCCTCCGGCTCGTGGCTTCGCTCCGAGTCGTGGAAGGGCCGAACCAGATCAGCCGGGAGAACGGCCGTCGCCGCGTCGTCGTCCAGGCGAACGCCCGGGGGCGCGACATCGGTTCCATCGCGGCCGAGGCGCAGGCTCGGGTGGCCGAGGAGGTTCAGTTGCCACCCGGCTACTTCATCACCTGGGGCGGGCAGTTCGAGAACCTCGCCCAGGCCCGGGCGCGGCTGCAGGTGGTGGTGCCCGTGTGTTTCCTCCTCATCCTCGTGCTGCTCTACGGCGCGCTCGGCTCGGTGCGCGACGCCCTCCTCGTCTTCACCGGTGTCCCGCTCGCCCTCTCCGGCGGGCTCCTGGCGCTGTGGTTGCGGGACATGCCCTTCTCCGTCCCCGCGGTGGTGGGCTTCATCGCGCTCTCCGGCGTCGCCGTCCTCAACGGGCTGGTAATGGCCAGTTCGATCCGCGGCCTCCTCGCGGAAGGGCGGATGCCGCTGCGCGATGCCGTGTACCAGGGTGCCATGACCCGGTTGCGGCCGGTGGCCATGACGGCGCTCGTCGCCTCGCTCGGCTTCGTGCCGATGGCGATCGCGACCGGCGCGGGGGCGGAGGTGCAGAAGCCGCTCGCCACTGTGGTCATCGGCGGGCTGATCTCGGCCACCCTCCTCACGCTCCTCGTGCTGCCCGCGCTCTACGCCCGCTTCTCCGGGGCGGTCACGGCCGCGGCGGCGACCCCCAACCCGGCCGCGGCGCTTCCCGCCCCGGCCGAGTGACGGTGCGGCGGGCCGTGGCCCGCCGCGCTCCCCCACCCATCACGACGAAAGGACCGAACCCTTGAGGAACCTTCTGTTTGCAGCCGCCGCGTCACTCGCGCTCGGCTCCGCCATCCTGGCCCCCGCGGCCTTCGCCCAGGGTCACGGCCACGGCGACCGCGGCCCGAACGGCGGGGCGATGCAGGACGTCGTCGGCATCCACGCCGAACTCGTGATGGCCGAGCGGACGCTCACCTTCCACCTGTTCGACGAGGCCAACCGCCCCGTCCCGGCCGCGGGCTACTCCGGCTCGGTCCTCGTGGGGGCCGGTGGGGCGCGGCAGGTGGTACAGCTCGCGCCGGCCGCCGGGAACACGCTCGTCGGCACCGCGGCGGCCGCGCCGGCGCGGGGCACGGCCATGACGCTTCAATTGAGGAACCCCGAAGGCCGGAGCGGCCAGGCGCGGTTCTGATCCATCGTTCCCGCGGCCGCCTGCGCCCTCGCGGGCGATGGCGGCCGCGGGGACGTCCGGTCGTGTTCGAGGACCATGCCATGATCCGCCTACGCCTCTTCCTGGTCGCGGCGCTCTCCCTCTTCCCCGGCGCGCCTGCGTCCTCACAGGACGCGCCGCAAGTTCCTTTCGCCGCGATCCATGGCGTGCCGATGGAGGCGTCGCTGCCGCGCCTCGTCGCCGAGGGGTGGCAGATCGTCGGCGTGTCGCTCCGCGACAGGACTTTCGCCTACCACCTTGTCCGGCAGGGAAGCCTCGTCCTCTGCCTCTCCGAGGTCGGCGCCCTTCCCCCGGGGACCGAGTGCATGCGCCTCGCCGACGGTCCGGCTCCCTCGGGTCCGAACGACGGGCGCGCCGGCCGCTGAGACCGGACGGGGGACTGGCACGGGCCTGCCCCGGATGGATTCCGGGACGGGAGCCGCCCTCCGGTCACGCGGCCCCGGGCTCAGTGGTGATCCCCGTCCTCCTGCCCCTCGTGCTCGTGCTTCAGCCACGTGCAGAGTTCCGACGGTAGGAGCTTCTCGTAGGCGTCGTCGCTCCCGACGAAGCCCGCGAGGTCGTCCACCTTCACGAAGCCGACGTTCGGGAACGCCTCGGCCGCCTCGCGCAGGAACGCGAAGTCGTCCGTCCCGACCCCGACCATGACGTAGTAGATCTGCGCTTCCGCCGCCTCGGCCCTCTCCAGCATGCCCCGGGCCGCGTCGCGGTCGGTGTTGGCACCGTCGGTGATGAAGTAGTTGATCGCGGGCAGGCCGAGCCGCGTCGTCTCCCGCAATGCTTCCCGCGTGCGACCGAAGATACGGCCGAAGAGGCTGTCGTCCGGTTCCTCGCCGATCAGGCCGTAGTGCGCCAGGTTGGCGCGGATCGCCGGCGCGTAGTCGGTGCCGCCCCAGAGCAGCGGCATCACCTCGGGCTTGCGGAGGATCTCGCGCTGGACGAAGTCCCGGTAGTTCCCCGCGTCGCAGGAAGCGATCTGGGCGATCCGCTCGTTGTCGGAGAACACCCAGGCGTCCACGCTCGCGTCGTCGTCGAAGTAGAGGGCGACGGGGAGGATGCGCTCCAGCGCCGACTGCACGGCGCCGGAGCCGAACAGGTCCTTCATGGAGCCGGACACGTCGATGTTCAGCCCGACGAGGGCGGGGATGCGTTCGTGGATGCCCTGCTTCTCGAGGACGAAGCCGACCCGGCGCACCTCCTCCTCGGGCTTCTCCAGCCTGAACGTGGTCATGCCGCTCTCCTCTCCTGAAGGTTGTTCGTGATTCGGGCGTGCGCGGCGCGCAGGCCGTCGAGCGCGGACCGCCACCCCGCGTCCCGCGTCGAGGCGGGGGGCAGGACGGCCGCGTAGGCCGTGCGCCACGCCGGAAGGTCCTCGTCGGTCGTCCGCCGGATCGTGTCGAGAAGCGCGGCGAGGCGGTCCCGGGACGCGGCGAGGGTGCGCCGGGCACCGTCGAGGGTGCCGCGCGTCGCCGACAGGCTCCTCGCCCGTCCGTCCAGCGCGTCCGCGAGGGAGCCGGGCCACCGGTCCCCGGCATCCGCGCGGACGCGGTCCGCGGCAAACCGGGCGGCGAGGATCTGGGCGTAGAGGCGCCGGTCCAGTTCGTCGAGGCGCTCGCCCTGGAGGCGAAGGCGCTCGGCCTCCGCCGCCAGATGTTCGCCGGCCTCCGCCAGCGACGCCGCGGCGGCCCGAAGCTCGGGATACCCTGCGTGGAAGACGGCGTCCGGGTCCGGCGGCGGCTCGGCGAGGGTCAGGAGCGCGCCGAGGAGGCCCTCGCCGGGGATGCCGAGAACCGCGTCCGGTTCGAGATCCCGCAGCCGGTCCAGCAGCCGCCCGATGGGCGCGCGCGCCTCCTCCGCGGCGGTGTCGCCGGCCCGCGCGAGCGCCTCCTCGCTCAGCCGCGCGTGTTCCTCCTGCGACGCGCGCCCGAACCGGGCCACGGCGTCGAGGGGCGCGTCGTCGAGGTTGAGGCCCTCCACCGCGCGCGACGCGGCCTCGACGATCGGATCGGGCGCGAGGGGGTCGAGCACCCAGAAGTCGAGCGGGGCGGGGGTCATGCGCTGGCGAACCTGCCCGCCCGCCACGACGCGCGGCCGGTCCGGTGCCGGTGCCGGCGGGCTCGCCTCGCCGAAGCGGATCGCGGGCCGCGGCGCCTCGCCCGCCCGGTCGAGCGGGTTGTCGTCGCCGTCCTTCCGAAGCCGACGAAGGGGGTCCACCGGGCGGAGGGGAGGCGGCTCCGCCGGGGCGCGTTCCGTGGCGCCGCGCCCGGGGGCGCCGTCCCGGAAGATCACGCGGGGCCGGGGTTCGGATGGCCGCTCGGGAGGAGGTTCCCCGCCGCGATCCGGCACGGCGCGGTTCCTCCTCAGCCCAGGTAGGCCTGGATGACCTCGCCGAGGCCGGCGTTCGATCCGGCCCCGACGGCGTGGAACGTCCAGGTACCGTCGGCTCCTCGCAGGAACGACGCGACCTGAACGGTGGTCTTGCCGGTGAACTCGGTCCCGAGCTGGTAGCGGCAGAGTTCGACGTCCATCGCGTCGCAGACCTCGATGAAGGCGTCGCCCACCTTTCCGAAGTCCTGCCGCTTCTTCTCGGCGTCATGGATCGTAGCCCAGACCGCGAGTTCCGCGACCTCCGGTGGCAGCTTGGCGAGGACAACCTTGAACTCCTCGCGGAAGCCCTCGTCGTGGTGCCCACCCTCCTCGTCGCGCTCCTCCGCGGCTTTGCGGATGGCACCGCGGCCGCTCCGGTCGTCGCGCTCGTGCCACATGGCGCCGTCCGCCGTCTCGAAGGAGCCGTCCACGTTCTTGACGAGGCCGCCGCCGGGGTTGGCCGGCGACTTCACGAAGGCGTAGCAGAGCGCGTGCGATCCCTCGTTGTAGAGGCGCGCCCGGTCGGGGTCGCCGCCGGGATGGACGAGGGCGAAGCAGTGCACGTCGAGGTCAACGGCGGGGCCGGCCTCCCCCGTAGTCCAGACGAGGCCGGAGTGGACCAGCTCGATCCCCTTCTCCAGCCGGAAGGTCCCTCCCTTGGCGAGGTTGAAGGTCGCCATCGCTCTCTCCCTGGGCGCGCCGCGCCCGCCGCCGGATGTCCTGGGCTGCACGCTGCGGCCCTGTCCCGGGGAGGTTAGCACGGCTACCCGCGAAGGCCGCCTCCCTCCCCGTTACTGCTGTGCGACGGCAACCGCCTGGGGGAGCGTGGCTTCACCGGGTGCCGGCGGAGGCCCTGATCGTGCGCCAGAGACGGCGCGTCCCCTCGATCTGCTGCCGCCACCACCCGCCCTCGACGAGGCCGCGGGAGGCGTCCGGGTCGCCGGTGCGGGGAAACTGGTCCAGGCGGAAATCGGCCGTGCGGAGCATCCAGTCCCAGAAGGGGAACAGCACCCCGTAGTTCCGTCCGGTCTCCCCCGCGGAGAGGACGCCGTGGTGCAGCCGGTGGAAGCGCGGGGAGACGAGCAGCCGCTCCCCCACCCGGCCCCAGGACAGGCGGACGTTGGCGTGGGACATGCTCTCCACGAGCCGCCCGAGGAGAATAATGAGCGGGAACTGGGCGGGCGGCACGCCGATGAGGAGCGCGATGCCGCCGATCCAGAATGCGGCGATGACGTCGTCGAGCACGTGGTTCCGGTCGTCCGTCCAGAAGGTCATCTTCTCCTGGGCGTGATGGATGGAGTGCAGCGCCCACCACCAGGGCACGGTGTGCTGCAAACGATGCCGCCAGTATTCCCCGAAGTCGATGATCAGGAGGTAGATGAGGAAGGCGAGGAACGGCCGCGTCTCCAGGGTGGGGAAGAGGCTTTCGAGATGCGGCGCGACCCACCCGGTGTCGGCCATCCAGCCCGCGAAGCTCGCCTGTACCCCCGCCAGCAGCACGAAGGCGACGAGCGGGAGGAGCCCGAGCCGCGCGAGGAGCGTGTAGGTCACGTCGGTCCAGACGACGCGGCGGTTCTCCCACCGCTCGACGGGGAACCACGCCTCCAGCGGGCGGCAGACCGCGTAGACCACGATCACCTGCACGACGCCGAAGATCATGAAGTCCATCCAGGCATAGGCGTCCTCCGCCCATTCCATGTTGCCGGAGGCGTAGAGCGCGGGCTGCACGACGACCTGGAAGAGCCAAGCGACGAAGAGGTCGTAGGGCAGTTGGATGGCGTCGATCATCGTGTCCGGCCTCTCGGCGGGGGGATCGGGACGCGCGAACGCGCCGGAAGCTCCCTATCGCATCGCTAGCCACTGGAGGATCAAGCGCCGAATCGCCTCGCCCGGCCCATACGGGCCGGAGCCAACCCCGCCGTCCACGGGGTTCGCCGGGACTGTCCGGTACGAGCACGCTTCCGGCATGGCGAACCCGACGCGTAGGCCTTGGGCGCCCGCGTGAGCAGCACGGTCACCCCGACGGGCAGGCCTCGTCCTACCGAACCGCAAGATTTCCCCTTGAACCTCCAGCCGCTGGAGGTCCCATCTTCGGCGCGGGACACGGGAGTGCGCGTGATGGACGGATCGCGGATGATCGGCGCCGGTCGCAGCGGGAGCGCTTCTTGGCGCGTGGAGGGCATGGACTGCGCCTCCTGCGTCGCGAAGGTGACGAAGGCCGTGGAGCGCCTGCCTGGGGTGTCCGACATCGCCGTCAACCTTATGGCCGAGCGCCTTACCGCAACCCTCGCCGATCCCGCGGGCGCGGCGGCCGTGGAGGGGCAGGTCGCTGCCCTCGGCTACAAGGCCACCCGGCTCGACCCTCCCACCAAGCCGGCACGCGCTGCCCCGGGAAGCGTGGCCCTCGCGGCCGCCGCGCCCCGCCCGGCGCACGACCGCGCCGGCCACGATGCGGCAGGGCACGACCACTCCGGTGGCGAGAGCGCGGACGAGGGCCACGGCGGCTTCGGACACTCCCACGCCGACCACGACGACCCATCCGACGCGGCGAAGCCTTGGTATGCTACGGGCAAGGCGCGGCTGGTCTGGCTCCTCGGCGCGCTGGTGCTGGGGGCCTACGCCCTCTCCCTCGTCCTGCCGGAGCGGCTGACCTACCCCCTCTTCCTCGCGGCCACCGCCGTTGCGCTCGTGCCCTTCGGGCGGCGCGCGTTCGTCTTGGCCCGCGCGGGCAGCCCCTTCTCCATCGAGACCCTCATGGTCACGGCGGCGATCGGCGCCGCGATCATCGGGGCCGCCGAGGAGGCGGCCGTCGTCGTCCTGCTCTTCGCCCTCGGCGAGCTGCTGGAGAACGTCGCGGCGGGCCGGGCGCGCGCGGGCATCCGGGCGCTCGCCACCCTCATGCCCCGGACCGCGCTCCGGGTCCGGGCGGACGGCACGACGGAGGGGGTCGCCTCCGACCGCCTGACCGTCGGCGACCTCGTGCTGATCCGCCCCGGCGACCGCGTCCCTTGCGACGGCACGATCGAGGACGGGCAATCGGCTCTCGACGAGAGCCCCGTCACCGGGGAGAGCGTGCCCGTGTCGCGCGGTCCCGGCGAAGCGGTCGTGGCGGGCTCCATCAACGCCGACGGCGCGCTCCGCGTGCGCGTCACCTGTGCGGCCTCGGACAACACCATCGCTCGTATCATCCGCATGGTGGAGGAGGCCACCGCCTCCCGCGCCCCGACCCAGCGCTTCATCGAGCGGTTCTCCAACTACTGGACCCCCGGGGCGATGATCGTCTCGCTCCTCGTCATCCTCGTCCCGCCCTTCCTGCTGGGCTGGGACTGGTGGACGAGCCTCTACCGCGGCCTCGCCGTTCTCCTCATCGCCTGCCCCTGCGCGCTGGTGATCTCGGTGCCCGCGGCGATGGCCTCCGGCCTCTCGGCGGGTGCGCGGCGCGGGCTGCTGATCAAGGGCGGCGCGGCGCTAGAGAGCATCGGTGCGGCCCGGACCGTCGCCTTCGACAAGACTGGCACGCTCACCGAGGGCCGCCCGCGCGTCACGGACGTGGTGCCGATGGCCGGAACCCCGGAGTGGGACCTCCTCGCCTACGCCGCCGGCGTCGAGGCGGGGTCCGCCCACCCGCTGGCGAAGGCCGTGATGGCCGAGGCCGCCGCGCGCGGCATCGCGGCGCCTCCTGCATCGGAAGCCGGTGCCGTGCAGGGCCGCGCGGTCACCGCCCTCGTGTCCGGACGGCGCGTCGCCGTCGGCTCCCCACGCTACGCCGGGGAAGTGGGCGCCGACCTCGGGCCGCTCGCGAAGCGCATCGAGGCGCTGGAGAGCGAGGGCAAGACCACCGTGGTCGTGATCGTGGACGGGACCGTCGCGGGCCTCCTCGCGATCCGGGACGAGCCGCGCGACGATGCGGCGGAGGGCATTGCGGCCCTCAAGGCCCTCGGCGTGGGGTCAGTCATGCTCACGGGCGACAACCCCCGCACCGGCGCGGCCATCGCGGGCGGCCTGGGCATGGAGGTGAAAGCCGGGCTCCTGCCCGACGACAAGCTGCGGGAGATCGCGGCACTCCGGAGCGGCGGGTCCGTCGTCATGGTCGGCGACGGCATCAACGACGCCCAGGCGCTCGCCGCCGCCGACGTCGGCGTCGCGATGGGCGGCGGCACGGACGTCGCGCTGGAGACAGCGGACGCGGCGGTGCTCCGCGACCGCGTGACGGGCGTGGCCGAACTCGTCGGCCTCTCGCGGGCAACCATGACGAACGTGAAGACGAACGTCGCCATCGCCGTCGGCCTGAAGCTCGTCTTCCTCGTCACGACGCTCCTCGGCGTCACCGGCCTCTGGCCTGCCATCCTCGCGGACACGGGGGCGACGGTCCTCGTCACCCTCAACGCGCTGCGGCTGCTCGCGTGGAAGCCCGCGTGAGGCGTCCTGCCCGGTGCCCGGGGACGACAGGCATGCGGGGAAAGGACGGAAGCCTTGTCACGGCGCGTCCCGCCGGCGCCGTTCCTTCGCCGTGCCCACCGCGCCGCTCTCCCCCGTCGCGGCCTTCCACGCGATGGCGGTGATCCGGATCGCGGAGCAGGCTCGGCCCGGGGCGTCGGCGGGCGCGCGGGGCCCGGACGGCACGACGCGCCGGGCGCGGTCGTTCTTCCCTGGGGCGCACCGGTGACCCTCGACGTCTCCCTCCTCGGGCTCCTGCTCGCGATGGCAGGCGGCTTCGTCTCCTTCCTCTCGCCCTGCGTCCTCCCGCTCGTGCCGGGCTGGGTCGCCTGGGCTTGCGGGACGGGATTGCGGGACGCGCCGCCTCGGTCGCGCTCGGTCGCGCTCGGCCTCTGCTTCGTCGCGGGCTTCTCCCTCGTCTTCGTCCTCCTCGGCCTCTCCGCCTCGGCCCTGTCGGGCTGGCTGCGCCGGTGGAGCCTTGAGATACAGGTCGGCGCCGGCGCCCTCGTCTTCCTCCTGGGGCTGTTCCAGACCGGGCTGGTCCGGCCCGCCTTCCTCCTGCGCGACGCGCGGCTGCCGCTCGCGGCATCGGGCGGCACGCCCGGATCGGCGGCGCTGCTGGGAGTCGCCTTTGGCTTCGCCTGGACGCCCTGCATCGGCCCCGTGCTGGCCGCGGTGCTCGCCACGGCGGCGACGGGCGACGGATGGGCCGGCGTGCCCCTTCTCGCGGCCTACGCCGCGGGCCTCGGGGTGCCCTTCCTCCTCGTCGCCTTCTACCTGCCGAGCGCCGCCGCGGCGCTGCGGCGCTTCTCGCGCGCGGGCCGCGTTCTCCAGGTGCTGGCGGGCGGCGTGATGGCGGGGATGGGAGTCCTCATGATGACGAACCGCACCACCCTCGTCGCGGCCTGGATGGTCGAGGCGTTTCCCTTCCTCGCGAGGCTCGGCTGATGCGCCCGACGCTCCGGATCGGCCTCCCCGCCGCGCTCGCCGCCTTCGCGATGGACCAGGCGACGAAAGCCTGGGCGCTGTCGACGCTCTGGCCGCCCTACAGCCCCGGAGTCGAGGTCCTGCCGGTCCTGAACCTCCGGCTGGGCTTCAACACCGGCGTCACCTTCGGGATGTTCGCCGGGGGCGGCGTGTCCTCCGCGTGGCTCCTCTCCGGGCTGGGCCTCGTCGTGTGCGGTTGGCTCCTCATCTGGATGTGGCGCAGCGCGTCGCGGTCCGAGGTGCTCGCCCTCGGGCTCGTGGTCGGCGGGGCGCTCGGCAACGTCCTCGACCGGGTGCGGCAAGGCGGGGTGACGGACTTCGTGGACGCGCACCTCGGCGGCTGGCACTGGCCGACCTTCAACATGGCGGACGTCGCGATCGTGTGCGGCATCGGCGTCCTCCTGTTCCACTCGCTGCGGACCGCCGCGACCCCGGCCGAGGCCCGCCGCGCCCCGTAATGCAGCACGTTGGAGATCCCCGATGACCACCCTCGAACGCCGCGCCGCAGTCGCCGCAATCCTGTCCGCGCCCGTCCTCCTCGCCGCCCTCCCTGCGGCGGCGCAGCGGGCGGGCGGGTCGCCGCCCTTCGTGGTGACGCCGCCCGGACCGGACACGCCGACGCCGCTCCCGGGCCCGCGGACGGTCGGGCGCGCCGACGCGCCGGTGGAGGTAATCGAGTTCCACTCGCTCACCTGCGGGAACTGCGCGAACTTCCACACGACGGTCTTCCCCCGGATCAAGGCGGCCTTCGTGGACCCCGGGCTCGTGCGTTTCGTTCTGCGCGATTTTCCCCTCGACCGCGTGGCGCTGGAGGCGGCGGCGATGGTCCACTGCGCGGGGCCGGAGCGCTACGAGGCGCTCGTCTCCCTCCTCTACGCGAGGAAGGAGGACTGGGCGCACTCGTCCGACGCGCGGGGCTGGCTGCGGCGCGCCGGGACGCTCGCCGGGATGCCTCCCGCCCGGGTGGAAGCGTGCTGGTCGGACCGCGGCTTCACCGACCCGATCCTTGCGGGGCGGCTCGATGCCGAGCGCACCTTCGGCGTGGATGCCACCCCGACCTTTGTCATCGGCGGGCGCACCCACAAGGGCGTGCTGTCCTTCGAGCGCTTCTCCGAACTCGTCCGACCGCTGCTGCCGCCGGGCACGGCGCCGCGAGGGTGAGGCGGCGCTTGCACCGGGGGCACCGGGGGCGCATCCGTCGGGCATGAGGACGGAAGTGCCAGTCTCCTGTCCGTGGGATGCGCGATTTGTGGTCCGGCGCGGGACCGCGGCCGGCACGTGCCGTCGGGCCGGTCCCGCCCAGACGGGGGGCACCCGGCGGTGAGGCAGGCCGTGGCGGAACTGCGGCGCGTCGTCTCCGTTCTCGCGCTGCTCGGCATCCTCGCCCGGGCGCTGCTGCCTACCCTGGCCGTCGCCGCGCCGGCGCCGACGGCTTCGTCCGTCGTCCTCTGCCTCCCCTCCGGCCTTCCCGCGCCCGACGGCGACGCGTCACCCGCGGAGGTTCGCGCCGACGGCGCCTGCCCGCTCTGCCGCCTGCCGGACGACGCGGCGCTGCCCCTTGCCGTGCGGCGACCCCTCGCGGGCGGCGCCTGGTCACCTGCGCCCCGTCCATCCGTCCCCGTGGCGCCGGTCGCGTCCCGTCCTCCCCCGCGTGGCCCGCCGCCTGCCCGGGCACCCCCGTCCGCCTGATCCCGAGCCGACCACCCGCCGCGCCATCCCGGCGCGCGGGCCCTTGGAATCAGAGGACCATCCCCATGCGACGCCACCTTCTCGGCGCAGCGATGCTCGCCGCCATCGCTCCCGTCATGCCCGCCGCCGCCCACGACTACCGCGCGGGCGACATCGCCATCGGCCATCCCTGGTCGCGCGCCGTCGCGGCCGGCGCCCCCACCGCCGCGGGCTACATGACCTTCCGCAACGAGGGAGCGGTCGCCGACCGGCTCGTCTCCGCCGCGACGCCGTCCGCACGGACCGTCGAGCTGCACGAGAGCACGGTGACCGACGGCATCATGCGGATGCGGCCGCTCCCCGGCGGCATCGCGATCCCGCCCGGCGCGACGGTGCGGCTGGAGCCGGGCGGCCTCCATGCCATGCTGATCGGCCCGGCCGGCCCGCTCACGCGCGGGAGCCGCGTGCCCCTGACGCTCCGCTTCGAGCGGGGCGGCGAGGTCACGGTCGAACTCGCCGTCGAGGCGCCCGGCGCCCGCGGCGGCGCCCACGAGGGGCACTGACGATGCTGCGTTACGTGCGCTACGCGGCCTGGGGCGGCGTCGCCGTCCTCGGCTCTCTCCTCCTCGCCACCCTCGGCGGCTGGTTCGTGACGGACGGCCCAGCGGGGCGACGCCCCGTCGCGACCGGCCCCGCGGCCCTCGCCATCGGCGGCCCCTTCTCCCTCACCGATCACCGGGGGCAGGCGGTGACGGAGCGCGACTACGCGGGCAAGCCCTCGGCCGTGTTCTTCGGCTTCACCTTCTGCCCCGACGTCTGCCCAACGACCCTGACCGACATGGCCGCCTGGATCGAGGCGCTCGGCCCCGACGCGGACCGAGTGAACTGGCTTTTCGTCTCGGTGGACAGCGGCCGCGACACGCCGCGGACGATGGCGGACTACCTCGCGGCCTTCGATCCGCGCGTTGTCGGGCTGACGGGGACGGAGGCGCAGGTCGCGGCGGCGGCCCGGTCGTTCCAGGTGTTCTACCGCCGTGTCCCGACCGAGGGCGGGGGCTACACGATGGACCACTCCGCGAGCGTCTTCCTCCTCGACGCCGCCGGACGGTTCGCGGGAACGATAGACCACAAGGAGAGCGAGAGGGTCGCGCTGGAGAAGCTGCGGCTGCTCGTCGGCCGGGCGTAGCGGCCGGCGCGGGAGGTCCGGCCGGGCGTTTCGTCCAGGCGGCCGCAGCCGGGCACGCCGACATACTTTGTCATGAAGCGGAGCGGCGCCGTCGCGTCCCAATGGGCATGGTGCGCGCGTTCAGGGATTCCCATGCGCGTCGCAATCGCCCTCACCCTCGCCGCCCTCGCCCTCCCCGCGTCAGCCGCGGATATCCGGACCGGGTTCACCGACGCCCTCGCCCTCAGCGCGGAGGTGCGGGCGCTCGATGCGCAACGCGCCGTCGTCGGGGCTCGCCGGGACGGCGCCGGTGCGTTCCTCCCCGGGGCGCCCGCCGTCTCCGGCTCGTGGCGCCCGACCTCGCTTAACCCCCGTCGCGGGTCGCAGGAGCTGGAAGTCGGCGCCGAGGCGCCGATCTGGCTGCCCGGCGAGTCGCGCGCCCTGCGCGGCGCGGCCGACGCGGCCGGGGCGCAGGTGGAGGCCCGGATCGCCGCGGCCCGCCTCGCCGTCGCGGGGGAGGTCCGCGAGGCCTACTGGAATTGGTCGGCCGCCGGGGCGGAGCGCGACGCCGCCGCGGCCCGGGTGGCCGCCGCCCGGGGTCTCGAACGCGACCTCGGGCGCCAGGTCGCCGCCGGCAACGCCGCCCGAGCCGACCTCCTCCTCGCGACCGCCGACCTGCGGGAGGCGGAGTCGGCGCTCCGCACGGCGGGCGGGGCGGTGCGCGACGCCGCGGTGGGGTTCCGGGCGCTGACCGGAAGCGACCCAACTCCCGGACGCCCGGAGGAGCCTTCCCCAGCCCCGGCCGGCGCCGCCGCCCTGGCGATCCTGCCCGCCGCGACGGTCGCCCGTGCCGCCGGGGACCTGGCGCGGGCGGAGGAGCGGCTCGCGAATATCCGTGTCCGGGCCAACCCGACCATCTTCGGCGGCTTTCGCCGGGAGCGCGACGGCACGGGGGACCGTTGGGACAACAGCCCGGTGATCGGCATCCGCATTCCGCTGGGCTACGAGCCACTGCGGAACGAGCGCGTCGCCGCCGCGCGCGCCGAGGCCACGGCGGCCGAGGCG
>CAXVWQ010000380.1:0-7560 GCA_964263755.1 Roseomonas sp. | reverse complement strand
CGCGCCGCGCTCGCGGGCGTCATGGCCGGGGCGGAGCGCGAGCTGGAGGGCGACCCGGCGGCGCGGGCGGCGGCGGCCCTCGTCCTCGCCGTGGCGCGGGGCATGACGGGGGACCGGGCCGGCGCGGCGCGGGCGGCGGCGATCTTCCTGTCCTCGCCCGAGGGGGCGCTGCCGGACCTGTCGGCCGGGGCGCGGGCGGAGACGGAGGCGCGGCTGGCGGCGGCGAACCACGCGCTGCACGAGGCGGGGCGTGGCGAGGAGTCGGAGGCGGTCTATCGACTCCTCCACGCCCGCGGCGTCCCGGACCAGCTGGTCGCGCTCCGGCTCGTGGAGGCCGCGGTGGAGCGGGGCGACGCGGCGGCGGCGGCACCCTACGCCCGGGACCTGGAGACGCGGCACGCCGAGGCGCTCGGCACCTGGGCCCGCCTCGCTCTCTCGCGCTTCCACGGGCTCCGCGGGGACGCGAAGCACGCCACCGGGTTGCTGCTGGGCCTGCCGACCTTCCCCGGCGCGGGAGCGGCGGCCGAGGGACCGCTGCTGCACCGGCTCGTCGAACTCGGCGCTACGGCGGAGGCGGGGCGGCGGCTGGCGGCGGTGCCGGAGGCCCAGCGGCCGGCGCTGCTCGGGCCGCGGCTGCGCCTGGCGGTGCGCGCCGACGACGCCGAGACGGCGAACGCCCTGCTGGACGACCCGGGCGCGGACGCCCTGCCGGACTGGGTGCTGACGGAGGCGATGTTCCGCTCGACCACCCCCGGCCGGGTCGCGGCGGGGGCGACGCAACGGCTGCAGACCCGGCTGCACCGGCTGCTGGAGGCGCGGGGGCTGACGAGCCACGGCATCGTCCAGGCCCGCATCCACTACCTGCTGCACACCAAGCGGTATGCCGAGCTCGGCGCGCTGTTCGAGGCGTTGGAGGCGACGCCCTTCGCGACGAACCGCGAGACCCTCATCCGCAAGCTCGACTTCCACTGCTACGCGGACGACCTGGAGGGGGCCGAGCGGATCTACCGCGAGACCTTCGCGGGCACGCCGCTGAACAAGTGGGAAGGGATCACCGTGCTTCGCCTGCTGAGCGAGACGAAGCGGTGGGAGGAGGCGGGGGCGGCGCTGCTGGAGCACGTGCGGGGCGGCTACGGCTTCGGCGCCGCGCCGCACGTGGGGATGCGGATCGTGCGCAAGGCCGGGGTGCACGAGGCGGTGCTGGACGCCGCGGACGCCGGTCGGCCGGGGACGGGCGGGGCGGGGCGGGAGGCGGAGCTGGAGGCCTTCCTGCCGCTCGTGCAGGAGGATCTGGCGGTTGTCCGGAGCGCGCGGGCGCTGACCGGGAGCTTCGGGGTGCGGGGTGGGGCGACGCGCTACCGCTCCTCCTGGGTGCTCGGGAACGACGCGGTGGGGGAGTCGGACGAGGACCTCTGCACCTTCCTCTGCACGAACCAGCGCTACTTCCTCTCGACGCTCACCTTCCTCTGCTCCTTCCTCGGGCAGGCGCCGCAGGTGGGGGGGCGGGTCTTCGTCTTCCTCGACCGCGACGTGCCGAAGCACTGGCACGGCTCGGTCGCGATGGTGGCGGCGCGGTTCAACCGCGCGGTGGAGATCGTGCCGGAAGCCGACTTCGTGCCCGAGAGCGCGGAGCACCGCACGGATTACGGGTTCTTCTCCGGTGGCGGGAACCTGTCGCGGGCCGCCTACTTCCGCCTCTACGCCGCGCGCTGGCTGATGGAGCGGCACGCCTTCCGCCGGGCGGCCTACATCGACACGGACACGGTCTGCCGCGCGGACCTGTCGGGGCTGTTCGCCCTCGACCTCGGGGACAAGCTGATCGCGGCGGCGACGGAGGACTATTCCCTGGAGGTGGTGAACGCGGCGGCGCGGAACGACCTGGACCCCCACGCCTACTTCAACTCCGGCGTGCTGCTGCTGCGGCTGCGCGCGCCGGGGCTGCGGGAGGGCATCGAGGAGGCGATCCGCGTGTCCGAGCACGAGCCGGGGCGGCTGGTGTTCCACGACCAGTGCGCGCTGAACATCGCCTTCCGGGACCGCGTGGCGCGGCTGCCGGAGCGCTACAACTTCTTCCTCCGCCCCTCCCGCGACCGCAACGGCTACATCGAGGACGGGGCGATCCTGCACTTCCTCGACCGCCCGAAGCCGTGGGACATCGTGTTCGACCGGAGCTACCGGGAGGAGTGGCGGGTCTGGGCGCTCGTGCTCGGCTCCATCCTGCCGCAGGGGCTCTACGTCGACATCTTCGCGGCGGCCAACCGTGACTAGGCCCCGATCCTGCGTCGCCCGGCGCGCCAACCTTCGAGGTGACCATGCCCCCTGACGCCGACACCGCGACCGCCAGGGCCAAGCCGCCGGGCGGCCCGCCGGACCTGCCCCCGACGCGCGATGTGGCCGTGCCCGTCGGCGAGGACGGGCGGCTGACCTTCAGGGTGGCGGCGGAGGGGGACGAGCACGGGCCGCCCACCTTCTCGCTCGGCGTGCGGAAGTCCGGCTCGACGATGCTGCACAAGATCGTCTCGTTCCTCGCGCGGCGGAACGGGGTGAACACGGTGGACGTCCCCGGCACCTTCTTCCGCAACGGCTTCACCGTGACGGACTGGGTGCGCGCCGACATGTCGGGGGTGATCGCGCCGGGGAACGTCTACATCGGGTTCCGATCCTTCCCGACGAGCTTCGTGGGCCTGCCGGGCTTCGCCGAGGCGAAGAAGATCTACATGTTCCGCGACCCGCGGGACGCGCTGGTGAGCCAGTATTTCTCCGACGCCTACTCGCATTCCCTGCCGTCGCGCGCGACGGAGAAGGGGGCGCAGGCGGCGGAGGCGTTCGAGAAGAAGCGGGCGGAGGCGCTCGGCACGGACATCGAGGCCTACGTGCTGAAGCACGCGCGCGGCTTCGACAACACGTTGCTGGCCTTCGCGCCGATGATGGACGACCCGACCTGCCTGCAGCTGCGCTACGAGGAATACATCTTCCAGAAGAAGCGGCTGGTCCACAAGATCCTGAGCCATTTCGGCTGGACCTGCCTGCCGGGGCAGGTGGACACGCTGCTGAAGCAGGTGGACGACGTGCCGGCGAGCGAGGACAAGCAGCGCTTCGTGCGGCGCGTGATCCCCGGGGACCACCGGAACAAGCTGTCGCCGGAGGCGATCCGACGGCTGAGCAACGTGCTGCGGGAGTCCATGCGGCTGCACGATTACTACTGAGGTGACGCCGGATGCGGTCCTTCCGGTCCTCGGCCGCATCGCGGCGGAGGCGGGGGCACGGATCGTCGCGGTGCGCGACGCGGGGTTCCGGACGGTGGCGAAGGCCGACGCCTCGCCGCTGACGGAGGCGGACCTCGCGGCGGAGGCGGTGATCGCGGCGCGGCTGGCGGCGTGGCTGCCGGGGCTGCACGTGGTGTCGGAGGAGGCGGCGATCGTGGCGCCCCCCGCGGGGGCGCCCTTCCTGCTGGTGGATCCGCTGGACGGGACGCGGGAGTTCGTCGGGGCGAGCGGGGAGTTCACCGTCAACCTCGCGCTGATCGTGGATGGGCGGGCGGTGGCGGGGGTGGTGTTCGCGCCGGCGCTCGGGCGGGTCTGGGCGGGGGCACGCGGTTTCGGGGCGCGCGCCGGGGCGCTCGTGGCCGGGGCGGCCTTCGCGCTCGACGCGCTGTCGCCGGTCGCGGCGCGCCGGGCGCCGCGGGACGGCGTGGTGGCGGTCGCCAGCCGGTCGCACCTCGATGGGGAGACGGAGGCGTTCCTCGGGCGGCTGCGCGTGCGGGACCGGCGGTCGGTCGGGTCGTCGCTCAAGTTCTGCCTCGTCGCGGAGGGGGAGGCGGACGTGTATCCGCGCTTCGGGACGACGATGGAGTGGGACACGGCGGCCGGGCCGGCGGTGCTGGAGGCGGCCGGGGGGCGGGTGGAGACGCCGGAGGGGGCGCCGTTCCGCTACGGCAAGGCGGGGTTTCGCAACGGGCCGTTCGTGGCGTGGGGGGAATGACGCCGGGGCGTCAGATCGGTTCGGCCATCCGGGCGTAGAAGGCGTCCACGTTGCGTTGCGCGTTCGCCCGCAGCGCGGCGTCGCGGGCGACGCAGGCCGCCGCGTCCTCCAGGCCGCCGGCCTCGCCGACGCGGCGGGAGGTGTCCTGGACGAGGGCGCAGCGGGGGTGGCGGCGGCGGCCGAAGGCTTCGAGGGTCTCCGGCGTGGGGCCGCCTTCGGCGAGCATGTCGGCCAGCACCACCGCGTCCTCGATGGCCATGGCGCCGCCCTGGCCCATGAAGGGGGTGGAGGCGTGGGCGGCGTCGCCGATGAGGGCGGCCCGGCCGCGGTGCCAGGGGAGGGGAAGGCGGACCTCCTCCACGGCGGTGTAGGCGACCTGGTCCGGGCGGGTGAGTTCGGCGAGCAGCGGGGCGGCGGGGCCGCGGAACTCCGCGAACTTCGCGCGCATCGCGTCGTGCAGGGTGGCGCGGTCGTGGCGGGGGTTGCCGGGTTCGCGGCTCGTGGCGAAGACGTAGAGGCGGTCCTCCGAGATCGGCATGATGCCGAGGCGCTTGCCGACGCCCATCATCATGATCTTCGCCTCGAGGTCCGCCGGCCTGTCGTGCATGGAGCGCCAGACGCCGAAGCCGGAGAAGACCGGCTCCACGGGACCGAAGAGGGCGGCGCGGGTGGGGGAGCGGATGCCGTCGGTGGCGACGAGGACGTCGCCCCGTTGCTCCGCGCCGTCGGACAGGGTGGCGATGACCGGGCCGTCCGGCGTGTCCCGCACGGCGGTGACGGCGCGGCCGAGGAGGACGGGGACGCCGGCGCGCTCCATCGCGGCGGCGAGGGCGCGGTGCAGGTGCGCGCGGAGGATGCCGAGGATCGGTGGGACGTGGGGGCCGCCGATGCGGGGGTAGGTGACCTCGGCGATGCGGTCGCCCGCCGGGGTGAGGATGGGGTTGCGGCCGTCGGGGGAGGGCCATCCCGCGGCGATCACGTCGCGCAACACGCCGACGCGGTCGAGGGCGGCGAGGCCGTTGGCGTAGAGGAACATGCCGGCGGAGACGGGTTGCCAGACCGGCTCCTTCTCGATGAGGCGGGCGGGGATGCCGCGGCGGGCGAGGGCGAGGGCGAGGGTGGAGCCGGCGATGCCGCCGCCGGCGACGAGGACACCGTGGGGGAAGGCGGCCATCGGGACTCCTGCCGCGGCGGGGGAACGTGATTCGTGATTGACACGCGCCGGGCGAGGCGTCCATCGTCTGCTCACAATTGAACGGTCGGTTCCTATATGAACAGGCTGTAACCTCGGATGCGGGGGCGCATGGACGCGATCAGCCCTGCCACGGGGCCAGCCTTGCAGATGGACGGCGTGGCCCGGCGCTTCCCGTCGCGGGCGCGCGGCGTGGGGACGTTCACGGCGGTGGAGGGGCTGTCCTTCGCGGTGAGGCGGGGGGAGTTCGTCGCGCTCGTCGGGCCGTCGGGGTGCGGCAAGAGCACGATCCTCAACCTCGTCGCGGGGCTGGACCGGCCGAGCGAGGGGAGCGTGGCGGTGGCGGGGGAGCCGGTGCGGGGGGCCAATCCCCACGTCGGGTTCATGTTGCAGAAGGACCTGCTGCTGCCCTGGCGAAGCATCCGGCGGAACGTGGAGTTCGGGCTGGAGGCGCGGCCGATCGCACGGGCCGAGCGGGCGGCGCGGGTGGAGCGGGAGTTGCGGCGGTGCCGGCTGGCGGAACTGGCGGACCGGTTCCCGCACCAGTTGTCGGGCGGGCAGCGGCAGCGGGCGGCGCTGGCCCGGACGCTGGCGATCGAGCCGGAACTGGTGCTGCTGGACGAGCCGTTCTCGTCGCTCGACGCGCAGACGAAGTTGCTGCTGCAGCGGTCCTTCGCGGAGACGATCTCGGCCTCCGGCGTCACGACGCTGCTCATCACGCATGATCTCTCCGAGGCGGTGACGATGGCGGACCGCATCCTCGTCATGAGCGAGCGGCCGGGGCGGATCGTGGAGGAGATCGAGGTGGGGCTGCCGAGCCGTGAGGACCCGATCGCGCGGGCGTCCCTGCCGCGGGCGCGGGAGCTGATGGCGCACCTGTTCCACGCGCTGCACCTGGACGACCGGCTGGATGCCTGAGGGGACGACGATGATCACGAGGCGGGTGGCCCTCGGGGCCGCGCTGGCGGTGCCCTTCGTCGGGCGTGCGGAGGCGCAGGAGGCCGTGACCTACCTGTTCCCGGCACCGCCCTTCCTGCCGGCTTTCATCCCGCACCAGGTCGCGCTGCGCCGGGGCTACTTCACCCAGGCCGGACTAAACGTGACGTTCCAGACGGGGCAGGGCGGTGCGAACGTCGCGACGCAGGTGGGGGCGGGCAACGCCACCCTCGGCGGCGGGGTCGGCGAGACCTCCATGATCGTGCGGCCGAACGGGGTGCCGGTGCGGGCGGTGGCGCTGCTCGGCGGCAAGCCGCTGTATTCCATCGCGGTGCGGCGCGACGCGGGGATCGCCGACGTCGCGGGGCTGCGGGGCAAGCGGATCGGCACGATCGGGTTCCAGGACACGGGGTTCTATTCGCTGCTGGGTGTGCTGGCGGCGAACCGGCTGCGTCGGGCCGACGTGAACATCCAGGCCGTGGGGCCCGCGGGGATGACGCAGCTGGTGATCGCGCGCTCGCTCGACGGGATCATCGCGGTGCCCGAGTGGATCGACGCCATCGAGGAGGCCGGGGTGGCGCTCGACGTCTTCCCGATCGACCGGATCTTCCCGGCGATGCCGCAGGCGATCCTCACCTCCGACACGGTGGCGCGGACGCGGCCGGCGGTGGTGCGGGGGTTCGTCGGGGCGGTGCTGCGGTCGCTGAGGGAGTGCCAGGAGGACCCGGCGGCGGCGGCGCGGGACTTCGTGGCGGCGCTGCCGCAGCACGCGGGGCGGGAGGCGGTGATGGAGCGCATCCTGCGGCGCTACGTCGAGGGCGTGTATCCGACGGACGGGACGACGCCGCCCGGGCGTTTCGACCCGGAGCGGCTGCGGACGGTGCAGCGCTTCTACCTCGACAACGAGATCGTGCGAACCGCGGTCCCCGTGGACGACCTGTACTCCAATGACTTCACCGGCTGAGGTCGCCGACCCGGCAGGGGCCGCGTGGCGCGGGGCGGGGGCGCCGGTCGCCTCCGTCGCGCTGCTCGTCCTCGTGCTGCTGGCCTGGGAGTTCGGGCCGCCGGCCTTCGGGGTGCCGCGCTACATCATCCCGACGGTGTCCGAACTGGCCGTGGAAATGGGGCGGATGTGGCGGCAGGAGGACCTGTTGGTCCACCTCACCTCCACCGCGTCGATGGCGGTGCTGGGCTTCGTCCTCGGCGGCGTGTTCGGGGCGGCGTTCGGCTACGCGCTGGGGCTGTGGCCGGCGGCGGAGCGGGTGCTGTCGCCCTATCTCCTGGCGTTGCAGATCGCGCCGAAGGTGGCTTTCGCGCCGCTGTTCATCCTGTGGTTCGGCTACAACGCGTGGCCGAAGCTCATCGTGACGATCCTCGTCGTGTTCTTCCCCATCCTCGTGAACGTGCTGCAGTCCATGCGGGTGGCGGACCGGGATCTGGTCAACCTCGCG
>CAXVWQ010000379.1:0-12516 GCA_964263755.1 Roseomonas sp. | reverse complement strand
CTGGTCGCGCCAGGGCTGCGCCATCCTCCAGCCCTACGACATGGAAATGGGCGCGGGCACGTTTCACCCCGCGACGACGCTGCGGGCGCTCGGCCCGAAGCCCTGGGCGGCGGCCTACGTCCAGCCGTCGCGCCGCCCGTCGGACGGCCGCTACGGCGAGAACCCGAACCGGCTGGGGCACTACTACCAGTACCAGGTCATCATGAAGCCCTCGCCGGCGGACGCGCAGGACCTTCTCCTCGCCTCCTACCGCGCCATCGGCCTCGACCCGATGCTGCACGACTTCCGCTTCGTGGAGGACGACTGGGAATCCCCCACCCTCGGCGCCTGGGGCCTGGGGTGGGAGGTGTGGTGCGACGGGATGGAGGTGTCCCAGTTCACCTACTTCCAGGGGGTCGGCGGCATCCCCGTCGTGCTGCCCGCCTTCGAGATGACCTACGGCCTCGAACGCCTGTGCATGTACATCCAGGGCGTCGAGAACGTGTACGACCTGCGCTTCAACGCCGCCGGCCTGACCTACGGCGACGTGTTCCTGCGGAACGAGCGGGAATACTCCCGCTACTCCTTCGAGCGCGCCGACGTGCCGCTGCTGACCCGCCAGTTCGCCGAGGCCGAGGCCGAGTGCAACGCGCTGTGCGAGGCCGACCTCCCGCTTCCCGCCTACGACCAATGCATCAAGGCGAGCCACGCCTTCAACCTGCTGGACGCCCGCGGGGCGATCTCGGTGACGGAGCGCGCGTCCTACATCGGCCGGGTGCGGGCCCTCGCGAAGCAGTGCTGCGATGGGTATCTGGCGGGGGAGGCGGCGTGACTCCGGACGGCCCCAATACTACCCTCCCTACGGGTGAGGAGGACCGGACGCGCGCCATGGGACACCTGACGCTGCCGACCGATGCGGCGAGAACGGACCCGTATGCCGATGCGGATCGCGCGAAGTTCCTTGCCTCGGCGAAAGCCGTGATCGGCGAAGAGTTCGCAGCCTTGACCCCGGCGCAGCAACGCGAGTTCGAGGACATCGTCCTCCTCGGCCTCCATTGCGCCGAGAACCTGACCGGCCCGATCCTCGGCAGCGCCGACGTGGGCACGTTCCTCTACGATCCGATGACCGGGCTTCCGCGGTGATCCTTGATAGTTCCGCCGTCATCGCGATCCTTCGGGTCGAGCCGGGCTTCGAGCCGATCGTCGCGGCGCTCGTTCGCGCCGACCGTCGGGCCGTCTCCGCCGCCAGTTGGTTCGAGGCGTCCATCATCGTGGACGCCCGCGGCACGGAGGCCGCACGCGCCGACTTCGATGCCTTCTTCGATCGCCATCGCGTCGAGATCGTCCCTGTCACGCCGGACCACGCCCGGCGCGCCCGGACCGCCTATCGCACCTACGGCAAGGGCAACCATTCCGCCGCCCTGAACTTCGGCGATTGTTTCTCGTATGCCCTCCCCCAGGAACGCAGCGAGCCCCTCCTGTTCATAGGGAATGACTTCTCCCGCACCGACGTGACGCCTGCCCTGTAGATGCCCGACCTCCTCCTCGAACTCCTCTCCGAAGAGATCCCCGCGCGGATGCAGGCCCGCGCCGCGGAGGACCTGCGCGGGCTGGTGATGGAGACCCTCGCCCCTCTGCTGGCCGAATCCGGCACCGCGCGGACCCTGCACGGCCCCCGCCGCATCGCCCTCTCCGTCGAGGGCCTGCGCCCCGAACTCCCCGCCGTCTCGCACGAGGAGCGCGGCCCCCGAACCACCGCCCCGGAGGCCGCCCTCAACGGCTTCCTGAAGAAGCACGCCGCCGCCCGCGAGGAGGTGACGGAGGAGGCCGGCCACTGGGTCCTGCGCCGCACCCGCCCCGCCGTCCCGCTGGCGGGCGTGGTGGCGGAGGCCGTGCCCCGCGCCATCCGGCGCCTTCCCTGGCCCAAATCCATGCGCTGGGGGACGAGCGACCTGACCTGGGTCCGCCCCCTTCACCGCATCCTGTGCGTGCTGGACGGGGCGGTCGTGCCCTTCACCCTCGCGACGCCGGAGGACGACGCGCACGGCCTCGCCTCCGCGAACCTGACCGAAGGCCACCGCATCATGGCGGGCACGGCGCCCTTCGCCGTCACCGCCCGCGCCGACTACGAGGCCGCGCTGCGCGCCCGCCACGTCATCCCCGACGCCGCCGAGCGCGAGGCGATGATCGAAGCCGGCATCGCCGCCCTCGCGCGTGCCGAGGGCCTGGAGGTCGTCCCCGACCGCGGGTTGCTGTCCGAGGTGGCGGGACTGGTCGAATGGCCCGTCCCCCTGCTCGGCCGCATCGACGACGCCTTCATGGACCTGCCGCCGGAGGTCATGCGGACGACGATGCGCGTGAACCAGCGCTACTGCGCCCGGCGCCACCCGGTGGGGCGGCCCGCGGCCCGCTTCGCCGTCGTCGCCAACACCGCCGCGAGCGACGGCGGCGCCGCGATCGTCGCGGGGAACGAGCGCGTCCTCCGCGCCCGCCTCTCCGACGCGCGGTTCTTCTGGGACCTCGACCTCGCCGCGGGCCTCGAATCCTTCCTGCCGAAACTCGACGGCGTCACCTTCCACGCGAAGCTCGGCACCCAGGGCGACCGCGTTCGCCGGTTGGAGCGGCTGGCGCGCCACATCGCCCCGATGGTCGGCGCCGACCCTGACCTCGCCGCCCGCGCCGCGCGCCTCGCGAAGGCCGACCTCGCCTCCGGCATGGTCGGCGAGTTTCCCGAACTCCAGGGCACGATGGGCCGCCACTACGCGGAGCGCGCCGGGGAGGACCCGCGCGTCGCCGGGGCGATCGGCGCCCACTACCGCCCCCTCGGCCCCGGCGACGAGGTGCCGCGCGAACCCATCGCGGTGGCGGTGGCCCTGGCCGACAAGCTGGACCAACTCGCCGGCTTCTTCGCCGCGGACGAGCGCCCGACCGGATCGGGCGACCCCTACGCGCTGCGCCGCGCCGCGCTCGGCGTCATCCGCATCGTGCGGGAGAACGCGCTGCGCCTCCCGCTCTCCGACGCCGTCGCCGAGGCCTTCTTCGGCTACCCGCAGGCGCAGGGCATGACCGCCGATCCGTCCTTCGGCATGGCCGTCGCGACCGAACGCATGAGCGCCGGCTTCAAGCCGCCCGCACGGTCCCCGCACCCATCGATGGTCGCCGCCTTCGCGTCCGGCGTCGTAGACTTCCTCGCCGACCGCCTCCGCGTCCAGCTCCGCGCCGAGGGGCTGCGCCACGACCTCGTCGCCGCCGCCTTCGGCACCTCCGACGACGACGACCTCAACCGCCTCCTCGCCCGCGCCGACGCCGTGCGCGACTTCCTCACGACGCCCGACGGCGTCGACCTCCTCTCCGCCTACCGCCGTGCCGCGAACATCCTCCGCATCGAGGAGAAGCGCGACGGCACGACCTTCGCGCCCGATGTGGCCGCGGATCGCTTGGCCGTGCCGGAGGAGATCGCCCTCGCCGACGCGTTGGCCACCACCCGCCCCGCGGCAACGTCGGCGCTGAACAGCGAAAGTTTCCCCGCCGCCATGGCCGCCCTCGCCCCCCTCCGCGCCCCGGTGGACGCCTTCTTCGACCGCGTCACCGTGAACGACCCCGACCCCGCGCTGCGCCGCAACCGCCTCGCCCTCCTCGCCTCCCTCCGCGCCGCGATGGACGCGGTGGCCGACTTCTCCCGCATCGAATCCTGATGGAACCGCGCATATGACCCAATGGGTGTACGGCTTCGGTGCCGGCCGCAACGAGGGCCGCGCCGACATGCGGAACCTCCTCGGCGGCAAGGGCGCCAACCTCGCGGAGAGGGCCTCCCTCGGCCTCCCCGTCCCGCCCGGCTTCACCATCACGACGGAGGTCTGCACCCACTTCACGAAGAACGCCGGCGCCTACCCGCCCGACCTCGACGCGCAACTCACCGCCGGCCTCAAGCGCATCGAGGACGCCGTCGGCGCGAGGTTCGGCGACACCACGAACCCCCTCCTCGTCTCCGTCCGCTCTGGCGCCCGCGTCTCGATGCCCGGCATGATGGACACGGTGCTGAACCTCGGCCTGAACGACGTGACCGTGGAGGGCCTGGCGAAGGCCTCCGGCGACGCCCGCTTCGCCTGGGATTCCTTCCGCCGCTTCTTCCAGATGTTCGGCTCCGTCGTCCTCGGCGTGGACCACCACCGCTTCGAGGAGATCATCGACGACGCCAAGATCACCGCCAACGCCACGGAGGACACGCAGCTCACCGCGGCGCACTGGCAGGGCGTCGCGGAGGAGTACAAGCGCATGGTGGAGGAGGTGACGGGCAAGCCTTTCCCGCAGGAACCCACCGCGCAGTTGTGGGCCGCGATCGGCGCCGTCTTCGGCTCCTGGATGAACCAGCGCGCCGTCACCTACCGCCGCCTGAACGACATCTCCGCGGACTGGGGCACGGCGGTGAACGTGCAGGCCATGGTCTTCGGCAACATGGGGAACGACTGCGCCACGGGCGTCTGCTTCACCCGCGATCCCTCGACCGGCGAGAACGTCTTCTACGGCGAATACCTCATCAACGCGCAGGGCGAGGACGTCGTCGCGGGCATCCGCACGCCGCAGCCGATGAGCGAGGCCCGCTCGAAGGAGGGCGAGCGGAGCATGGAGGCCGCGATGCCCGCCGCCTACGCCGAACTCGTCGCCGTGCGCGACCGCCTGGAACGCCACTACGCGGACATGCAGGACATCGAGTTCACGGTCCAGCGCGACAAGCTCTACATGCTGCAGACGCGGAACGGGAAGCGCACCGCCGCCGCGTCGCTCAAGATCGCCGTGGACATGGCGAACGAGGGCCTGATCGACCAGCGCGAGGCGATCAAGCGCGTCAATCCCTCCTCCCTCGATCAGTTGCTCCACCCGACGCTCGATCCCAGCGCCCCGCGCAAGCTCCTGTCGCGCGGCCTTCCCGCCTCCCCCGGTGCGGCGTCGGGCGTCGTCGTGTTCTCGGCGGATGAAGCAGAAGCCCGCGCCGCGAAGGGAGAATCCGTCATCCTCGTCCGCATCGAGACCTCGCCCGAGGACATCCACGGCATGCACGCCGCCAAGGGCATCCTCACCACCCGCGGCGGCATGACCTCGCACGCCGCCGTCGTCGCCCGCGGCATGGGCCGCCCCTGCGTCGCCGGCGCCGGCGGCATCGTCGTGGATTACGGCGCCGCCGCCCTCATGGCCGGCGGCGTCACGATCAACGGCGGCGAGACCATCACGCTCGACGGCGCCACCGGCGAGGTCTTCGTCGGCTCCGTCGCGATGATCGAGCCGAAGTTGTCCGGCGACTTCACCACCCTCATGGCCTGGGCCGACGACGTCCGCCGCATGAGGGTCCGCACCAACGCCGAAACTCCGTTGGACGCCGAGACCGCCCGCAAGTTCGGCGCCGAGGGCATCGGCCTCTGCCGCACGGAGCACATGTTCTTCGACCCCGCGCGCATCGGCGCCGTCCGCCAGATGATCATGAGCGAGACGGAGACCGGCCGCCGCGACGCGCTGTCGAAGCTCCTCCCCTTCCAGCGGAAGGATTTCGAGGATCTGTTCCGCATCATGGCGGGCCTCCCCGTCACGATCCGCCTCCTCGATCCCCCGCTGCACGAGTTCCTGCCGCACGACGACGACGACATGATCGAGGTCGCGGCCTCCCTCGGCACCGACCTCGCCACCATGCGCCGCCGCGCCGCCGACCTGTCGGAGGCCAACCCCATGCTCGGCCACCGCGGCTGCCGCCTCGGCATCACCTACCCCGAGATCACGGAGATGCAGGCCCGCGCCATCTTCGAGGCGGCCGTGACGGTGGCGAAGGAGACCGGCAACGCTCCGGTTCCCGAGATCATGGTCCCCCTCGTCATGACCGCCCGCGAACTGGAGATCAGCCGCGCGCAGATCGACGGCATCGCCGCGAAGGTCTTCGCCGAGACGGGCACGGCGATCGAGTACCTCGTCGGCACGATGATCGAACTGCCCCGTGCCTGCCTCACCGCCGACCGCATCGCGAAGTCGGCCGACTTCTTCTCCTTCGGCACGAACGACCTGACGCAGACCGTGTTCGGCCTGTCCCGCGACGATGCCGGCAAGTTCCTGCCGACCTACGTCGAGAAGGGCATCCTCCCGAAGGATCCCTTCGTCTCCATCGACGTGGAGGGCGTCGGCGCCCTCGTGGAGATCGCCGCAGAGAAGGGCCGGAGCGTGAAGAACGCCCTCAAGCTCGGCATCTGCGGCGAGCACGGCGGCGACCCTGCCTCCATCGCGTTCTGCGAGGGCGCCGGCCTCGACTACGTCTCCTGCTCCCCCTACCGCGTCCCGGTGGCCCGCCTCGCCGCCGCCCAGGCAGCCCTCAGCAGCGGCGGCGGCGTGGACCGGCTGGCCTGACCGCCCGCGTGCCTAGCCGAGCGACAGCCCGGTGTCGCGGATGAGGTCGCGCAGCAGCGCCCGCTCCCGCGCCAGCCGGGCGGTCAGCGCGCCGGACTCCGCCGCCACCCGCAGCGCCCCCATCGTCCCCAGCCGCGCCACGATCTCCCCGTCGCGCGTCGCGTGGTCCACGGCGCTCTCCAGCCGCCACCGCACCTCCTCCGGCGTGCCGGTGCGGCAGAAGATCGCGTTCCAGCTCGTCAGGTCGAAGCCGGGGAAGCCGCCCTCTGCGATCGTCGGCACGCCCCGCATTCCCCGCCGTTCCCCGGTGGTCAGCGCGATCGCCCGGGCCCGCCCGCTCTCCAGCAACGGGTTGAGCGAGTTCCCCGACAGGTAGGCGGAGGGCAGCGTCCCCGCCGCGAGATCCCGCGCCGCCTCCGCCCCCCCGCGGTAGGAGACGTGCTCCATCTTCAGCCCGGAGCGGTGTCCCAGCAGCACCCCCGCCAGGTGCCCGATGCTCCCGACGTTCGGCGAGCCGTAGACCATCCCGTCCACCGCCAGTCGCGCCGTGTCGAGATAGCCGGGGAAGTCCCGGATCCCCGTCCGCGACCCCACCGCCAGCACGTAGGGCTGCTCCGCCACCATCCCCACCGGCGTGAAGGCCGTCTCGTAATCGAAGGTCAGGCTTCGGCCGGTGAACTGGGCCACGACGAAGGACGCGGCATCGAACAGCAGCACGTGCCCGTCCGCCGGCGCCGCCGCCACCGCCCCCGCCGCCAGCGCCCCGCCGGCCCCCGTCCGGTTCTCCACGACGATCGTGGCCCCGAGGAACTCGCCGAGGCGCGGCGCGATGAGGCGCGCCATCGTGTCGGAATTGCCGCCCGGCGCGAAGCCCACGACCAGCCGGATCGCCCGGTTCGGAAACCCCTGCGCCCGCACCGCCGGCGCCGCGAGCCCGCCGCCCGCCAGGGTCATCGCCGCCAGCCCGCGCCGCGTCACCGTCATCATGCATCCTCCCTGCCCACGGCCGATGTTGCGCCGTCCCGGGCCGCCGGGTCGAGGCCCGGGAGGGCGCCCGCGATCCGGGGCCGGCCGCCGGCGGCGTCATCCGCCCCCGCCACGGCGGGCCTCCCCGGGACGCGTCGAAGCGTGAGCGGGGAAACCGCGCGTCGCGCGTCCCGTTCGCCCCCGGTTCGCCCCCACCGCCGGAAACCCGCCATGTCCGAATCGTCGCAGAAGCCGCTCCAGCCCCCGCAGTCCCAGGACCGCCAGCCCGGCATCGAGTCCGAGATGACCCCCCGCCCCCGATCCTTCATGGAGGACTGGAAGGCGTCCGGGAAACTCGCCGGCCGCGCGGCGATCGTCACGGGCGGCGACTCCGGCATCGGCCGCGCCGTCGCCATCGGCTTCGCCAAGGAGGGCGCCGACATCGTCATCCTCTACAAGGACGAGCACTCGGACGCGGAGGAGACGAAGCGCCACGTCGAGGCGGCCGGCCGCCGGTGCCTCCTCATCCCCGGCGACGTCGGCGATTCCGCCCACTGCAAGGCCGCGGTCGCCCGCACCGTCTCGCTGCTCGGCCGCGTCGACATCCTCGTCAACAACGCCGCGGAGCAGCACGAGGTGGAGGACTTCGCGACGATCGAGGAGGCGCAGGTGGAGCGCACCTTCCGCACGAACATCCTCGGCTATTTCTGGATGGCGAAGCACGTGCTGCCGCACATGCCGGACGGCGGCGCCATCATCAACTGCACCTCCGTTACGGCGTATCGCGGCTCGCCCGCGCTCGTGGACTACGCCTCCACGAAGGGTGCCATCGTCGCCTTCACGCGCTCCCTCGCGGGCCAGTTGCTCAAGTCGCGGAACATCCGCGTGAACGCCGTCGCCCCCGGCCCGATCTGGACACCCCTGATCCCCGCCTCCTTCGACGAGGAGCGCACCGCCTCCCACGGCTCGTCCTCGAAGATGGAGCGCGCCGGGCAGCCGGACGAGGTCGCGCCGTCCTTCATCTTCCTCGCCTCCCCCGCCGATTCCTCCTACATCGCCGGGCAGGTGCTCCACCCCAACGGCGGCGACGTCGTGAACGGCTGACCGTCGCCCGCGACGATCGCGTCCGGCGCGACGCCCGGGATTGCCGACGCCACGCGGCGTCAGGCCAGTTCGGGCACGCGCCGGGCCGAGCGGGCGAAGTCCGCCGCTTCCTGGGGGCGGCCGAAGAGCCAGCCCTGCACCTCGACGCAGCCTTCCTCGCGCAGCCGGGCAGCCTGTTCCTCCGTCTCGACGCCCTCCGCGTTCGTGCGGATGCCCAGCGCGTCCGTCATGCCGACGATGGCGCGGACGATGGCGGCGGCGCGAGGATTGTCGCCGAGGTGGCGGATGAAGCCGCGGTCGATCTTCACCTTGTCGAAGCGGAAGCGGTGAAGCGTGCCGAGGGAGGAGTAGCCCGTCCCGAAATCATCCATCGCGATGGCGATGCCCATGCCGTGGAGCCGTTCGAGGGTGTTCAGCACCTCGTCCGTATCGGCGAGGAGGAGGCTCTCCGTGACCTCCAGTTCGAGCCGCGAGGCGGGCAGGCCGGTGTCCGCGAGGGTGCGGCAGACGGTCCCGAAGAAGGAGGGGTCGCGGAACTGGACGGGGGAGACGTTCACCGCGACCTTCAGCGGGCGCTCCCAGGTCATCGCCTGGCGGCAGGCCTCTTCCAGCACCCAGGCGCCGATCGGGACGATGAGGCCGGTGCGCTCGGCCAGCCCGATGAAGGCGTCCGGCGGGACGTTGCCGCGCACCGGGTGCTGCCAGCGCAGCAGGGCCTCGGCGCCGACCGTCTCCCGCGTGTCGAGGTCCACGAGGGGCTGGAAGTTGAGGCGCAGGCCGCCGGTGTCCATGGCTCCCCGCAGGTCTGCCTCCAGCGCGCGCCGGGCCTGGAGCGTGGCGTTCATGTGGGAGGCGAAGAAGCGGTACCCGTTCCGCCCGTCCCCCTTCACGTCATAGAGGGCGAGGTCGGCCTCCTGAATGAGCCGCGCGGGGTCGGCGCTCTCCGGCGGCTCGGCGACGGCGATGCCGACGGAGATCCCGACGGTCACGCGGTGCTCCTCGATCTCGAAGGGCGCGTCGAAGGCCGCGATGATGCGGCCGGCGAGCGCCGCGGCGCCGGCGGGCTGCGGCGCGTCCTCCTGCACGATGGCGAACTCGTCGCCGCCGAGGCGGGCGAGGGTGTCGGAGCCGCGGACGCAGGCCGCGAGGCGGAGGGCGGCGGCCTCCAGCAGCCGGTCGCCCGCCGCGTGCCCGAGGGCGTCGTTCACCTCCTTGAAGCGGTCGAGGTCGAGGCAGAGGACGGCGAGCGTGCCGTTGCCGCGGCGGCGGTAGGCCACGGCGGCCTGCCGCAGCCGGTCGTTCAGGAGGGCGCGGTTGGGCAGGCCGGTGAGCGTATCGTGGCTCGCGACGTGGGCGGCGTGGGCGACGGCCCGGCGCAGCAGGCGCATCGGCACGAGCCGGAGCGCGAGGAAGGTGGCGGCGGCGAGCGCGAGGGAGAGGAGGCCGACGAGCGCGGTCTCCCGGATGAGGGGCAGGAGGGAGCGCCGCACCTCCACCCAGCCGACCGTCCGGCCGAGGTCGGACAGGGGGCGCCGGTCCGCGATGAGCGGGCCGGGGACGCGCACCGCCAGCTCGGCGACGATCTCGCCATCCTCCGTCATCACGCGACGGTATTCCGGCTCGGCGGCCTCGCCGAGGGAGAGGAGGGAGCGGAGCCGGGCCTCCTCGAAGCGCCAGAGGTCGGGGTTGCGGGCGATGCCGTCCGAGACGACGGCGGCGGTCATCGTCGCGTGCGCCTCGACCTGCGCCTCGATGCGCTCGCGGCCCGCCTGATACCAGGTGATCGGCGGGGCGAGGGCGAGGAGCGCGGCGGCGCCGAGCGCGAAGGCGGTGATGCGGTGGGTCGGCTCGGGCGGGGCGGCGCTGCGGGACGGGCGGCCGCCCGGTGAGAGGGCCCTGTGCCCGTTGGGCGACGTGGGGCGTTGGTCGCCTGGGGTCATCATCGCCTTCGAATCCTCTGGGTCATCCATGGGCGGGTCATCCATGGGCGGGTCAGACGGCCGGCCGGAAGGCGGGCAGGTGGTCGAGGCCGGCCAGGAGGGCCGCCGCCTCCCCGCCGCCGAGGAAGGTGAGAAAGTCGCGTGCCGCATCGCCCGGGGCGGGGCCGTGGGCGATGTGGAGTTCCTTCACGAGCGGCCACGCGCCGCGTCGCAGCGCCGGCAGGTCCGGCACCACCCCCGCGAGGGTGACGGGGCGGAGCGGGCGCGATTCGGCCGCGACCTGCCCCAGGGTCATCGGGCCGAGGCCGCCGGGAAGGCGTTCGATGGCGTCGGCGAGGTCGCCGTCCGAGACGTAGGTCGGCACGCCCGGCCGCACGCGCCCGGCCGCGACCGCGGCCGCCAGCGCCGGCGAGAGGGTGGCCAGGAGGTCCCAGTCGCCGTCGGAGGGCTGGCGACGGACGAGGCGCAGCGGCGATCCGTCCGGCCACGCCGTGCGACGGCCCCAGAGGATCTCCGCGATGTCGTCCGGCGTGAGGTCGCGCGGTGGCTCGGCGTCTCGCATCACGAAGGCGAGGGCGGTGGTCGCGAAGGGAACCGAGCGGACGCCCGAAGCCGCGTCGCGGGCCGCGGTGGGGCGGGAGAGGACGGCGAGGTCGAGGGCACCGGCGGCGAGGGCGCGGACGGCCCCGTCGCTCCCGACGCTCGGCAGGACGAGAACGGATGTCCCCCCGGCGGCGAGGAAGGCGGCGCCGAGGCGGCGCATCACGCTGCTCGACAGCGAACTGCCGCTGACGCGGACCGGCCGTTCCGCCCGGGCCCGGGTGACGGCGGGCGCGGTCAGGGTGGCGAGGAGGAGGGTGCGGCGTCGCATCGGAGGATCGTGCGCGCGTCGGGTGAACGGTCGGTGAATCCGCGTCGGGGTGCCGACACTCCGCCGGCGCCTTCCGCCGGAGGGGGTGGGACGCTACATGCCGAGTTGCCCGTCCGTTCTCCCGGAGCCCCCTTGGCCAAGCCCGTCCATCGCTTCGTCTGCCAGTCCTGCGGGACGGTCCACCCGAAGTGGCAGGGCAAGTGCGAGGGGTGCGGGGCGTGGAACACGCTGGCGGAGGAATCCTCCGCCGCAGCCGGGCCGGCGACGGCGCGGGCGGCGACCGGCGGGCGGCGGGTGGAGTTCCTGCCGCTGCGGGGGGATTCGGCGCCGCCGCCGCGGAGTCGCACGGGAATCGCGGAACTGGACCGGGTGCTCGGCGGCGGGTTCGTCCCGGGGTCCGTGGTGCTGGTGGGCGGAGACCCGGGCATCGGGAAATCCACCTTGATGTTGCAGGCGGCGGCCAGGGTCGCGGCGGGGGGGCGGCGGACGCTCTACGTCTCCGGCGAGGAGGCCATCGAGCAGGTTCGGCTGCGGGCCCTGCGGCTCGGCGTCGCGGATTCGCCGCTCGGGTTGGCGGCGGCGACGTCGCTGCGGGACATCATGGCGTCCCTCGACGGGGAGCGGGAGGCGGGGCTCGTGGTGATGGATTCCATCCAGACGGTGTGGCTCGACTCCCTCGATTCGGCGCCGGGGACGGTGTCGCAGGTGCGGGCCTGTGCGGCGGAGCTCGGGCGGCTGGCGAAGACGCGGGGCTTCGCGCTCGTGCTCGTGGGGCACGTCACGAAGGAGGGCACGCTCGCGGGTCCGCGGGTGATGGAGCACATGGTGGACGCGACGATGTATTTCGAAGGCGACCGGGGGCACCAGTTCCGCATCCTCCGCGCCACGAAGAACCGCTTCGGGGCGACGGACGAGATCGGCGTGTTCGAGATGACGGAGGCGGGGCTGCAGGAGGTGCCGAACCCCTCGGCGCTGTTCCTCGCCGAACGCCGGGGGAACGTCTCGGGCTCCGCGGTGTTCGCGGGGCTGGAGGGGACGCGGCCGGTGCTCGTGGAGATCCAGGCGCTGCTGTCGCCCTCCGCCGGCGGCACGCCGCGGCGGCAGGTGGTGGGGTGGGATGCCGGACGGCTGTCCATGCTGCTGGCGGTGCTGGAGGCGCGGTGCGGGATGACCCTCGGGATGAACGACGTCTATCTCAACGTGGCCGGCGGGCTGCGGGTGACGGAGCCGGCGGCGGACCTCGCGGTGGCGGCGGCGCTCGTCTCCGCAGCC
>CAXVWQ010000378.1:0-2728 GCA_964263755.1 Roseomonas sp. | reverse complement strand
CTGGCCCGTCTCGGTCGCGGCGAAGTTGCCGAAGCGTTGGTTCTCCGGCAGCGGCGACCACGTCGCGGTCGGGACGGGATTGCCGCGGTGACAGGTGTAGCAGGTGACGCCCGTCTCGCCGACGTGGGAGGCGTGCTGCGCGTTGATCTGCTGCGTCATCTGCAGCATGCGGCGCGCGACGACCTTCGTGTAGGGCCAGTCGTCGGCCATGTTGTTGGGGTTGTGGCAGTAGTTGCAGCCGCCCCCCTCCACGCGATCCTCCGGCGACACCCACTCCGTCATCGCCTGCATGATGCGGCCGAACTGGCCGGCGCTGAGATTCCCGAGGACCTGGACGTTCTGGTAGATCTCCGAGGCGCGCGGGCCGTCATCATCCTGCGGGTCCAGCACCGCCGGGGGCTGGTTCAGCGCCGCCTGGGTCGCGAGGAGGCGCGGGTTGTAGACGATGTCCTGCGCCGTGCCGCGGAAGCCGCGCTGCACCGAGACGACCGGCGGCCGTTCGAAGGTCAGCACGATGACCGCGAGGGTGACGAGGCCCGCGAGGCCGGCGGCGATCGCGAGGATGAAACGCGGGGTCATCGGGCGGCTCCCGTCATCGCAGGGTCGAGTACCGGTGCGGTCAGCGCCGGGTACTCCGGAGCATAGCCCTGTTTGATCGCCCAGAGGAACCAGTTGTCCACCACCGTTCCCGTGAGGAGGATGCCGATGCCGCCGGTGATGGGGCAGAGCACCGCGAACCACCAGGCCCAGCGATGGATCGATTCGAAGGAGGCGTTGAAGCCCATCGTCCAGCGCCAGAAGAGCGCGCAGCGTTCGTGCGCCGTGCCGCGGTCGATCACCTGCTCGACCTCCCGCTCCGACCCGAAGCGGCCGGAGGCGAGGATCGTGGCGCCGTGCATCGCGAAGAGCAGCGTGGCCCCGTAGAGGAAGACGATCGAGAGGCCGTGGAACGGGTTGTAGAAGAGGTTGCCGTAGCGGATCGAGAACGCCGCGGTCCAATCGAGGTGCGGGAAGATGCCGAAGGGCACCGCCTCGCTCCAGGAGCCCATCAGCACCGGGCGGATGAAGCCGAGGACGAGGAAGAGCCAGATCGCCGCGCCGTAGGCCCAGCAGGTGTGGGTGCCGAGGCCGAGTTCTCGCGATCGGATGTAGATCCGCACGTTCCACATGATGACGGAGACGGTGAGGAAGAAGCCGGCGAGGAGCCACCAGCCGCCTTCCGCAAGCGGCGGGAAGGAGAGGCCGTAGCCCGGGGCCGGCGGTTCGAGCGCGAGCCAGGGGAGGAGGCGGATGAACTGGATCGGGTCCCAGCCCACCGACGCCCACATGTTCAGCCCGATGATCTCGAACGCCACGAAGCCGCAGATGAGGGAGATGAGCCCGGTCCAGCCGAGGTAGATCGGCCCGATCTGTGCGTCCCCGATCGTGCCCAGCAGGTGGGAGAACTGCGGGCGTCCCTGGCGCTGCCCGTCATTGCGCGCGAACGGCACGCCGGCGTAGGCGGGTCCGCGGACCTGCACCCGGGTGAAGAGGTTCTGGTATTCGGCCATGTCCGTGTTCCCCCTCGTTCTCAGCGCGTCGGCCAGATCGGCAGGTTGAGCCACCAGCCCCACCACTCCGGCCAGCCATGGGTCCAGAAGGGCCCGGAGATGACGATGCACACCGCGCTCCAGAACCCCGCGGACAGCGCCATGAACAGGCCGATGCGGTGGATGCCGAGCGTGCCGATCGAGTAGCCGATGATGTCGCGGTAGAAGGTGTTCTCGTGCTCCGCGGTCTTCACCGCCTCGCCCTTGCGCGGGTTCAGCGCGGCGAGGACGAGGGAGGCGTGGAGCGAGAGCGCCAGCGTCGTCCCGAAGAAGAACGTGATGGCGATCATGTGCGCGGGATTGTAGTGGAAGTGCAGGTGCTGGTAGCCGACGTTCGACACCCAATCGAGGTGCGACCAGATCCCGTAGGGGAAGCCGTGGCCCCACGCGCCCATCAGCACGGGGCGCACCACCACGAGGGTGACGTAGGCGAGGATGGCGAAGGAGAAGGCGATGGGGATGTGCAGCCCCATGCCGAGCTTCCGTGCGATCTCGGCCTGTCGCAGCGCCCATGAGACGAAGGCGCCGATCGCGCAGACCGTGATGATCTGCCACAGCCCGCCTTCCTTGATCGGCGCGAGCGCGAGGCCGTAGGCGAGGTCGGGCGGCGGGATGTTGATGAGCCAGATGTTCCCCGTGCCCTGCAAGGCTGCGCCGTAGGCGATGAGCGCCGTGCCGAGGGCGGAGAAGAAGATCGTCGTGACCCCGAAGAAGCCGACGTAGAAGGGGCCGACCCAGAAGTCGAACAGGTCGCCGCCGATGAGCGTGCCCCCGCGCACCCGGTATTTCCGCTCGTAGCTCAGCATCGCCATCGTCGGACCCTCCCCGCTGATCCGTCGCGGCGTCGTGCCGCGGCGTCGAATGGGACGGCGGGCGAGGCGAATGCCCCGTCCGCCGTCCAGGTCGCCCCTATCGGGCGGGCGTCGCCGGTGCCGGCAGGGGCGACATCTGCCCGATCGGCGCGGCCGCGCGGCGCGGGCCTTCCAGCCAGTTGAAGCGGTCCGTGCTGAGCAAGATGAAGTGGATCAGCAGGGCGAGCGTCAGCAGGAAGGTCGCGAGAGCGACGAGCGTGCGACGGGGATCGAAGAGCAGCCAAACGCGCCACATGGTCCGGTTCCCCTCAGCTCAGCATCGACGTG
>CAXVWQ010000377.1:0-3344 GCA_964263755.1 Roseomonas sp. | reverse complement strand
CAGGGGCCCCCGCGAAGCAGTGCTTCGCGCCTGGCGGATGGAGGTCTGGAGGAAGGCAGGGCCTTCCTCCAGGGCCACAGGCGCACCCCCCGGAAGAGGTCAGGAGAAGCGCGCGCCGGTATCGGACGCGTTCAGGCGAGGTCGTACTCCACCTCCGGGACGTAGACCGGTCTCTCCTTCCCGAGGCGGGAGGAGAACAGGGTGAAGCAATCCATTGCCACGGGCGGCGCGCGGAACAGGGAATGGGCCTGGACGAACTCCACGAGCTTGTGCGTCGGCGCCTTGTCGGTGCGCGCCAGCGTCACGTGAGGCGCGAAGCGGCGACGCTCCGGCTCCAGGCCGATGCGTTGCAGGGCGGTTTCCACCTTCGATTGCAGGTGGGTCAGCGCCTCGCAGCGGTCGGCGCCGGCCCAGAGGGCCTGGACCTTCCCGGACTTCTCGAAAGTGCCGACGCCCGCGAGGGAGAGGTCGAAGGGCTTGGCGCGGATGCCGCAGAGCGCCTCGTCCACCTCGTCCGCCCGCCAGTTCTCCACCTCGCCCACGAAGCGCAGCGTCAGGTGGAGGTTCTCCGGCGGCACCCAGCGGGCGCCGGGGATGCCGCCGCACAGCATCGACAGGTGGGTGCGGAGGGACGCCGGCAGCGCCAGCGCGACGAAGAGGCGGACCATGGCCGGGTGCGCCTCACGCGCGCACGCGGTCGAGGAGGGTCTCGACGGCCGGGAGCATCCGGCGGACGAGTTCGGCGACGCCCGCCGGGTTGGGGTGGATGCGGTCGGGCTGGTTGAGGGCCGCCTCGCCCGCCACGCCGTCCAGCAGGAAGGGGTAGTTCACCACGCCCTCCCGCATCCCGAGGCGGGTGAAGACGGCGGCGAATTCGCGGCCGTAATCGGCGCCGAGGTTCGGGGGGGCGTACATGCCTGCGAGCATCGCCGGGATGCCCCGTTCCCGCAGGCGGTCGAGGATGGCGGTGAGGTTGGCCGCCGAATTACGCGGCTCGATCCCGCGCAGGCCGTCATTGCCGCCGAGCGCCACGATCACCGCGTCCGGCCGTTCGGCGAGGGACCAGTCCAGGCGGGCGCGGCCACCCGCGGTGGTGTCGCCGGAGACGCCGGCGTTGACGATCGTCACGGTCCGCCCGCGCTCCCGCAGCGCGGCCTGGAGCCGCACCGGGAGGGCGTCGCCGGCGGCGAGGCCGAAGCCGGCGGTGATGGAGTCGCCGAGCATGAGCAGACGAATGGGGCGCGCCGTCTGGGCGTGAACCGTCTGGGCGTGAACCGTCGTTCCGGCGAGATACAGAACGACACCCGCCGCGCCCCTGTGCAGCGCGGCGCGTCGTCCCAAGGTAACGGGCATGCCGGATTCCCTGACCCAATCTGTCTCAACGCGGGCGGCCCCCGCGGCGCGGGGTGGTGCGAGCGGCGCGCCCCAAGGCGGGTTGTCGCTGATCGAGGCGCGCGATCTCTCGTTCAGGGTGGTGGGGGCCGGGGGCGAGGTCAACATCCTCCGCGGCGTGGACCTCGGCGTCGGGCGCGGCGAGGCGGTGGGGATCGTCGGGCCGTCAGGGTCCGGCAAGACCTCCCTCATGATGCTGCTGGCGGGGCTGGAGCGGGCCACCGGCGGGACGCTGACCGTGGCGGGGCTGGACCTCTCGGCGATGGACGAGGACGCGCTGGCGGTGTTCCGGCGGGACAACCTGGGCATCGTGTTCCAGTCGTTCCACCTCGTGCCGACGATGAACGCGCTGGAGAACGTGGCGATCCCGCTGGAGTTCGCCGGGCGCGCCGACGCGTTCGAGCGGGCGGAAGCGGCGCTGCGGTCGGTGGGGCTGGGGCACCGCCTGTCGCACTACCCCGGGCAGTTGTCGGGCGGCGAGCAGCAGCGGGTGGCGCTGGCCCGCGCCTTCGTGGCGGAACCGGCGCTGCTGCTGGCGGACGAGCCGACGGGCAACCTGGATCGCGCGACGGGCGACCTCGTGATGGACCTGCTGTTCGACATGCGTCGGCGCTTCGACACGACGCTCATCCTCATCACGCATGACCCCGCGCTGGCGGCGCGCTGCGAGCGGCAGATCCGGGTGGAGGATGGCCGCATCGTCTCCGACAGCGGGGCCACGTCTTGAGCAACCTCGCGATCGGCTGGCGCCTCGCGCGGCGCGAACTGCGCGGCGGCGTGAAGGGGCTGCGGATCGTGCTCGCGTGCCTCGCGCTCGGCGTCGCGGCCATCGCCGCGGTCGGCACGCTGCGGTCCGCCACGGAAGCCGGGCTGACCGCGGACGGCGCGCGGCTGCTCGGCGGCGACGTCGTCGTCTCCGCCTCCCAGCGCGCCTTCGGGGAGGACGCGCACGCCTGGGTCCGCGCGCGCGGCGGGCGGGTGGCGGACATCGTGGCGATGCGCGCCATGGCGGTGGCACCCTCGGGCGACCGGACGCTCGTGGAACTGAAGGTCGCGGACGCGGCGTATCCGCTCTACGGCGACCTGACGCTGGAGCCGCCGGGGCCGCTCGGCGGGGCGATCAACGGGCTGCCGCCGGTGGCGCTGGACCCGATCGTCGCGCAGCGCCTGAACCTGAACCCCGGCGACCCCGTCCGCATCGGCGAGGCGCGCTTCGCCTACCGCGGCGCCGTGGCGAACGAGCCGGACAAGGTCGCGGGGCCGGCGGTGCTCGGGCCGCGCGCGCTGATCCCCGCCGCCGCCCTCGCGGCCACCGGGCTGATCCAGCCGGGGTCGCTCGTGAACTACGAGATGCGCGTGGCCCTGCCGCCCGGCGTCGACGCCGCGGCCTTCGCGCGCGACCTGCGGGCGCAGCCCTTCGCCGATGGCGGCTGGCGCGTGCGGCTGGCGTCGCAGGGGCAGCCGGGGGTGAACCGCTTCCTCGATCAAGCGGCGTCCTTCCTGACGCTCGCGGGGCTGACGGCGCTCCTCGTCGGCGGCATCGGCGTGGCGACGGGGGTGCGGTCGTGGCTCGACCAGCGGGCGCGGACCATCGCGACGCTGCGCTGCCTCGGCGCGCCGGCGGGGGCGATCTTCGCGACCTACCTCATCCAGGTCCTCGTCCTCGCGGTGGTCGGCACGGTCATCGGGCTGGCGGCGGGCTACGCGCTGACCTGGGCGGCGGCGTCCCTCCTGGCGGGGGCGCTGCCGGTGCCGCCGCGGCTCGGCTTCTACCCCGCGCCGCTGCTGGTGGCGGCGGCCTACGGGTTGCTCGCGGCGCTCGCCTTCGCGCTGTGGCCGCTCGGCCGGGCGCGGGAGATCCCGGGCGCCGCGCTGTTCCGCGACGCCGTGTCGCCGGTGCGCGGGATGCCGCGGGTGGGGCTGCTGGCCGCCAACGCCGCCGCCGTCGCGGC
>CAXVWQ010000376.1:0-8981 GCA_964263755.1 Roseomonas sp. | reverse complement strand
CAACGGGATGCCGGACGCACGCCCAGTCTCCCAAGCGCACCCGCCAAGATACAAGGGCCCCCGCCGGGGCCCTGGTGGATGGGGTCTGGGGAAGGCAAAGCCTTACCCAGGGCCGCCCGCGCTACCCCTCGACCACGTTGTACTGGAACCAGTCCTCCCCCTCGTAGAGCGTCACCGTCGCGCCACCGCCCGCGCGGCCGGAGGCGCGTTCGCCCGTGGTCAGGTCGCGGGCGTCGAACAGGACGCGGTCGTGGAAGGTGATGGCGATGCGGTGGTCGTGCGCCTCCAGCACGTCGCCGTCGCCGAAGCGGGCGGTGATGCCGCTCGTCTCGTCCGCGAAGCCGGCGCCGGGGTGAGGGTGGATCGCGAAGGTCTCGCCCGTGCCGAGGGAGTGCAGCATCACCGCGATCCGCCCGGTGGCGCGGCGATGCGCCTCCACCGCCACGAGGCGTCGCAGCAGGGGGGTCACGCGTGCCCGCGGCCGCTGTCGTCGAGGGCGACGACCTGACGGCGCGTCCTCCCGTCGATGCCGCCGGCGATCGCCCATTCGGCGAAGAGTTCGGGCTTGCGGACGAACTGTTGGGGTTGCCACGCCTCCGTGCAGTAATCGTCGTCGGCGTAGTATTCCACCGGCGCGCCGAGCGGGTTGTGGAAGTACCAGAAATAGGCGGAGGAGACGGGGTGCCGCCCCGGCCCGATCTCCGTCTTCCAGCCCTTCTTCGACATGGCGATGCCGCCGCCGATCACCTCGTGCACGTCGGTGACGGTGAAGGCGACGTGATTGACGCCGGGCTTCCCCGGCCGGTTCAGCACGAAGACGTTGTGGTGCTCGCCCCGCAGCTGGCAGCGCATGAAGGCGCCGTGGTTCGGGTATTCGTCGGAGAGCGTAAGCCCGAGCGCGTCGAGGTAGAAGCCGCGCATCGCCGCGAAGTCCGAGGCGAACAGCACGACGTGGCCGATGGTGATCGGTTCCGCCCGGTCATGCACGGGCGAGCGGCGGTCCACCCGGTTGTGCGCACCCGGCGCGTTCACCGGCGTCGGCTCCACCGTCATGGGCTGGCGGCGCGAGACGCGGAAGGAAAGCCGCAGCCCGTTCGGGTCGCGCGCGCCGCCATCCGCCAGCGCCCCCGCGCCGCGCAGCTGGTTCAACGTATCGCGCAGCGCGCCCTCGTCCGCCGCGCCCCAGGTGATCTCGCGCACCGTGTTCCCCGGCTCGATCGCCGGCGGCAGGTCCGGCGCGTCGTGCGGCCGCAGGATCACCTCCCCGCCGTCGCGTGTGCGGAACGCCGCGCGGTCCGGCGCGTCCGACACGGGCGACAGGCCCCAATCCCCGCAGAAGCGCCGCGCCTCCGCCATGTCCGCGACGCCGAAGGTCACGGCATCGATCCCGTTCAGCGCCATTCGGCTCTCCCTAATCCACCGTGATCCGACGTTCGCGGATCACCCCGGCCCACAACGCCGTCTCCCGCCGCAGCCGCGCGGCGAAGACCTCCGGCGGCTCGCACGTCACGTCCAGTCCCTGCGCCAGGAGGCTCGGCGCGTTCTCCGGGGCGCGCAGCACCGCCTCGACCGTCGCGGAGATCGCCGCCACGGTCGCGGCGGGCGTCGCGCGGGGGACGAGAAGCCCGTACCACGACGTCACGTCGATCCCGTCGAAGCCCGCCTCGATCAGCGTCGGCACGTCCGGCAGCGCGGCGGAGCGGTTCGCGGTGGTCATCGCCAGTGCCCGCGCCCGCCCGTCGCGCACCAGCGGCAGCGCCACCGGCAGGTTGCTCGCGAGCAACCCGATGGAGCCGCCGAGCAGGTCGTTCACCGCCTGCGTCGTGCCGCGATACGGCACGTGCGCGATGTCGATCCCCGCCTTGGACTTCAGCAGTTCCATCGCGAGGTGCAGTTGCGACCCCACCCCCGGCGACCCGTAGGACAGCGCGTCCGGCCGCGCCCTTGCCAGCGCCACCAGCCCCGCCACGTCCCGCGCCTCGAACGCTGGCGCGCAGATGATCAGGTTCGGCGTCGTCGCCATCATCGACACCGGCGCGAAGTCGCGTTCCACGTCGTAGGGCAGGTTCCGCAGCAGCGTCGGGTTGATTGTCAGGTTCCCCGCGGGGATGACGAGCATCGTCGCCCCGTCCGGCGCCGCCCGCCGCACCGCGTCGATGCCCGGCGTCCCGGCCCCGCCCGCGCGGTTGTCCACCGCCGCAGGGATGCCGGTGCGCGCCTGGAACCCCGCCGCCAGCACGCGCGCCAGCACGTCGATCGGCCCACCCGGCGTAAAGGGCGCGATGAGCGTGACGGGCCGGCGCGGGAACGCCTCCCGCGCCACGGCGGGCGTGCCCGCGAGCGCCCCGACGGCCCCGAGAAGCGCCCGACGATGCGTCACGCCCGCCCCGCCTCCCGCAGCGCCACCACCTGCCCGCGCGCCTGCCGCGCGAGGTAGCGGCGCAGCCGCATCAGCCCGGCGTCGTGCTGGTACAGCATCTCATGCCGCTCCAGCCCCGCGCCGATGCCGTCGAGCATCTCCCGGTCCTGTTCCAGCACGTGCCAGTGCCGCGGCTCCAGCTTCGTGCGGTAGAGGAAGCGCCAGGTGTCGCGCACCCAGCCCTCCACGCGGCGGAAGCGCCAGAAGAAGCAGGCGGAGTGCGTCTCGTCGATCGGCGTGATGACGGAGACGATGCCGAAGTTGCCGCCGGGACCGCCGGTCTTCGGGTAGGGGATCTCCAGCCGCACCATCAGCGCGCCGTCGTCGAGGAACTCCGACCAGTCGAAGTTCACGTCGCGCTGGCCATCCTTCTCGAAGAAGAACCCCTTCTCCGTGTCGCGCGTCACGAAACGCGCGGAGGTCTCACCTTCGGACATCGAGTGCGAGTTGGCGTGGAGGAAGGCCCCGTGCATCGGGTCCATCAGGTTGTCGTAGATCGGCCGCCACGGCGCGTTCCAGTCGGCGTAGCAGCAGAAGGTGGAGAAGGCGCCGCCCGCCAGCTGCTCCGGCGGCACGAAGGGCGGCGCGTCCTCGTTCAGCGCGTCGCCGAACCACACGAAGATCGCCTCCGCGACCTCCACCGCATGGTAGGTCTTGACGGCCTTCTTGCCCTCCAGCGGGCATCCCGGCTGGCCCGGGACGGCCAGCACGGTCCCGTCCGGCCCGATCTCCACGCCGTGGTAGCCGCAGCGCAGCCGGTCGCCCTCGTTCTGCCCGCGGGACAGCGGCACCGCGCGGTGCGGGCAGCGGTCGGCCTGGACGTGCGCCGTCCCCGCGGTGTCCCGCCACACCACGAGCTTGTCGCCCAGCCGCGTCAGGCCCAGCGGCTTCGCGCCGGCTTCCACGAAGCGGGAAGGCAGGATCGGCCACCAGCGGTTCCGCAGGCCGAGACGCAGGGCCTCCCCCACCTCCGGCTCGGTCGGCCCGTCCTCGCGCCGCCGCTCACGGGCGGGCCGCTCCAGCGTGGTGCTGCTCATCGCGTCAGGCTCCCAACTCTCGCATCAGTTCGGAAAAGTTCTCTTCGGTCCACGTCCCGCCCTCGCGCGGGCGGACGCGAGAGGCGTTCAGCGCCGCGACCAGCGCGGGCAGTTCGTAGTTGCCCCTGCCGAACGCTTCCTCCAAGGCACCGGCGAGGGACATCTCCCACTCCGTCGGTTCGCGCGTCCGGCTCTGGTGCGGGTCGAGGGCGGGGAAGACGTAGTGTGGCATCGGCCCTCTCCTACCGCACGGACCCGGCGGCGCCCGCCGGCGGCCCGGCGAAGGATTCGGCGAAGGGGCCGATGGCCACCATGTCCACCTCGATCAGCCGCGGCCCCGGCGCCGCGATCGCCTCGTCCAGCGCCTGGGCGAAGCGCTCGGCGTGCACCACGCGCTTGAACGGCATCCCCATCGCCGCGCAGAGCATCGAGAAATCCGGTGTGTGGATGTCCGAATAGACGTGCCGCCCCTCGTACTGCGCGTCCTGGATGTTGCGGATCACGCCGTAGCCGCGGTCGTTCATCAGCACGATCACCATCGGCGCCGCGGTCTCCACCGCCGTCGCCAGTTCCCCGATCATCAGCTGCGCCCCGCCGTCGCCGACGAGGGTGACCGCCTTCCCCGCGCCGGCATGGGCCGCGCCGATCCCCATGGCGATCCCCTGCCCGATCCCGCCGCCGAGCGCGTGGACGCCGAGGTGCGGCGCCGCCAGCCGCACGAAGCGGTTGCCGAAGGTGGAGTTGGAGATGGTGACGTCCCGCACCCAGGGATGCGCGCCGTCATGGACGCGCTGCGAGATGGCGTCCGCGATCCCCTCGTACGGCCCGAGGGTCCGCCGCAGCGCCGCCTCCGACGCGTCGCGCGCCGCCGCCACCAGGGCGTGAAAGGCGGCGTCCACGTCGAGCGTTGCCGGAAGCCGTTCCAGCAACCCTTCCAACACCGCCCGCGCGTCGCCCCGCACGAACAGGCCCACCGGATAGTTCCGCCCGGCCTGCGTCGGGTCCGCATCCACCTGAGCCAACGGCGGCAAGCGCATCGCGTTGTTCCGCGTCTCGTTCCCCCGGAGACGCGACCCGACCACCACCATCAGGTCCGCACGGTCGTAAACGTCCTGCGCGCCGGGCGTCATGTTGTAGGCCCCGAGTGACCGCGGATGCCCCTCCGGCACGGTGGCCCGACCCTGGGTGCTGGTGACCGCCGCGAAGCCGCGCCCGACGAGCGCCGTCGCCGCCGCCGCCGCCCCGCGCGCCCCGCCGCCGAGCCACAGCATCGGCCGCTCCGCCCGCAGCACCATCGCCGCGAGTTCGTCCAGCAGCCGCGGGTCCGGCGCCGCCGCCGCGACGTGCGGCGCGCCGACCGGTCCGCGCACGCGGACCTTGGCGCGCTGCACGTCCACCGGGATCTCCAGCGAAACCGGCCCCGTCGGCGCGGCCAGCGCCATCCCCGCGGCGCCCACCAGCGCCTCCACCGCCGACCGCGGTTCCCAGGCCCGCACGAAGGCCTTGCTCACCGCGCGCAGCATGTCCGGCTGGCGCGGCACGTCGTGGATCGCCGCGCGGTCGCGATCCATCAGGTCGCGGTCCACGGTTGTGGTGACGTGCAGCACCGGCGAGCCCGCGGTCAGCGCCTCCACCTGCGAGCCGGCCGCGTTCCCGGCCGCCGTGCCGGTGGAGGTGAAGCAGACGCCCAGGCCCTGCGTCACGCGGGCGTAGGCGTCGGCCATGTTCATCGCCCCCGCCTCGCCCCGCGCCGGCACGAAGGTGATCCGCCCCTGGCGCGCGATGGCATCGAGGATCGGCATGTTGTGGATGGAGATGACGCCGAACGCCGTCGTGACGCCCATCTCCGCCAGCGCCCGCGCGATCGCGTCGCCCACCGCTTCCTCGCCCTGAAGCGCGGGGGCGCGCACCATGTTCGCGGGAGTCGTGTCCATGGCTTCGCCCCTCAGATGAACCGCGACACGCCGCCGGAAACCTCCAGCGACGCGCCCGTGACGTAACCCGCGGCGGGCGAGCCGAGGAACACGATCGCGCGCGCCGGCTCCTCCGGCCGCCCCAGCCGCCCGAGCGGGATGCCCTTCGTCCGCGCGAGATCGGCGAACCAGTCGTCGCGCGATACGCCCTTGTCCGCCCGCGCCTCGAACCGTCGCTGCCACTGCCCGGACTCCACCAGCCCCAGCAGCACGGAGTTCACCCGGATGCGCGGCGCCAGCTCCGTCGCGAGCGATTTGAGCAAGGACTGCACACCGGCCCGCGCCGCCGAGGTCGCGACCATGTGCGGCTCCGGCTGCAAGGCGAGGAGGGAGTTCACCCCCACCACCGCCGGCGCCGAGGACCGATCGAGCATCGGCCGGAACGCTCGCACCGGCAGCACCTGGGAGAAGAACTTCAGGTCCAGCTCCGCCCGCCAGTCGTCGTCGGTGGTGGTGGCGAAGGTGGACACCCGCCCCTGCCCCGCGTTGTTCACCAGCAGGTCCAGCACCCCGCCGCCCCATGCCTCCACCGTCGCGGCGAAGGCGGCGACCGATGCCGCATCCGTCACGTCGCAGGCGTGCGCCAGCACGCCGTCGCCCAGCGCCGCCCGCGCCGCGTCCAGCCGCCCTGCGTCGCGCCCGCACACCGCCACCCGCGCGCCCTCCGCCAGCAGGATGCGCGCGGTCTCCAGCCCGATCCCCGACGTCCCGCCCGTGACGACGGCCACGCGGCCTGCGTAACCCAGGTCCATCAGGCCACCATCCGGGGCACCGCCCCTGTCCACCCGAGCCGCGCCGAGAGGTCCCGCGCCGCCACCGCCACGGCCCGGGCGATGTCGCCGCGCCGCACCTCGCCGCCGAAGGCGTCGCGCAGCCCGGAGACGTTGAGCGCGGCGACCGGCACCCCCGTCCCGTCCCGCACCGCCGCCGCGACGGAGGCGATCCCTGCCTCGAAGTGCTCGTCGCTCCACGCCAGTCCCGTCGCACGGTCGGCCGCCAGGCGGTCCAGCAACGCCGGGACGGAGGTCGCGGTGTGCGCCGTCGTCGCCTTCAGCGTCGCGCCCTCGAAACGTCGCCGCACCTCCTCCTCCGGCAGGGCCGCGAGGATCGCCCGTCCCATGTTGGCCGCGTGCGCGGGGAGCCGCGATCCCACCTGGATGTTGCTCGCGAAGGTCACGTTCGGCACGCGGCGCACGACGTAGACGACCTCCCGGCCGTCGAGCACGCCGAGATGCGCGGAGAGGCCGAGCGTCTCCGCCAGCCGGGTCAGCACCGGCACGGCCACCTGCACGAGGTCCTCCGAATAGAAGGCCTGGGCCGCCAGCCCGATCAGGCCCGTGCCGATCCGCCACCCCGGCTCCCCGCCCGCGCGGCGCTCGATGAAGCGCTCGGCCTCCAGCGTCCGCAGCAGCCGCAGCAGGGTCGTGCGGTTGATCCCGATGCGGCGCGCGGTGTCCGCCATGTTGGTCACCGCGTCGCCCTCGCCGATGTGCCGCAGCAGCCGCGCCGCCCGCTGCACGGGGGGCGAGAGGTAGGCGTCGTCCTCAGCCACGCGCGGCCTCCCGCAGGTCCGACAGCAGCCGCGCCACCACCGCCGGCTCCTCCTGCGGCAGGGCGTGCCCCGTCGCGGGAACCTCGACGTGCCACATGAGGTTCGGCAGCACCGCCACCACGGCGCGCGCGTTGGACGGCGGCGTGACCACGTCCTCCGCACCGATGGCGACGAGGGTGGGAGCGGCGATGCGCCGCGCGTCGCCCAGCAGGTCGCCCGTCGCGAGCGCCCGCACGGCGCCCGCGTAGCCGTCCGGCCGCACGGCCGCCATCGCGCGCCGCACGCCCACGAGGACGATGGGCTTCTCCTCTGGCCGGAACACCAGCCGGGCCGCGCGCTTCTCCGCCATCCCCGCCGCCCCGAGCGCGGCGAGGTCGTCGAGCCGCCCCTGCGCCCCCGGCGGCAGCGGCGCGTCCGGCGGCACGCGGTAGCCCAGCGCGGGCGAGAGCAGCGCGACCGCCGCGACGCGCCGGGGATGCGCGACCGCGAAGGCCCCCGCGAAGAGGCAGCCGAGCGAGTGCCCGACGACGATGACGCGCTCGACCGAGAGCGCGTCCAGCACCGCGAGCAACCGCGCCGCGTAGGCCTCCGGCGCCCTCGCGGCGCCGTCGAGCGTCACCGACACGCCGTACCCCGGCGCGTCCCACGCGAAGGCGCTGATCGCCGGGTCGAGCGCCGCGAGGACGCCGGCCCAGGACCGCGCGTCGCTGCCGATGCCGTGCAGCAGCACCACCGGCAGGTCGGTCTCCGACCCCGGCCGGTAGATCACCGCGGTGCCCGCGACCTGGAGGACGGGAAGGTCGCTCACGTGAACACGAACCCCGCGTTGACCGGCAGCACCTGCCCCGTCAGAGCCAGCGCGCCGGGGGTGAGGAGGAAGACGACCGTCGCCGTGATGTCCTCCGGCACCTGGGGCCCCGGCACCGCCCGTCCTTCCTCGTACAGCCGGTGCCGCGCGGGGGGGACGTATTCCGTCGCCTCGTTCCGCATGATCCCCGGCGCCACGCAGGAGACGCCCACCCCCCGCGGTCCGAGTTCGCGTGCCAGTGACCGCGTCATGCTCATCACCGCTCCCTTGGACGCCGTGTAGGCCAGCAGCCGCGGTGCGCCCCACAGCGCGGTGTCGGACGCCACGTTGACGATCCGCCCGGACCCCGAGGCGACGAGCAGCGGCGCCAGCGCCCGCGTGACGAGCCAGGTGCCCCGCACGTTGACCGTCATCACCCGGTCCCAGGTGGCGATCTCGATCGCGTCGAATTCCGGCCCGCCGATGCCGGTGGCGATGGCGGCGTTGTTCACCAGCCCGTGGACGGTCCCTTCGTTCGCCGCCACGTCCTCGCCGAAGCGCGCGACGGATTCCGGATCGGCGAGGTCCAGCGTGACGAAGCGCGCGCCCGGGATCACCGCCGCCGTCGCGCGCCCCGCCTCCTCCAGCACGTCCGCCAGCACCAGCCGCGCCCCCGCCGCCGCGCAGGCTTCCGCGATGGCCCGCCCGACCCCGCGCGCCGCACCCGTGACGACGATCGTCCGCCCCGCGAGCATCTAGGTCACCGCCCTCATGTCACGGCGCGGGGGATGTAGTGCAGCACCCGCGCCTCCACCGCCGCCACCGCCCAGTACATGATGATCCCGATGACCGTCAGCAGGATGATCGCGTTGAACACCATCGCCGTGTTGGCCGACCCCTGCCCGTAGGTGATGAGGTAGCCCAGCCCGACCTGGGAGCCGACAACTTCGCCGACGGTAATCCCGATCACCGCGAGCGTCGCCCCGATCCGCAGCCCCGCCATGAGGTTCGGCATGGAGGCCGGAAACAGCACCTTCCAGAAGATCCCCGCCCGCGTCATCGAATACGCCCGCGCGAGGTTGACCAGATCCCGGTCCGCCACCCGCATGGACTGCAGCACGTTCACGAGGATGGGGAAGAACACGACGAGGATCGTCACGATGAGCTTCGGCCACGCGTTGTAGCCGAACCACAGGATGAACAGCGGCGCGAA
>CAXVWQ010000375.1:0-6283 GCA_964263755.1 Roseomonas sp. | reverse complement strand
GCCCGCAAGTCCGCCCCGTACGCCTGCCCCCGCCGCCACGCCATCGCACCGCCTCCGGCCATCACCGGAGAGCAATGAATCACATCACGCCGCGCCAGGGCCAATCACGATCCGATTCCACACCGCCTGGAACGGGTCTAGGAGACACGCCGGCCGGTATCATGCCGCGCGGAGGATGAGGAGGGTTCCGGCGACGGGGGCGCCCCGTTCGTGCCGCAGGACCGTTTCCTCGCTTGCCAGGGGGACCAGTCCGGCGCGTGCGGCGAGGTCGAGGGCGTGGCCGGGGTGGTGGCGGTAGCGGAGGCCGTCGCCGAGGGCGTAGGGGGCGGCGTCGCCGGTCTCCAGGCTGAAGGCGGCGAGGCCGCGCGGGGCGAGGGCGACGGCGAGGCCCGCCAGCGCCGGGGCGAGGTCGCCGAGGTAGTTCAGGACGTCCGCGGCGGCGATCAGGTCGTGGGCGGCGGGGTGGGCGGGGAGGTCGTCCAGCAGGTCGGCTTCCCGCAGCGCGTCGTAGTGGCCGGTGCGCGCGGCCTCCGCGAGCATCCGGGGGGAGAGGTCCACGCCGGTCATGTGCCGCGCGAAGGGGCGGAGCGCGGCGCCGGAGAGGCCGGTGCCGCAGCCGAGGTCGAGGACCGTCCGCGACCCGTCCGGGGCCACGCCGGAGCGCCGCAGCAGGTCGGCGAGGGCGGCGGGGGTGCGGTAATCCAGGCGCCCCGTCAGGTCGGCGTCGAAGCGGGGGGCGTAGGCGTCGAACAGGTCGCGGACGTAGGCGGCGGGGGCGCGGTCCGGGGCGTCCGCGGCACCGAGGGCGGCGAGGAGGAAGCGCGCGGCTTCCGCGATCGCGGGCGGTCCGGGGAGGGCGCGGCGGGCGGCGGCGGCGGCGGCGGGCGCGTCGCCGGCCTCCCGCAACCCGTGGGCGAGGGCGAGGTGGGTTTCCGGATCGTCCGGACGCAGCGCCGCGGCGTGGCGGAGGTGCGGCACCGCCTCCGTCGCGCGGCCGAGGGCGGCGAGGGTCTGTCCGAGGTTGCGGCGTGCCACGGCGTCGCCCGGGCGGAGCGCGACGGCGCGGGACAGGACCGGGGCGGCCTCCGCCACCCGTCCGGCCTCCGCGAGGGCCGCGCCGTGGGAGGCGAGGTAGACGGGCGAGTCCGGCCGGAGGGCGAGGGCGCGGGCGGTGAGGGCCACCGCCGCCGCGGCGTCCCCCCGGCCCCGCGCCGCGACGCCGAGGAGGTTGAGCGCGTCGGCCGAACCGGGATCGGTGTCGAGGGCGCGCCGGTAGAGGGCCTCGGCCCCCGTGAGGTCGCCGGTCCCGTGCCGGGCCGCGCCCTCCCGCACGAGGGCGGCGGCGCGGCCGGGGGTCGCCCGGCCGGGTCGGGACCGGTCAGGCCGCGGCATGGCGGGGGCGCCGCGGCGCCCGCAAGGCGTTGCCGGGGGGCGCCCATCGGCGGCGAGCCGTGCTAAGGGGGCGCGCCGCACGCCGGGCCATCCATCGGGTCACCCATCGGGCCACCCATCGGGCCACCCATCGGGGAGGAACCCCATCGCCTCCGACCTGATCCGCATCAACCGCGACCTGCGCGTGGACCTCGCGCGCGGCATCGCGCTGTGGTTCATCTTCGTGGATCACGTCCCGGGCAACGTGCTGGGCGACGTGACGCTGCGGAACTTCGCGCTGTGCGACGCGACGGAGGCGTTCGTCCTCCTCGCCGGCTACGCGGCGGGACTGGCCTACGGGCGGCAGATGGACCGGGAGGGCTGGCCCGCCGCGGCGGCGCGGGTGCTGGGGCGCGTCGCCACCCTCTACGTCGCGCACATCTTCCTCTTCGTCGTGTTCACGGCCCAGGTCGGTTACTCCGCCGCGGCGCTCGACACCATGCTCTACCTCGACGAGCTGCACCTCGACGCCTTCGGGGAGCAGCCCTACCGCGCGCTGCTGGAGGCGCTGCTGCTGCGGTTCCAGCCGGCCTTCCTCAACATCCTGCCGCTCTACATCGTCATCCTCGCGATGTTCGCGGTGTCGCTGCCGCTGCTGCGGCACCCGGGGTGGCTCCTGGCGGGGTCGGCGCTGCTCTACGCCTACGTGCGGATGCGCGGCGTGAACCTGCCCTCCTGGACGGGCGGCGGGTGGTTCTTCAACCCGCTGGCGTGGCAGCTGCTGTTCGTGCTGGGGGCGGTGATGGGCTACCAGCCGCCCAACGGGCCGGCGCGGCAGCTGCGCTGGAACCGCTGGATGGGGCTGGCCTGCGCCCTCCTCCTCGTCGCATCCTTCGCGATCACGGTGTTCATCTTCCATCGCCGGGAATGGCTCGCGTTCCTGCCCCTGCCGGTCGCGACGGTGGTCGATGCGGTGGACAAGACGGCGCTGCACCCGTTCCGGCTGCTCTCCATGCTCGCGCTCACCTACCTCGTCGCCCACGCGGTGCCGAAGGGCGCGCGGTGGCTGCACGGGCGGGTGGCCGGGCCGCTCACCCTCATCGGGCAGCACGGGCTGCCCGTGTTCTGCGCGGGGATCTTCCTCGCCTTCCTCGGGCGGCTGGCGATCGAACAGGCGGAGCGGTGGCCGATGCAGGTGGCGGTGAACGTGGCCGGGCTCGGCGCCCTCGTCCTCGTCGCGGCGGTGTCGGCCTGGTACGATGGCAAGCCCCGGGCGCCGAAGGCCGCCGCGGCGCCGCCGCCAGGGAATCACTTGTCGCGGGGCGCGGTCCCCGATACGGCTTAGCGACGATGCGCCCCTGGATCGTCCTCGCGATGTTCCTCCTCGGTCCGGTCCTGGCGCCCCGCGCCGGGGCCCAGCCGGCGTCGTCCCCGGCGTCGCCCGCTGCCCCGGTCCCGGCCCTCTGCGGCGCGTCGGAGGATCTGCTCGCCCCGTCTCCCCTGCCGGCGACGGCGCGGGCCCTGGCGCGGGGGAACCTCCACGTCCTCCTGATCGGCTCCGCCAGCGTGGCGGGGCCGGGGGGCAGCGGGCCGTCCCGCTCCTACCCCGTGCAGCTCGAACGGTTGCTGCGGCGGGCGTACCCCGGCGCCACGATCACGATGGAGGTCCGCGGCGGGCGCGGGCTGACCGCCGCCGACCACCTCGCCCTGCTGGAGGGCGCGGTGACGGAGCGCCGCCCGCACCTCATCCTGTGGCAGGCCGGCACCGTCGAGGCGGTGCGGGCGATGGACGTGGGCGAGCTTTCCAACATCCTCCAGGCCGGGGCGGAGCGCGCGAAGGCCGCGCGGGCCGACCTCGTCTGGGTGGACATGCAGTGGTCCCGGTTCCTCCGCGCCAACGCGGAGGTGGAGGCCTACCGCGACGTGATGCGCGGCGCCGCCGCCGCGACGGGGCACGGCTTCCTGTCGCGCTACGACCTGATGCGCGCCTGGGCGGACGCCGAGACGGTGGACGTGGAGCGCGCGCCGCGGGAACGGCGGACGGCGGAGGTGGACAAGCTCAACGCCTGCCTCGGGGAGGCGATCGCGGAGTTCATGCGGCGCGGGGTGGCGGAGGCGGGGCGGTGAGGCAGGTCGCGCTCGCGGCCCCCGCGGGCGCGGCGGCGCCCTTCGCCGTCGTCGTCGTTCTCCGCCTGGCCGTCACGCCGGCCTGCGCGTGCGGGGAGCCGCCGGGGCTCGGCCAGCGCGTCCTCGCCTTGCTCAGCGGGACGGCGGACCTCCTCGTCCTCGGCGCCGTCCTGGCCCTGGCCTTCGCGGCGGTTCGGCGCGCGTAGAGGAGCGGATCGGCACCGCTGCCTCCGCAGCCGGCCGCGGGGCAGGACCCTACGCGGCGACCGGCACCTTGAGGCCGAGCGCCGCCAGCACCTTCAGAACCGTGTCGCGGTCCGCGTTCCCCGCGTCGCGGAGGAGGTCGTAGAGGCCGTCGCGGGAGATGCCCGCCTCGCGGGCGATCGCCGTCATCCCGCGCGCGCGGGCGATGATCCCGAGGACGTCGGCGATGCCGGTCAGGTCGCCCTCCCGGAAGAACTCGTCGAGAAACACGGCCTCGTCGGCGGGCGTCTCAAGGTGGCGTGAGGAGTCGTGGGGATAGGTCTTCACCGCCATCAATCCTCCATCGCGGCCGCGAGGGCCTTCGCCTTCTCGATGTCGCGGGCTTGCGATGATTGATCGCCTCCGCAGAGGAGGATCACCATGACCGGTCCGCGTCGAGTGAAATAGATACGATACCCCGGACCGAATTGCGTTCGCAGTTCCCACACGCCGCCGCCGACCGCCTTCGCGTCCCCAGAGAGACCGAGAGCAAGGCGGGTGATCCGGGCTTCGATCCGCACCCGCCCCTCCCGATCCCGCAAGCCGTCGAGCCAAGTCCGGAACGTCACCGTCTCACGGATCGTTGTCACGTCAACGACCTGTGGTGAAGAAGGATTGGGAGGACGACACCGGCCGGGCGCGGCGCCTCAGAACAACCCCTGGATGCGCCCCTCCGCGTCCAGCCCGATCGCCTCCGCCGCCGGCACGCGGGGCAATCCCGGCATCGTCATCACGTCGCCGCAGACCGCCACCACGAATCCCGCGCCGGCGGAGAGGCGGACGTCGCGCACCGGCAGGGTGTGGCCGGTCGGGGCGCCGAGGGCGGAGGGGTCGGCGGAGAAGGAGTATTGCGTCTTGGCGATGCAGACCGGGGCCTCGCCGAAGCCCGCTTCCTCGAAGCGTCGCAAGCGGGCGGCGAGGGCGGGGGGGAGGGCGATGCCGTCGGCCCGGTAGATCTCGCGCGCCACCGTCGCGATCTTGTCGGCCAGCGGCATGGCGGAGGGGTAGAGGGGGGCGAAGCGGGCGGTACCGGCGGCGATGAGGGCGCCCACCTCCCGCGCCAGTTCGGCCGCGCCGGGGGCGCCGTCTGACCAGTGGGTGCAGAGGATGGCGCGGGTGCCGAGGGCGGCCATCGCCTCCTCCACGGCCGCGATCTCGGCGGGCGTGTCGGTGTTGAACCGGTTCAGCGCCACCACGGCGGGAACGCCGAACTTCCGCATGTTCTCGACGTGGCGGATGAGGTTGGGGAGGCCGCGGCGAAGCGCCGTCACGTCCTCGCGGCCCAGGTCGGCCTTGGCGACGCCGCCGTTCAGCTTCAGGGCGCGGACGGTGGCGACGATGACGCAGGCGGCGGGGGAGAGGCCGGCGAGGCGGCACTTGATGTCCATGAACTTCTCGGCGCCGAGGTCGGCCCCGAAGCCGGCCTCCGTCACCACCACGTCCGCGAGGGACAGGCCGAGGCGGGTGGCGATGACCGAGTTGCAGCCGTGGGCGATGTTGGCGAAGGGACCGCCGTGGACGAGGGCGGGGGAGCCTTCGAGGGTCTGGACGAGGTTGGGGGCGAGGGCGTCGCGCAGGAGGGCGGCCATGGCGCCGTCGGCCTTCAGGTGACGGGCCGTGATGGCGCGGCCGTCGCGCGCCTGTCCCACGATGATGCGGCCGAGGCGTTCCTGGAGGTCCGCGAGGTCGCGCGAGAGGCAGAAGATCGCCATCACTTCGGAGGCGACGGTGATGTCGAACCCGTCCTCCCGAGGGAAGCCGTTGGCGACGCCGCCGGTGCCGACGACGGCGAGGCGCAGCGCCCGGTCGTTCATGTCGAGCGCCCGCCGCCACGCGATGCGACGCGCGTCGAGGTCCAGCGCGTTGCCCCAGTAGACGTGGTTGTCGAGCATCGCCGACAGCAGGTTGTTGGCGGAGGTGATCGCGTGGAAGTCGCCGGTGAAGTGGAGGTTGATCTCCTCCATCGGCGCGACCTGCGCGCGCCCGCCGCCCGTCGCGCCGCCCTTCACGCCGAAGCAGGGGCCGAGGGAGGGTTCGCGGAGGCAGATCATCGTCCGCTTGCCCGCGGCGTTCAGCGCGTCGCCGAGGCCGATGGTGGTGGTGGTCTTGCCCTCGCCGGCGGCGGTGGGGTTGATGCCGGTCACGAGGACCAGCGCGCCGTCGGGCCGCGATGCCGCCTTGCGCACGAAATCGAGCGAGACCTTCGCCTTGTGCCGCCCGTAGGGTTCCAGCGCCGCGTCCGGGATGCCCGCGCGGGCCGCGATCTCCGCGATGGGCCGAAGCGTGGCGGCGCGGGCGATCTCGAGGTCGGTGCTCATGCGTTCTCCCTGGACCGCCGCATGGGCGGGGAGAGGGCGTGCGGTGTCAACCGTCCGGCCGGGCGTTCGCGGCGCCGTCATCCGCCGGCGCTCCCGATGCTCCCGGGGCCGGCGACGCGCCGCGTCAGCCGCCGCGTGTCAAGGCCGGGGCGGCGCCCGGGCCGGGCGGGAGCGGCGCGGGGGGCGGGACGGCCGCCGGAGGCGCCGCGGGATCGCGCGGCGCG
>CAXVWQ010000374.1:0-31564 GCA_964263755.1 Roseomonas sp. | reverse complement strand
AGGCGGGTCCAGGGGCCTCGGGCTCCTGGTGGGTGGAGGTCCGGAGGAGGGCAAGGCCCTCCTCCGGCCCACCGGCACCACCCCCGAGAAGGCGACGACGAAGGCGGATCGGCATCACTCCGCCGCGCGGGCTTCGCCCGGGGCGGCGGCCTTGCGCACCCGCAGCCGGCGGATGCGCCGGGGGTCGCTGTCCATCACCCGGAACTCGAGCCCGGAGGCGTGGGAAACGAGTTCGCCGCGGGCGGGCACGCGTCCTGCGAGCGTGAAGACGAGGCCGCCGACGGTGTCGATATCCTGGCCTCGCTCCTCCTCCGTCAGCACCGGGCCCATCCGGGCCTCGAAGGCCTCCACCGTCGTCCGCCCGTCGAGGTCCACGGAGCCGTCCGGCCGTTCGGTGATCTGCGGCGCCGTCTCCTCGTCGTGCTCGTCGGAGATGTCGCCGACGATGGCCTCGACGAGGTCCTCGATGGTCACCAGCCCGTCGATCCCGCCGTATTCATCCACCACGAGCGCCATGTGCGTCCGCCGCTCCCGCATCTGCAGCAGCAGGTCGAGGACGGGCACCTGCGGCACGACGAACAGCATGGGACGCAGCACCCCCTCGACGGAGAACTTCTCGGGCTGGTTCACCGCGGCGAAGACGTCCTTGATGTGGAGGAAGCCGAGGACGTCGTCGAGGTTGTCCCGATACACCGGGAAGCGCGAATGGCCCTCCCGCTGGATGGCGGCGATCGCCTCCCCCATCGTCAGCCCGACGGGCATGGAGACGATGTCGGCGCGGGGCACCATCACGTCCACCGCGGTCTTCGTGCGCAGCCGGACGACGTTGCGGAGGATCTCGCGCTCGTGGACGTCGAGTTTCGCCTCGTCGAGGTCGTCGCCCGCTTCCTCGATGATGGCGGCGACCTGGTCGCGGGCGGATTCGCCCTCCCTGCGGCGCAGCAGCCCCTGGAAGCGCCAGAGGAGGGAATTGCGCTCGGCGGGGGTCTGGCGGTCGCTCACGTCGCGCCCCGCCAGGGGTTGGGGAGGGCGAGGCGGCGCATGATCCGGGCCTCCGCCCGCTCCATCCGCCGCGCTTCTCCGGCGCGCAGGTGGTCGTGGCCCGCGAGGTGGAGGACGCCGTGGGCGACGAGGTGCGAGAGGTGGGCCAGCACCGTCCGGCCCGCGGCGCGCGCCTCCCGCCGCACCGTGCCGAGGGCGAGGGCCACGTCGCCGAGCATGCCCGGGTGGCCCGCGGGGAAGGACAGGACGTTCGTCGCCTTCGCCTTGCCGCGGTGGTCGGTGTTGAGCCGCATCACCGCGCGGTCGCCGGTGAGGAGGAGGGTGACGGCGCCGTCGGCACCGGTCTCCTCCAGGGCCGCAAGCGCGGCGCGGCGCGCGGCGGCCTCGGCACGGGGCACGGCGGCGCGCCAGGCCGGATCGTCCAGCACGACCTCGATCGGCCCCGGCTCCTCCGGGAGGTGACCCTCGAAGGAGTCGCCGGCCCGATCCCCACGGTTCAGCCCGGCGGCATCGCCGCCGGGCGGGCGACTGCCCACCTCCGTTCTACTCCCTCGTTCGCCGGCGCGGGTCCGGGCCGCGGACGGCGACGCGGCCATCGGCCTCGGCGCGTCCGTAGGCTTGGACGATCCGCCCGACCAGGGGGTGCCGCACCACGTCGGTCTCCGCGAAGCGCGTCACGCCGATGCCCTCCACCCCGTCCAGCACCGACAGCGCCTCCACCAGCCCCGAGACCTGCCCCGACGGCAGGTCCACCTGGGTCGGGTCGCCGGTCACCACCATCCGCGTGCCCTCGCCCATGCGGGTGAGGAACATCTTCATCTGCGCGGGCGTGGTGTTCTGCGCCTCGTCGAGGATGGCGTAGCAATGCGCGAGGGTGCGGCCCCGCATGAACGCCAGCGGGGCGATCTCGATCTCGCCGGAGGTCAGCCGGCGCGTCACCTGTTCGGCGGGCAGCATGTCGTGCAGCGCGTCGTAGAGTGGGCGGAGGTAGGGGTCCACCTTCTCCTTCATGTCGCCGGGGAGGAAGCCGAGGCGCTCCCCCGCCTCCACCGCCGGGCGGGAGAGGACGATGCGGTCCACGCGCCCGGCCTGGAGGAGGGCGACGCCCTGGGCGACGGCGAGATAGGTCTTGCCGGTGCCGGCGGGCCCGACGCCGAACACCATCTCGTGCCGCCCGAGGCAGTCCATGTAGGCCATCTGCGCCCGCGACCGCGGCGCGATGGCGCCCTTGCGGGTGCGAATGGCCGGAAGGTCGGCGAGCGGGAGGCGCGGGTCCTCCACCGGACCATCGGCCATCCGCAGCGCGGCCTCCACCTCGGCCGCGCCCGTCGCCTCGCCCCGTTCCAGCCGTTTCCACAGGCCGCGCAGGACGGATTCCGCCAGCCCGGCCGCGTCCGGCGACCCGGCGATGGTCAGCCGGTTGCCCCGCGCCGTGACCCGCACGCCGAGCCGCTGCTCGATGCGCGCGAGGTGCCGGTCGTGCTCCCCCAGCAGCAACGGCAGGAGCGCGTTGTCGTCGAATTGCAGGGTGACGGTGCGCGGGGCGTCCCCCGGGGCCGCGGGGAACCCGGGGCCGCGCGGCAGGGCGCGGGGGTCGGGGCGGAGGGCGATGCCGTCCGGCATGGGAGACAGGCTGGTCAAGCGGCGCGGGACTCCTCGTAGTCCGGGGTTGCGGAGAGGGAGTTGGGGTGGGCGGCCGTCAAGCGCATCGGGACGATCTCGCCGGGACGTCCTGCGGCGTAGGCATGGACCGGCTGGAGCCACGGCGACCGCCCCGCGACCTGCCCGGGGTGCCGCCCCGGGCCGGTCAGCAGCACGTCCACCGTGCGGCCGACGACGGAGCGGTTGAACCCGTCCCCCTGCTCCCGCAGCACCGCCTGGAGGTCCTGGAGGCGGGCATCCTTCTCTCCCTCCGGCACCGCGCCCGTCATGGCGGCGGCGGGCGTGCCGGGGCGGGGGGAGTACTTGAAGGAATAGGCCCCGGCGAAGCCGACGCGGCGGACGAGGTCCATCGTCGCGGCATGGTCGGCCGCGGTTTCTCCAGGGTGGCCGACGATGAAGTCGGAGGTGAGGGCGAGGTCCGGCCTCGCCTCCCGCAGCCGGTCCGCCAGCCGGAGGTAGAGGTCGGCCCCGTGCCCGCGGTTCATCGCCCGCAGCACCCGGTCCGACCCCGACTGCACGGGAAGGTGCAGGTAGGGGAGGAGGGCGGGGACGTCGCGGTGGGCGGCGACGAGGTCGTCGGCCATGTCGCGCGGGTGGCTCGTCGTGTAGCGCAGGCGGGCCACGCCGGGGATGTCCGCGAGTTCGCGGATCAGCCGCGCCAGGCCCCAGCTGCGGCCGCCATGCGACGAAGACGTTGGGCCCATCCCGGCCCAGGCGTTCACGTTCTGCCCGAGGAGGACGATCTCCCGCGCGCCGCCGGTGGCGAGGCGGCGGGCCTCCGCGAGGATCGCCGCGGCCGGGCGGGAGGATTCGGCGCCGCGGGTGTAGGGCACGACGCAGAAGGAGCAGAACTTGTCGCACCCTTCCTGGATCGTGAGGAACGCGACGGGACCCTGCGGTGTGGTGTTCTCCGGCAGGTGGTCGAACTTGTCCTCCGCCGGGAAGTCCGTCTCGATGACGGCGCCGGCGGCGCGGGAGGCGCGGGCCACCATCTCCGGCAGCCGGTGGTAGGTCTGGGGGCCGAGGACGATGTCCACCCAGGGCGCGCGGGCCGTGATCTCCGCCCCCTCCGCCTGGGCGACGCAGCCGGCGACCGCGATGATCGTGTCCCGGCCCGCGGCCTTACGTTCGTTCTTCGTGATCCGCAGGCGGCCGAGGTCGGAGAACACCTTCTCCGACGCCTTCTCCCGGATGTGGCAGGTGTTGAGGATGACCATGTCGGCCTCCTCCGCCCGCTCCGTCGGCGCGTAGCCGAGCGGCGCCAGGACGTCGGTCATCCGGCCGGAATCATAGACGTTCATCTGGCAGCCCCAGGTGCGGATCAGGAGTTTCCGCAGCGGCGGCGTCTCGGTGGTCAACGGCGACGATCCCCAAGCCCGCCCGGGCGCCCCGGGAGGGGCGGGCGCGGGCGCGGCGGGCATGTGCGGCCCGCGGGAGGGGAGGTCAAGCGAATCGGGGATGTCCCGGATCGTCCATGGGGGCGGAGGGTCCGCCGCGGCGCCGGCGGGATCAAGCGAAGACTGCGTGACGGACGGGTCACCGCGCCTCCCCGAACCGCGCGTCGCCGTCGCGCGCCACCTCGCCGACGAGGTCCACCTCCCAGGACAGGTAGGCGCGCATCGCGTCCTCCACCCCGTCGTTCCGGTCGTAGGGGCGCAGGTAGGTGTCGGCGCAGTCGGCGTCGGCGGGGACGTGGCGGTCCGCTTCCAAGGTCACGCCGGCCCGGACCCAGGCGGCGGCCCCGCCGGGGACCAGCACCACCTCGGCACCCGGGGCCAGGGCGCGCAACTCGGGCACGGCGAGGCGGGCGAGGCGGTCATCCGGCGCGGTCACCGCGACCGTCGCCGCCGCGCGCAGCCGGGGTGCGAGGCGATCCAGCCGCGTGCGGATGCCCCAGAGCGCGCCGGCCGCGTGCCCCTCGCGGAAGGCGACGCTCCGCGACAGGTCCACGATGGCGGCGCCGGCCGGCAGGTCGGCCGGCCCGACGCTGCGGACCTCCACGGCGTCGGCTTCGGGACAGGGCAGGCGGGCCGGTCCGGTCCCCACCGCGCCCGCGGGGCCGTCGAGGACGAGGACCTCCCACCCCCCGAGCTGCCGCAGCCACCCTCCGGCCATGCGAGCGCGGACGCCGTCCGGGACGCCGAAGGCCGCGCCGTCCACGAGGACGATCCGGGCGCCGCGCACCGCCACCCAGGCATCCGTCGCCTGGACGAGCTGCCCGCCGGGCGCGTGGAGGGAGCCGGGGACGTGGCCCGCCGCGAACTCCCCGGCCGAGCGGACGTCGAGGAGGTAGGTCGTCCGGGACGGGTTGGCGCGCATCGCGGAGAACCGCGCGGCGTCCACCGTCCGCACGCCGTGGCCGTCCGCGAAGCGCCGCGCCCGGTCCAGCGCCACCGCCGCGCCGGCGGGGACGCCATCCGGGTAGGTCGCCTCCCGCCCCCGGTCGGGGGAGAAACCCGCGAGTTCCCAGCCCATCGTGCCGTTGCGCAGCGCCACCACCCGGTTCGGCACCCCGGCCGCGCGGAGGCTCTCCGCCCCCATGATGGACCGGGTGCGCCCCGCGCAGTTCACGACGATGGTGGTTCCGGGGTCCGGCGCCAGCGCGCCGACGCGGTAGACGAGTTCCCCGCCCGGCACGTCCACCCCGCCGGGGATGGACATGCGGCGGAACTCCTCCATCGGGCGGGAGTCGAGGATGACGTGGTCCTCCCCCCGTTCCGCCATGGCGCGGAGATCGGCCGGGCCCACGGAGGGCGTGCCGTAGCGGTGCTCCACCCATTCCCCGAAGGCCTTGGACGGGACGTTGACGCCGGAGAAGAGGACGTATCCCGCCGCCGCCCAGGCCGGCGCGCCGCCGTCGAGGACGGAGACGTCCGCGAAGCCCGCGCCGACGAGGTATGCGGCGAGGCGTTCGGCGTATCCCTCCCCGCCATCCGTGCAGCACACCCGCACGCCCCGCCGCCGCAGCAGCACGGGCACGCGGAGTTCGGCGCGGGACAGCGGGCAGGGGACGGCCCAGAAGGGGTGCGCCCGCCCGAACTCCCCCTCCTCCCGCGCGTCGAGGATGGCGAGTTCCGTCCCGTCGCCGATCCAGCCCTTCAGCGCGGCGGGCGCGATCCGGCGGATCACCCCGGGCCGGCCTCCGTCGGCTTCATGAAGGTGCGGTTGTAGGGGATCACCGTCCCGCTCTCCATGTCGAAGGCGCGGCGGTCGTCCAGCCGCTCCAGCGCCAGCCCGTAGAGGTGCAGGTGCCGCGTCGGGACCGTCCCCGTCGTGTGGATGGAGTGGATGTCGTCGGGCATGAAGGCGATCCCGCGCCCCGGCTCCACCATCACCTCCTCCCGCACGCGCATCTCGCAGCGCTCGGGGTCGCTGCCGTCGTCGAGGCGATCGTAGACGCGGTTCAGCTCCTGCCCGTCCACGGCGACGATCACGGCCCAGGTGGTGTGGTCGTGCGGCTTCGTCTCGTTCCCGGGGTTGAGGGCGTTCATGTAGAGGGCGAAGCGGTTGTCCGGATCCTCCGCCAGCAGGTATCGGCGGCTCCCCTTCTCGCCCTCCGGCGGGGCGGGGAACTCCGCGGACGGGAACAGCTCCTCCCGCGCGGCGAGGCGGGGCATCTCCCGCATCACCTCCGCCAGGGCGGGGCGGGTCACGCCGCGGTCGCGCTCGATGGCCTTCACCCGATCCAGGGTGGCCGCGACGGCCGCCCCCCGTTCGCCCGACATCATCGCGTCGTCCATCGTCACCCCTCCCGCCCGTGTTGCCGGTCCGCACCCGTTCCCGGGCGATCGTCGGCCCGGATCCTCATTCGACCGGCCCGCCTTCGACCGGCCCGCCTTCGACCGGCCCGCCTTCGACCGGCCCGCCTTCGACCGGCCCGCCTTCGACCAGCCCGCCTTCGACCAGCGGGGGACGCGCCCGCCGCATCGTCGCGGACCGGCGCCGGCGAACGGATCGTCCAGAAACCTCGAAACGAATCGCTGACACGTGGACCCGCCCGGGGCAAGGTGCCCCGGCCGACGGCGGCAAGGAGAACGGATCGTGGCGGACGACAAGACGAAGACCGGCCAGCAGGACGACATCCGGATCAACGTCAACCAGGACCACGAGCTTCGCGACTGGTCGAAGAAGCTCGGCGTCACGCACGACGAACTCAAGGCCGCCGTGAAGGCCGTGGGGGTCATGGCGAAGGACGTCGAGGCCCACCTCAAGAAGACCTGACCCCGCTGCGGGATGGCCCCGGGCGCGGCCCGGCGGGGCCGCGCCCGGCGGCCGTGCCACCCGCCGCTAGAAGCGCGCCACCCGCGCCGCCGGAAGGGGCAGCGTCATGGACACCGGCGGCCGGTTCTGCCGCATCGTCGCCGCGCCCGCCGCGACCACGCCCTCCACCGCCGCCGACAGCGCCTTGCGGTCGGGGATGGCGGAGGGCGGCACCGGCTCGTGCAGCACCACCGTCGCGCGCAGCCCGGGGTGGCGGGCCAGCCGCCACGCGTGCCGCCCGATGTCCATGTCCCCGTACCAGGCGAAGACCGAGCGGTCCCGCCGGCAGGCCGGCAGCCCGCCGAGCCGGTCGTAGCCGACCGAGACCGGCTGCACCCGCTCCGCCGCATCGGCCACCGCGAGGAAGGAGGAGCGGAAGGGCAGCACCCGGCACCCGTCCGAACTCGTCCCCTCGGGGAACAGGATGAGGGAATCGCCCGCCGTCAGCCGGTCCCGCATGGCGTTCGCCTCCCCCCCCGTGCGCCCGCGGGCGCGGGAGATGAAGACGGTGCGGCCGAGCCGGGCGACGGTGCCGATCAGCGGCCAGTCCCCCACCTCCGACTTCGACACGAAGGGCGCCTCCAGCACGCCGCCGAGCACGACGATGTCGAGCCAGGAGGAATGGTTCGCGAGGTAGAGGGTGCGCGGCCCGGACGGCGCGCCCACGACCTGGAGCTTCAGGCCGATGAGGAAGCGGACGCCCGCCCAGTAGAAGCGGGCGAAGCGGATCCTGCCCCGGCCGGGCAGCCGCAGCAGCACCGCCTGGACCGGGAGCGCCAGGAGCGTGAACAGCACGACGAGCGCGAGCCGCCGCACCGCCCGCACGCGCCCGCCGAAGGGGCGGTCCCCCATCACGTCGAAGATCGGCCCCACCGGCGCGATCCGGCGGAACCGCAGGGGGGAGCGGCGGCGGGGCTTCAGGGCCTCGGCGGGGTCGCGGGCGACGGCTGCATCCATGCCCGCGGGTTAGCCCGCGGGCCGGGACAGGTCCATGTCCGGCCCGCGTCGGGATCGTGACGACCGGGTCAGCGCGGCGCGCCGCGCGCCCGTTCGGTGCGGTTGGCGGGGGTGTTCCCCTTGCGGGCCCTCGTCTCCATCGCGTTCCGCAGGAGGGCGAGGCCGCGGTAAAGGCCGTGCACCATCTTGGAGTAGGGCAGCGCCACGAAGAAGGCGAGGACGAGGCCGAGGTGGAGGGCGAGGAGGATGCCCATGGCGCCGGTGTGGCGGACGGCCAGCAGCAGCAGTCCCGTCGAGCCGATGAGGAAGAGGAGGGCGAGGATGGCGTATTCCCCGCCGATGAGCTGGCGCGAGATCGGCACGGGGTCGGTCGCATTCTTCACCCACATGAGCCCCGCGGTGCCGACGCACAGCAGCACGCCGCCCCAGGTGCCGAGCTGGACGGGGAGGGAGAGGAAGGCGTGCGGCGACACCCAGCCGAAGACGTGGTGGTAGATCGCCCCCGTGGAGGTGGCGGCGAAGCACAGCATGAACCCGTAGAACATGGCGTGGTGCAGCCAGCGCCGGGTCTGGGTGAAGGAGTCGTCGAGGTCGTTGCAGCCGTGCCCGCCGCCGCCGAGGTTGCGGAGGGTGAGGACGTCGGCGGTGGCGTCCAGCACGGGGGCGGCGGTGAAGGGCGCGCCGCCGCCGGCGCCGGTGCCGCGCCAGTAGCGGAGGCCGCCCATGGCGAGGGCGACGAGCGCGAAGACGAAGCTGCCGCCCGCCAGGAGGTTGATGAGCCAGAGCGGGATGACCCGGAAGAAGGCGCCGGGGCCGCGCTGCGGCGCCCAGAGGACGGCGGGGTCCACGATGGCCGCGGCGAGGACGAGCGCGAGCGTGACGAAGGACGCCATCAGCAGCGAGAGCAGCGTGCCGTTGCGCCGGAACAGCGCCCCCATTCCCGCGGGCCACGCGTAGGCCGCGTAGCCCTCGTTCCGCAGGTTCGCGAAGGTCACGGGCAGGTTGATGCCGAAGGCGTGCGGCGGGGCGTACTGGCAGGCGTGGTAGCAGCCGCGGCAGGAATGGCAGAGGTTGGCGAGGTGCGTCAGGTCGCCCGCGGAGAAGGCGCGGCGCATCGCCATCGCGGGGAACACCGCGCAGTAGCTCTCGCAGTAGCGGCAGGCGTTGCAGACCGCCATGTGGCGGCGCGCCTCGGCCACGCTGTCGGAGTGTTCCAGGGCGTTCGGGGTGGCGGGGGCGCCCCCGCCGATGATGGTCGTGCCGTCGGGTACGCGCGCGGCCGGGGGGCCGGCCTCGATGCTAGTTGCGGACATGGCGTGCGGCCTCCTCGCCCGCGATGCGCCCGAAGACCGTGCCGATCGCCATGCCGAACCCCGCGAGGTAGCCCTGGCCGAGGATGTTGCCCGACATGATCTCGCCAGAGGCGAACATGTTCGCGGAAGGCGTGCCGTCGGCCATGATCACCCGCGCCCGGTCGTTCACGCGCACGGAGAGGAAGGTGAAGGTGATCCCCGGTTTCAGCGGGTGCAGCAGGAAGGGCGGCCTCTCGATACGGCGGGCCCAGTGGCTTTTCGGCGGCGTCAGGCCCTCGGTGCGGCAATCGTCCGGCACCATCGGCTGGAAGGTGCCGGGGCGGACGGCGGCGTTGTAGTCGGCGATCACCCGTTCCAGCTTCCCCGCATCCAGCCCCGCCATGCCCGCCAGTTCCGCGATCGTGTCCGCCTTGTACGGCGGGAACACGCTCGGCAGGTAATCCATCTCCGCCTGGCTATCCGTGACGGCGAAGGCCAGTTGCCCCGGCTGCTTCGCGATCAGCCGGCCCCAGATGGCGTAGCGCTTCGGCCAGACGTCCTCGCCCTCGTCGTAGAAGCGCTCGACGTCCCGGTTCACCACGATCGCGAAGGGCACGCAGTCCAGCCGCATGGCCAAGCCCCCGTCCTCCATCGGCGCGCGGGCGTCGTTCGCCACGGCATGGAACTGGGTGGGGTCGCCGATCTCCCCCACCCCCTGGTCCAGCAGGTCGCGCAGCACGCGCCCCTGGGCGTAGGGAGTGCCGCGGATCTGGAAGTTGTCGGCGGCATCCCCCCAGTACTGCCGCAGCCACTCCCGGTTCGCCTGGAACCCGCCGGCGGAGGCGATGACCGACTTGAACCGCACCCGCGCCGGGAAGCCGTGGTAGGACAGCACCGCCTCGCTCGCGAAGCCGTCGGCCACCTCGATGTGCTGCACCTCCGTGTCGTACAGCACCTCGATGCCGAGCTGCGCCGCCGTCCGATACAGCGCGTTCACGAGCGCCTTGCCGCCGCCGAGGAAGAAGGCGTTGGTGCGCGACAGCGACAGCGTCCCCGACAGCGAGGGCTGGAACGTCACGCCGCAGGACTTGAGGAAGTCCGGCGCGTGCTGACTGGCACGGATGCAGGTGCGCGCGAGATGTTCGTCGGTCTTGCCGCCCGTGACCTTCAGCAGGTCGTCCCAGTACTCCTCCTCGAGGTAGCGATCCGTCAGCACGTCTGTCGGCGCGGCGTGGAGGGACCGGACGTTGCGCGTATGCCGCGAGTTCCCGCCGCGCATCGCCTTCGGCGCGTGCTCCGCGATGAGGACGGACGCCCCCGCCCGCCGCGCCGTGATCGCGGCGCAGAGGGCCGCGTTCCCGCCCCCCACCACCAGCACGTCCCAGGTCCGCTCGAAATCAGGCATGTCGGGGGGACGTATAGGGGCGGTCCGCCCCGTCCCGGAAGGTGCAGCGGCGGCCGTTCAGGACAGGGTGATCCCGGCGGCGCGGATGATCTCGCCGAGGCGGGCGCTCTCGGCCGCCACGAAGGCGCGGAAGGCGTCGGGCGCGCTGCCCACGGGCTCCGCGCTCAGCGCCGCCAGCCGCGTCGTCACCTCCGGCGCCCGCAGCGCCTCGGCGCAGGCCTCCGAGGTCCGCCGCACGACGTCCGGCGGTGTCGCGGCGGGGGCGAACAGGCCGCACCAATCGGTCAGCGCCATGTCCGGCACGCCGCTCTCGGCCGTGGTCGGCAGGTCCGGCAGGGCGAGGATGCGCCGCGCCGTCGCCGCGACGATCGGGCGGGCGCCGGACGCGAAGGCCGGGGCGAGGGTGGCGGGGGAGTTGAAGTTCGCCTCCACCACGCCCGCCGCGAGGTCGCGCGCCGCGTCCGAGCCGCCGCGGTAGGGCACGTGTTCCAGCCGGATGCCCGTGCGGAGGCGGAACAGCTCCCCCGCCATGTGCTGCGCCGTGGCGTTGCCAGGGGTGCCGTAGGTGATCGGCTCCGGCCGCCCGCGCGCCACCGCGATGAACTCCGCGAGGTTCGTCGCGGGGAAGTCCCGCCGCACCGCGAGCACCTGCGGGAAGGCGACGACCTGCGCGACGGGGGCGAAGGCCGTGGCGTAGTCGAAGGGCAGGTTGCGGTAGAGGTGCGGGTTGGCCGCGTGGGTCAGCGTCGTGAGGAACAGCGTCGTGCCGTCCGGCGGCGAGGCCGCCATCGCCGCCGCCGCGACCGTGGCGGAGGCCCCCGTGCGGTTCTCCACGACGATGGGCTGCCCGAGGACGGCCGCCATGCGCGGCGCGACGAGGCGCGCCACCGTGTCCGCCGCGCCCCCCGGCGCGAAGCCGACGAGCATCCGGACGGAGCGCGGCTGCGCGACCGCCGGCGCCGCGAGCAGGCCGCCCGCGACGGCGAGGACGCGGCGCCGCGGCGCGGTCACAGCATGATCCGCGCGCGGGTGATGACCTCGCGCCACGCATCATGTTCGGCGCGGACGACCGCCGCCGCCTCCTCCGCCGTCGTCCCGCGGGGCTGCGCGCCGAGGCGGGTGAGCCCCGCGACGGTCTCCGGCTTGCGGAGGATGTTGGCGACCGCACTTCCCATGCGCGAGAAGGCCGGCGCCGGCGTCGCGGCCGGCACGAACAGGCCGAGCCAGAGGTCCACGACGAAGTCCTCCACCCCCGCCGCCCCCATCGTCGGCAGGGTCGGCAGCGCCGGGCTCGGTCGCGTTCCGGTGGTGGCGAGGGCGCGGAGCCGCCCGTCCTCGATCAGGCCGCGCGCGCCGGCGATGCTGCTGAAGGAGAAGTGCAGCGTCCCCGCCATCATGTCGGCGTAGGAGCCGGCGATGCCGCGATATGGCACGTGGGTGGCGCGGAGGTCGTGGCGCAGCGAGAACATCTCGCCCGCGAGGTGCGGCGTGGTGCCGACGCCGGCCGAGGCGAAGGACAGCGCGCCGGGATTGGCGCGCCCGTGGGCGATGAGGTCCGCCACGGTCGTCACCGGCAGCATCGGCGAGACGATGAGGACGAGCGGCGAGGAGGTGAGGATCGAGACCGGCCGCAGGTCGCGGAACAGGTCGTAGGGCACGCGCGCCTGGAGCGACGGGTTGATGACGATGGCGGGGTCCATCAGCAGCTGCGTGTAGCCGTCCGGCGGCGATTTCGCGACAATGTCCGTGCCGATCACGCCCCCCGCGCCCGGCCGGTTCTCCGTGAGGACGGGCCCGCCGAGGTCTTCCGCCAGCGCGGCGGCGAGGACGCGGCCGACGCCGTCCACCACGCCGCCGGGGGCGTAGGGCAGCACGATGCGGATCGGGCGGTCCGGGAAGGCTTGCGCGCGCGCGGCGCCGGGCAGGGCGGGGAGCGCCGCGGCGGCCGCCAGGACCGTCCGCCGGGTGGTTCGGGTCATGGTGGGTGTCCTCTCGCGGGTCAGGCGTGGGGCAGCAGGACCACGCGGTACCGCACCCCGCGGTCCAGCAGCGCGGCCAGCGCCGAGGCGGCGTCTTGCAAGGGGTATGCCCGGCTGGGCGGGGCGCGCACCGCGCCGCGCTCGTGCAGGGCGAAGACCTCGTCGAAGCAGCGGCGCACCGTGTCGGGACGGCGCTTGCGGTAGTCGCTGATCTGGAGGCCGCTCACCTCGATGTTCTTGATGAGGAGGTAGTTCGCCTTCACCGACGGGATGCGCCCCGCGGCGAAGCCGACGACGACGAGCCGCCCGCACCACGCCATCGCGCGCAGCGCCGCATCGAAGGCGTCGCCGCCGAGCATGTCGAGGACCACGTCGGCCCCCGCGCCCCCCGTCGTCGCGCGCACCTCGTCGCGGAGCGAGTCGCGCAGGTTCGCGCCCCCGAGGTTCACCGCCGCGTCGGCGCCCGCAGCCAGCATGGCCGGCGCGCGGTCCGGCGAGGACACGCCCGCGATCACCCGCGCCCCGAACGCCCTCGCGAGCTGCATCGCCGCGAAACCCACCGCGCCCGTGGCGCCGAGGACCAGCACGCTCTCCCCCTCCGTCAGCCGCCCGCGTTCGCGCAGCGCGAACCAGGCCGTGTCGTAGGCGAGCGACATGGACGCGGCGTCCCGGAACGACAGCCCGTCCGGCAGGCGGTAGCAGGCTTCCGCCGGCGCGACGGCGCGTTGCGCGTAGCCGCCGATCTCCGCCATCGCCAGCACGCGGTCGCCCGGCGCCACGCGCGTCACGCCCGGCCCCACCGCCTCCACCACCCCCGCCGGACCCTTGCCCGGCACGAAGGGCCGTGCCGGCAGGAACTGGTAGGTGCCGCCGATGACGAGCGTATCCACGAAGTTCACCGCCACCGCCTCGACGCGGATCAGCGCCTCGCCGGGGCCGGGAAGGGGGTCCGGAACCTCCTCGACGCGGACGGCGTCGATCCCGCCGAACTCGCGGACGAGGACCGCCCTCACGCGCCCACCCGGCGCGGCACCGGCACGGGCGTGACGGTCCCCGCCTCCACCTGTTCGCTGACCGCGCGCTTGAGGATCTTGCCGGAAGCGGTCAGCGGGATGTCCGGCAGCACGAGCGTGTATTCCGGCATGTCGTAGCGCGACAGCCCCGCGCGATCGAGGTGATCGAGGATCTCCGCCACCGTCGGCGCCGGCCCGTCGCGGAACATCACGGCGAGGCACACCTTCTCCCCCAGACGCTCATCCGGCACCGGCACGGCGGCTGCGCGGGCGATGGCGGGGTGCTGCATCGCCAGCGTCTCGATCCGCGCGGGGAAGATGTTGTGGCCGCCGCGGATGATCACGTCCTTCTTGCGGCCGGTGATGCGGATGTAGCCGGCCTCGTTCACCCACCCCAGGTCGCCCGTCATGAACCAGCCGTCGCGGTTGAAAGAATCCTCCGTCGCGGCCTGGTCGTCGAAGTAGCCGAGCATGAGGGAGGCGCCGCGCCCGCCGATCTGCCCGACCTCGCCGGGGGGAAGCGCGCGGTCCGGATCGTCGCGCGCGAACACCCGCACCTCGTAGCCCGGGCACACCTTGCCCGACGTCTCGGTGATCCGCTCCGGCGGGTCGTCCGGCAGCGTGTAGTGGTGCGAGCAGGCCTCGGTCATCCCGTAGCCGCTCTGCGGGATCACGCCGTGGTCGATCAGTCCCGCCACCACCTCCCTCGGCACCGCGGCGCCGGAGACGCGGAAGCCGCGCACGCGGCCGAGATTCCGCATCCCCCGCGCCCGCATCTCCCGCAGCAGGTCGATCGCGTGGGTCGGCACGCCGACGAGATAGGTGGTGCCCGTCTCCACGATCCGGTCGAGCAGCGACGCCCCGCGCGGCAGGTCGTGGACCACGAGCGTCGCGCCGCTCAGCAGCGCGAGGACGAGCGAGCCGAAGCCGAGGTTATGGGAGAGCGGCGAGACCGTGTAGATCACGTCCCCCGCGCCGAGCGACCAGTCCGCGACGACGGCGCGGGCGTTGCCGAGCAGCGTGTTGTCGGAGTGCATGACGCCCTTCGGCGCGCCGGTCGTGCCCGAGGTGAAGGCGAGATAGACGACGCCGTCCGGATCGGCGTCGGGCGCCGCGTCCGGCGCGTCGTCGAAGGTCGCGGTCCAGGCCTCCAGCGGAGCGGCCCCGAGGCGATGGACGCGGGTCACGCCCCCCACCGACGCGAAGATGTCGGCGCGGTGCGCATCGGCGCCGTAGCCCTCCGCCGCGATCAGCGCCGCCGCGCGCATCCGCACCAGCAGCGCCGCCACGTCCGCCACCGTGTGGTCGCGGTGCAGCGAAGGGCAGCACACCAGCCCGTCGCGCGAACAGGCCAGCAGCGCCACCGCCACCTCGATCCGGCTCGGCAGCCACACCGCCACCCGCTGGCCGCGTCGCAGCCCCGCCGCCCGCAGGTCCGCCGCCAGCCGGTCCGCGGCCGTCACCAGCGCGGCCCAGGTGACGATGCGCGACGCCTCCCGCACCGCGACGGCGTCCGGCGTCCGCCGCGCCCAGCCCACCGCCAGCGTGTAGAGGGTATCCCCCGCCCAGAACCCGGATTCGTAGGTGCGGCGCAGCCGGTCGTGGTCCAGCGTCGTGAGGATCGTGCCGACCAATGCCTCGCCCCCTGAATGTCCGCACATTTAGGGCGGCCGGTCCGACGCCTGTCAACCGCCACCGCCCTCGGTTATGATGGGCCGGAGGGGGCACGCTCTCCCACGCGAGGAACGCCGCCGCCGATGCCCACCGCCCAACCCGTGCCCCTCGGCGGGTCCGGCCTGAGCCGCGACGCCCCGCGCGCCTACGGCCTCGCCCGCCTGAAGCCCCTGTCCGCCACCGGCGGCGTCCCCCTGCACATGCAACTCGCCGAACGCCTCGCCGCCCCGATCCACGCGGCCCGCGCCCAGGTCGTCGGCCGCGCCCTGCCGACGGAGGCCGAGTGCATGGCCCATTTCGGCGTCTCCCGCCCGACGGTGCGGCAGGCCATGGCCCATCTCGTCGCCGCCGGCCTCGTCACGCGCGGCCGGGGCCGCGGCACCTTCGTCGCGCCGGAGCGCCTGAATCACGACGTGTCCCTCGCCTTCGAGGACGAGATGCGCGTCGCCCGCCGCACCGTCCGCTTCGAGGTGCTGGCGCGCGAGGAACACGCCCCGCCCGCCGAGGTGGCCGAAGCGCTGGCGCTGGCGCCCGGCGAGATGGTCTGCCGCTTCGAGCGCCTCCGTTTCCTCGACGACGCGGTCTTCGCCCACGAACTCCGCTACGTCCCCGCCGCCCTCGGCCGCCGGATGACGGCGCCGATGCTGGAGCGCATGGCGATCATCTCCCTCCTCGCCCGCGCCCTCGGCCGGCCGCCCGCGCGGATCACCAACACCGTGAGCTGCATCCCCGGCGAGCCGCGGATCGCCCGCCTCCTCGGCGTCCGCGCCGGCACGCCGCTGCTGCAGACCGCGCACACCTACTTCGACGCGGCCGGCACGCCGGTCCTACACGGCGCCGTGCGCTTCCACGGGGAGCGGTTCCAGTTCACGCTGGACTCCCCCATCGCCTTCCGCGGCGCGCCGGACGGGACGTAGCGCTTGACCGCCGTCGCGCCGCGCCGATAAATGTCAGGACAATCACGGGAGGCCCCGATGCCGGCGCCCGCCGCGAGGTCCGCGTGAAGCCGGCCCCGTTCCGCTACCATGCCCCCCGCACGGTGGCGGACGCCGTCGCCATCCTCGCGCGGGTCGCGCCGGAGGATGGACGAATCCTCGCCGGCGGCCAGTCCCTCATCCCCGCGATGGCGCTCCGCGTCGCGCGCCCGCCGCACCTCGTGGACATCAACGGCATCGTGGCCCTCGATCGCCTCGCGGTGGAGGATGGGACGCTGCGGATCGGCGCCCTCGTCCGCCACGTCCGGATGATGCAGGACGCCGCCCCCGGCCCGCTCGGCCGCCTCCTCGCCCGCATCGGCGGCCACGTGGCGCACCTGCCGATCCGTGCCCGCGGCACCTTCTGCGGCTCCCTCGCCAACGCCGACCCCGCCTCCGAATGGTGCCTCGTCGCCGCGACGCTCGGCGCGACGATGCACGCGGTCGGCCCCGACGGCCCCCGCACCATCCCCGCCGCCGCTTTCCTCCGCGGCTTCCTCGTCACCGACCTGCGCCCCGACGAACTTCTGGTGGAATGCCGCCTGCCGCTCCTGCCCGACGGCGCCCGCGCCGGCTTCCACGAGTTCTCCCGCCGTTCGGGCGACTACGCCCAGGCCATGGCCGTCGCGACCTTTCGCGTGGAGGACGGCCGCATCGCCGCCCCGCGCGTCGGCCTCGGCGCCGTGGAAGGCGCCGCGCGCCGACTGCCGCAGGTCGAGGCCGCCCTCCTCGACGCCGTGCCCGGCGAGGCCGCCTTCCGCGCCGCCGCCGACCTCGTCCCCGCCCTCGTCGAACCCTTCGAGGAGACCGCCTACCGCCGCCCCCTCGCCGCCACCGTCGTCCTTCGCGCCCTGATGGACGCCGTGGCATGACGGAGCGCCACCCCGTCACCCTCCACGTCAACGGCCGCGCCCACGCCGTGACCGTGGAACCCCGCCGCACCCTCGCCGACGCGATCCGGGAAGACTGCGGCCTCACCGGCACCCACCTCGGCTGCGAGCACGGCGTCTGCGGTGCCTGCACCGTGCTGCTGGACGGCGAGCCGGTCCGCGCCTGCCTCATCTTCGCCATCCAGGCCGACGGCCGCGCCATCCGCACCGTGGAGGGCCTGGAACGGGACGGCGCCCTGCACCCCTTGCAGCGCGCCTTCATCGAACATCACGCCCTGCAATGCGGCTACTGCACCCCCGGCTTCCTCATGCTCGCCGCCGGTATCCTGGAACGCGATCCGCACGCGGACGACGCGGCGCTGACCGACGCCCTGTCCTCCAACCTCTGCCGCTGCACCGGCTACGCCAGCATCCTCCGCGCCGTCCGCGCCGCGGCCGACGAGATGGCGCGGGCCTGATGGACCACCTCCCGCCCGATCCGATCCCGCGCCTCGCCCCCGGCCCCGGCCGCGTCGTCGGCCGCCCCGTCACCCGCATCGAGGACGCCCCGCTCGTCCGCGGCCGCGGCCTGTTCGCGGCCGACGTGAACTTCCCGCGCCAGCTCCACATGCGCGTCGTGCGCGCGTCGGTCGCGCACGGCCGCCTCCTCGGCGTGGACACCGCCGCGGCGTTGGCGTTGCCGGGCGTCGTCGCCGTCTGGACCGGCGCCGACGTGGCCGGCATCCCCCCGATCCCCTTCCGCGCCACGAAGGTCCGCGGCCTGGAACCCTACTGCCAGCCGATCCTCGCGCGCGAACGCGTGCGCTACGTCGGCGAACCCCTCGCCGTGATCTTCGCGGAAGACGCCTACGTCGCGGAGGACGCCGCCGACTTCGTCGTCTCGCACATCGAAGACCTGCCGCCGGTGCTGGATGCCGCCGCCGACCCCGCCGAGTTCGCCCCCGGCCTGACGACCGAACCCACGATCGTCCGCAAGGCCTACGGCGACGTGGACGCCGCCTTCCGCGCCGCGCACGCCGTGGTCGAACTCGACCTCTCCATCGGCCGCCACTCCGGCGTCCCGCTGGAGACCCGCGGCGCCATCGCCCGCCACGACGCGTCGCGCGACATCCTCGAACTCCACGGCACCGCGAAGAAGCAGCACTGGAACCGCGACGAGATCGCCCGCCTCCTCGGCCGCGCCCCGAACTCCGTCCACCTGTTCGAGGGGCATGTCGGCGGCGGCTTCGGCGTGCGCGGCGAACTCTACCCGGAGGACCTGCTGGCCTGCCTCGCCGCGCTGCGCCTCGACCGCCCGATCAAGTGGATCGAGGACCGCGCGGAGAACCTCGTCGCCACGAACCACTCGCGCGAACAGCGCCACCGCATCCGCGCCGCCGTGGACTCCGACGGCCGCCTCCTCGCCATCGACGACGTGTTCTTCCACGATGGGGGCGCCTACGTCCGCACCCACGGCGCCCGCGTCGCCGACCTCGCGGCGGGGATGCTGCCCGGCCCCTACCGCCTCCCCGCCTACCGCGTCGCCGGCCATTTCCGCCTGACGAACAAGACCCCCGCCGCCACCTACCGTGCCCCCGGCCGGTTCGAAACGACCTTCGTCCGCGAACGCCTGATGGACGCCATCGCCCATCGCCTGAACCTCGATCCCATCACGGTCCGCCGCCGCAACCTGATCACCCCCGCCGAGATGCCGCACGCCCGCCCCCTCGACGCCCTCGGCACCGACATCGTCCTCGATTCCGGCGACTACGAGGGCCTCCTCGACAAGGCCCTGGCCCGCTTCGGCTGGCCCGCACTGCAAGCCGAACTCGCCACCCGCCGCGCCGCCGGCGAACGCGTCGGCGCCGGCCTCGCCTTCTTCGTGGAGAAGAGCGGCCTCGGCCCCTCCGACGGCGTCCGCGTCACCGTGGACGCCACCGGCGGCGTCGAGATCCTCTCCGGCGTTTCCTCCGTCGGCCAGGGCGTCGAGACGATGCTCGCCCAGGTCTGCGCCGAGGCGCTCGGCGTGGACCACGCGACCATCCGCGTGATCCGCGGCCGGACCGACCGCATCGAGTTCGGCAACGGCGCCCACGCCTCCCGCGTCACCGTCATGTCGGGGTCCGCCACCTGGCTCGCCGCGCTGGAGGTCCGCGCGATGGCGCTGGAGACCGCCGCAATCCTCCTCCAAACCCCCGCCGACGCCCTGACCATCGAGGACGGCGTGATCCGCACGCCCGCCGGCGCCACCGTCACCCTCGCCGCCGTCGCCGCGCACATGGGCCCCAACTCCCCGTACATGCGCGGACGCACCCCCGGCCTGACGGCGGAGCGCTGGTTCCACTCCGATCACATGACCTACCCGTACGGCGTCCACCTCGCGCTCGTCTCCGTGGACCCCGGCACCGGCGCGGTGCGCCCCGAACGCTACCTCGTCGCCAACGACGTCGGCCGCGCCGTGAACCCGATGCTCGTGGAAGGCCAGATCGTCGGCGGCCTCGCCCAGGGCCTCGGCGGCGCGCTGCTGGAGGAGTTCCGCTACGACGCATCCGGCCAGCCCCTCTCCACCACCCTCGCCGACTACCTCATGCCCACCATCGCCGAGATGCCCATCGTGGACGTGCTGATCGCCGAGGACGCGCCGAGCCCGCTGAACCCGCTCGGCGTGAAGGGTGCGGGGGAGGGGGGCACGAACGCCGCCGGCGCCGCCATCGCCGCCGCCGTGGACGACGCGCTGCGGCTGCCCGGCGCCGTCACGTCGCTGCCGATCACGCCGCAGAAGGTCCGGCGGATGCTGGACGGCGCCGCGTGAAGGCCCCCGCCTTCGCCTACCACGACCCCCGCACGGTGGCGGAGGCGGTCGCCCTCCTCGCGACGCTCGACAACGCGCGGCTGCTGGCCGGCGGGCAATCGCTCATGCCGATGCTCAACATGCGCGTCGCCTTCCCGGACCACCTCGTGGACCTGAACCGCGTGGAGGGCCTGTCCGGCATCATCGAGGAAAACGGCGCGATCCGGATCGGCGCCATGACCCGCCAGCGCGACGCGGAGGAGAGCGCGGCCGTCCGCCGCCGCTGTCCGCTGCTGGCCGAAGCGCTCACGCTCGTCGGCCACCGCCAGACCCGCAACCGCGGCACCATCGGCGGCTCCCTCTGCAACCTCGATCCCTCCGCGGAGGTCGTGACCGTGGCAGCGGCGCTGGACGCCGAGATCGCCGTGTCCGGCCTAGCCGGCGACCGCACCATTGCCATGTCCGACTTCCCCCTCGGCTTCATGACCCCGTCCCTCGCGCCGGACGAGATGGTGACCGCCCTCCGCCTCCCCGACTGGCCCCCCGGCCACGGCTGGTGCTTCACCGAATTCGCCCGTCGCCACGGCGACTACGCCGTCGTCTCCGCCGCCGTCCTGCTGCACGTCACGGGGGGCCGCATCGCCCGCGCCCGGATCACCCTCGGCGGCGTCGGCCCCGCGCCGCTGCGCCTGACCGCCGCGGAAACCGCCCTCATCGGTGCCACCCCGTCCGACACCCTGTTCCGCGAAGTCGCCGCCCACGGCCGCACCATCGAGGCGATGAGCGACCCCGCCGCCCCCGCCTGGTACCGCCAGCGCCTCGCCGAAACCCTCGTCCGCCGCGCCCTCCCCATCGCCCTGGCCCGTGCCCGCCCATGACCCGCCGCATCCGCCTCACCGTCAACGGCGCCGCGTGCGAGGCCGAGACCCCCGTCCGCCAGCACCTCGGCGACTTCCTCCGCGGCACGCTCGGCCTCACCGGCACGCATCTCGGCTGCGAGCACGGCGTCTGCGGCGCCTGCACGATCCTGCTCGACGGCCGCGCCGTCCGGGCCTGCCTGATCCTCGCGGTGCAGGCCGACGGTGTGGAGGTGACGACCATCGAGGGCCTATCCGCCCCCGACGCGCCGCTGCACCCGCTCCAACAAGCCTTCCGCGACCACCACGCCCTGCAATGCGGCTTCTGCACGCCGGGCCTCCTCACCACCCTCGCCGAGTTCCTGCGCGACCACCCCGACCCGACCGAGGCGGAGGTCCGCGTCGCCATCTCCGGCAACACCTGCCGCTGCACCGGCTACGATTCCATCGTCACCGCCGCCCTCGACGCCGCGTCCCGGATGCGCGCCGCGTGACCCCGGAAGGATCTCAGGGGGGCGGCTTCCCCGGCGCCCGCCTGATCGGCCGCGACGTGCCGCGCCCGGAGGACGCCACCCTCATCCGCGGCCGCGCCCGCTTCGTGGACGACATCGCGCCCCCCGGCCTGCTGCACGCCGCCTTCGTGCGGTCCCCCTTCGCCCACGCCCGCATCACCGCGATCCGCACCGACGCCGCGCGCGCCATGCCCGGCATCCACGCGGTGTTCACCCTCGCCGACCTCGCCCCGCACCTGACCGACACCCGTCTCCGCGTCGCGCTCCCCTCCCCCTCCTACCGCCTGGACCTGCACCGCCCCGTGTTGGCCGACACGGAGGTCGTCCACGTCGGCGAACCCATCGCCCTCGCCATCGCCGACACCCGCGCCCTCGCCGAGGACGCCGCCGCCGCCGTCGAGGTGGACTACGACCCGCTCCCCGCCGTCGCCGACCCCGTCGCCGCGCTCGCCCCCGGCGCCCCCACCGCCCACGCGGACGCCCCGCACAACCTCGCCGCCGAGATGGTCGTCGAATACGGCGACGCGGACGCCGCCTTCGCCACCGCCCCCCAACGGTTCCACGAACGCCTCCACGTCCACCGCGGCGGCAGCCATTCGATGGAATGCCGGGGCCTCGTCGCCATCCCCGACCCCGTCGAGGACCGCCTGACGATCTGGGATTCCACCCAGACCCCGCACGCCGCCCGCCGCATCATCTGCGACCTCCTCGCCCTCGACGAAACCCAGGTCCGCGTCGTGACGCCCGACGTCGGCGGCGGCTTTGGCCCTAAGTTGATCTTCTACCCGGAGGAGATCGCGGTCCCCCTCGCCGCCCGCCTCCTCGCCCGCCCCGTGAAATGGATCGAGGATCGCGGCGAACACTTCGTCTCCACGACGCAAGAGCGCGACCAGGACTGGGACGTGGAACTCGCGACGGATGGGGAGGGCCGCATCCTCGCCATCCGCGGCACCCTCGTCCACGATCACGGCGCCTGGACCGCGCGCGGCGTGAACGTGCCGCAGGGCGCCGTCGCCGCCATGCCGCTCGCCTACGTCGTCCCCGCCTACCGCATCGCCATCCGCGCGGCGGTGACGAACAAGGTCCCCGTCACCCCCGTGCGCGGCGCCGGCCAGCCGCAAGGGGTCTTCGCGATGGAACGCCTGCTGGACCGCGCCGCCCATGGCCTGGGGCTGACGCGCGACGAGATCCGCCGCCGCAACCTCGTCCCCGCCGCCGCCATGCCCTACGCCACGCCGATGAAGACCCGCGGCGGCATCCCCGTCACGCTCGACAGCGGCGACTACCCCCGCTGCATGGGCATGACGCTGGACGGCGCCGACTGGTCCACCTTCCCCGCCCGACAGGCCGCCGCGCGCGCAGAGGGCCGCCACCTCGGCATCGGCCTCGCCAACTACGTGGAGGGCACGGGACGCGGCCCCTACGAGCAGGTCTCCGTCCGCATCGAGCCCTCCGGCCGCATCATCGTCGCCACCGGCGCCGCGGCGATGGGCCAGGGCACCCGCACGATGCTCTCCCAGGTCGTCGGCGAACACCTCGGCGCCGACATGGACCGCATCACGATCCTCTCCGGCGACACCGCCGCCACCCCCATCGGCATCGGCGGCTCCAACTCCCGTCAGGCCGTCCTCGCCGGCACCTCCGCCCACGTCGCCGCGCTGCGCGTGCGCCAGAAGGTGCTGCGGATCGCCTCCCGCCTGATGGAAGCCTCCGAGAACGACCTGGAGATCGAGGGCGACCGCGTGACGGTGAAGGGCGCCGACCTCCACGTCACCCTCGCCGCCGTCGCCCGCGCCGCCGCCGGCCTCCCCGGCTTCCCGCTCCCCGACCCCTCCGGCCCGTCCCTCTCCGCCACCGAGGAGGTGGTGATCGACGCCATGGCCTACGCCAACGGCACCGCCGTCGCCGAGGTCGAGGTGGACACCGACACCGGCGCCGTCACCGTCCACCGCATCACCTTCGGGCACGATTGCGGCCGCGCCCTGCACCCGCGGATCGTGGACGGCCAGTTGATGGGCGGCATCGCCCACGGTCTCGGCAACGCCCTCTACGAGCACATGCGCTACGACGAGGAGGCGCAGCCGACCTCCACCACCCTCGCCGACTACCTGCTGGTGACCGCGACGGAGATGCCCCCCGTCCGCATCCTCCACATGGAGAGCCCGTCGCCGCTCAACCCGCTCGGCATCAAGGGCGTGGGTGAGGCGGGCGTCATCCCCATCGCCGCCGCCGTCGCGTCCGCCGTCGAGGACGCGCTGGCCGGCTACGGCGTCCGCGTCACCCGCGTCCCGCTCTCCCCCGTGGACGTGCTCACTCTCCTCGATGCCGCGACGGGCCATCCCCCATGAAGCTGCCGACCCAGACCCGCTACGACCACTCCTCCCTCCCGTCCCGCCCGACCTACGAATGGCCGAACGGCACCCGCCTCGCCCTGCTGATCGGCAACAACATCGAGCACCACGCCTTCCGCGCCGGCCTCGGCAGCGACAGCGCCGCCCTCGGCGCCCCGCAGACCCAGCGGAACTACGCCTGGCGCGACTACGGCAACCGCGTCGGCCTCTGGTATCTCCTCGACCTGCTGGACGAGCTCGGCCTGCCCTGCGCCCACAACGTCAACACCGCCGCCCTCGATTCCTGCCCCGAGATCGCCCCCGCCCTGCTGGCGCGCGGCGACGAGTTCGTCGGCCACGGCCGCACCAACGCCGAACGCCAGGACGCCTTGTGGGAGGAGGACGAGCGCCGCCTCATCGCCGAGAGCGCCGCCGGCATCGAGCGCCACGCGGGAACCCGCCCCACCGGCTGGATGGGCCCCTGGCTCGCCGAGACCCCCGTCACCCTCGACCTGTTGCGCGAGGAGGGTTTCACCTACGTCATGGACTGGCCCGCCGACGACCAGCCCTTCTGGATGCGCACCCGCGCCGGACCGATCCTCTCCGTCCCCTATTCCATCGAGATCAACGACTCCCCCGCCATGGCCACCCGCCAGCACACCGGCCGCGACTTCGAACACATGATCACCGACCACTTCGACGAGCTGCTGCACCAGTCCGCCCGCCGCCCACTGGTGTGCAGCATCGTCCTGCACCCCTTCGTCATCGGCCAGCCCTACCGTCTCCGCGCATTGCGGCGCGCGCTGGAACACGTGCTGAGACACCGCGACCGCCTGTGGGTCACGAAGGCCGGCGACCTCGCGGGCTACGTCGAAACCCTCCCGCCCGGCACCGTTCCCGGCTCCACGGCGGCCTGACCGGCCCCTCCCGCCGCGCCCCGCCGCCCGCTAGGATCGCTCCCGACACGGAGAGGACTCCCGCCATGCTCGACCGCCGCCACCTCCTCGGCGCGCTCGCCCTCGCCGGCGCCCCCCTCCCAACCCGCGCCCAGTCCACGGCCCTCCGCATCGGCACCGCCGCCCCCCACACCACCCTCGACCCCCACCTGCTGAGCAACGCCCCGAACAACGCCGTCGCGGCCCACGTCTTCGACAGCCTCGTCGTGAACGACGAGACCGCCCGCTCCGTCCCCGGCCTCGCCGAATCCTGGACCCGTGACACCGACACGCGCTGGACCTTCCGCCTCCGCGACGCCCGCTTCACCGACGGCGCGCCCTTCACGGCGGAGGACGCGATGGTCTCGCTTCGCCGCGCGAACGACATCCCCTCCGCCGCCTCCTTCCGCACCTACACCCGCTCCATCCGGGAGATGACGGCGCCCGACCCGCGCACCCTCGTCATCGAGACCCGCGCGCCCGACCCGCTGCTGCTCAACTCCATCGGCCGCATCCGGATGATCGCCGCCCGCTTCAAGGATGCGCCGAGCGCCGAGTTCAACGCCGGCCGCGCCGCGATCGGCACCGGCCCGTATTCCGTGCGCGAGGCCGCCCCCGGCCGCCTCGTCCTCGCCCGCAACGACGCGTGGTGGGGCGGCCGCACGCCCTGGGAGACCGTGACGCTCCGCGCCGTGACCGACGACGCCTCCCGCCTCGCCGGCCTCCTCTCCGGCGACCTCGACATCATCGAGCAGGTGGCGTCGGGCAACGTCGAGCGCATCCGGGCCGACCCGCGCCTCCACCTCATCCGCGGCATCTCCTCGCGCTTCGTCTTCCTCGCGATGGACGTGGTGAACGACGTCTCCCCGGGCATCGCCGGCCCCGACGGCCGCCCGCTCGACCGCAACCCGCTGCGCGACATCCGGGTGCGGCAGGCCCTCTCCCTCGCCATCAATCGCCAAGCCATCGTGGAGCGCACGATGGAGGGCGACGCCGTCCTCGCCTCGCAGTTCCTCCCCCGCGGCGGCCCCGGCACTGACCCGACGCTGGAGGTGCCGCCCTTCGACCCCACCCGCGCCCGCGCCCTGCTGACGGAGGCCGGCTACCCCCGCGGCTTCCGCCTCACCCTCGTCGGCCCGAACGACCGCTACCTGAACGACGCGAAGATCGTGCAGGCGGTCGCCGGCATGTTCACCCGCATCGGCATCGAGACGCGGGCCGAGGTCATGCCCTGGTCCACCTTCGCCGGCCGCAACAACCAGCGCACGGAACACTCGGTGTTCCTCGGCGCCTGGGGCGTGAACTCCGGGGAGACCTCGAACCCCATGTCCGCCCTCGTCGCCACCCGCGACCCGGAGGCCGGCCTCGGCGTCTCCAACGGCGGCCGCTACTCCAACCCGGAGGTGGATACGCGCCTGAAGGAAGCCCTCCGCACGATGGACGACACCCGCCGCAACGCCCTGCTGGGCGAGGCGAGCGGCCTCCTGTTCCGCGACGTGGCGCTGATCCCCCTGCACCACGAGGTCTCGGTCTGGGCGGCGCGCCGCGGCGTCGGCTACGTCACCCGCGCCGACCAGTACACCCTCGCCACCGGCGTGACGCGCGAAGGATGAGCGCCGGGATCACCGCCGAGGCGCGCGAACGCCTCCGCCGCTCCTACGCCCTCGGCCGCACCGCCATCCGCGCGGCGGAGGCCGATACCCGCTTCTCCTACGCCCTCTACGTCCCGCCCGACTTCACGCCGGCCACGCGCATCGTCGTCTGCGTCCACGGCTCCACCCGCGACTCCTTCCTCGACTTCCGCGACGGCTTCTCGGAGTTCGGCCGCTGGAACGACTGCGTCATCCTCTGCCCGCTCTTCCCCATCGGCCCCCGCGGCGACGGGCAGGCCAACGGCTACAAGTACATGGCCGAGGCCGACATCCGCTACGACCTGCTCCTCATCGCGATGGTGGAGGAGGTCCGCGCCCGCTACGCCCTCGACGCCACGACCTTCGCGATCTTCGGCTATTCCGGCGGCGGCCACTTCTCCCACCGCTTCGCCATCCTGCACCCGAACCGCCTCTGGGCGTGCTCCATCGGCGCCCCCGGCTCCGTCACCCTGCTGGACCCGACGCGCGACTGGTGGGTCGGCATCCGCGACCTGCACGCCCGCTTCGGCGTCGCCTTCGACGCCGCCGCCCTGGCGCGCGTCCCCGTCCAGATGATCGTCGGCGACGCCGATCTCGAAACCTGGGAGATCACCCACCAGCCCGGCGGCACCTACTCCATGGAGGGCGCGAACGACCCCGGCCGCACCCGCCCCGAACGCCTCGCCACCCTCCGCCGCTCCTTCGAGGCCGCGGGCGTGACGGTCCGCTTCGACCTCGTCCCCGGCGTGTCGCACGACCGGACGCGCGTCATCGGGCGCGTGCAGGACTTCTTCGCCGGGGTGATCCGGACGGCGCGCTAGACCACCGGCGCCCCCAACGGCCGCTGATGCACCACCACCACCCGCCGCCGCGCCTCCATCCGCGCCGACACGAAGGCCAGGAGCAGCCCGACGACGACGAGCCCGAGCCCGATCAGCGCCGTGACGATCATCGTCTCCCGCCCCCCCGTCGGCCGCGCCGTGCCCCACGGGTTGAATCCGAAACTCCCCGCGAGGAGGAGGTAGAGCGCATACCCCAGGCACGCCGCTCCGAGGACGAAGGCGACGAAGCCGAGGAGGTTGAGCAGCCGGGACATGGTCGATTCCGGGATCCGTTGCGGGCGGGCAAAAGCCTGCCACGGCCGCCGCCCGCCTGGAAACGGCCCCCGCCGCCCACAAGTTCCCTCCCCGGAGGACTCCCCATGCCCCTCGACGAATCCCGCGCCTTCCTGCCCGTCCAGATCGCCGTCCTGACGGTGAGCGACACCCGCGACCTCGCCTCCGACCGCTCCGGCGACACCCTCGCCGCCCGGATCACCGCCGCCGGCCACCGCCTCGCGGCCCGGGAGATCGTCCGCGACGACGCCCCGGCCATCGAAGCCCTCCTCCGCCGCTGGATCGCCGACCCCGCGGTGGACTGCGTCGTCACCACCGGCGGCACCGGCATCACCGGCCGCGACGTGACGCCGGAAGCCTTCGCCCGCGTGCTGGAGAAGGAGATCGCCGGCTTCGGCGAACTCTTCCGGATGCTGTCCTACGCCAAGATCGGCACCTCCACGATCCAGTCCCGCGCGATCGGCGGCGTGGCGGGGGGCACCTACCTCTTCGCCCTCCCCGGCAGCACCGGCGCCTGCAAGGACGCCTGGGACGACATCCTCGTCCACCAGCTCGATTCCCGCTTCCGCCCCTGCAACCTCGTCGAACTCATGCCCCGCCTGCAGGAGCACCTCCGCGCCGCCTGAACGCCACGGCCTTGCATTTTATAAAACATGAAGCCATCGTCACCCCATGGTGCGACCCACCGCCTCCACCCCCGCCTACGCGATCCTGCGCGACCGCCTGCGCCGCGACATCCTCGCGGGCACCTGGCCCCCCGGCGCCCACCGCACCCTCGGCACCCTCGCCGCCGAGCACGGCGTCTCCATCAGCCCGGTGCGCGAGGCCCTTCTCTCCCTCGCCGGCGAGGGCATCGTGGAGATGCGCGAGCACCGCGGCGCCGTCGTTCCCCTCCTCGACGCCAAGCTGTTCGAGGACCTCTACGACCTCCGCGGCGCCCTCCAATCCGTCCTCGCCCGCCGCGCCGCCGAACGCGCCGGCCCGGCGGCGCTGGAGGCGATGGCCCGGCACGAGGCCGCCTACGCCGCCGCCGCCGCGCGCGACGACGCCCCCGCCGCCCTCGACACCAACGAGGCCTTCCACGACGCCCTGGAGGCCGCCGCGGACATCCCCCAGGCCGCCGCCCTCTACAAGGCCCGCAGCGCCTTCGTGAACGCCGCCCGCCTGCGCATGGGCTTCGGCCCCGGCCGCATGGCGGAGGCCGCCGCCCAGCACCGCACCATCCTCGACGCGATCGCGCGTCGTGATCCGGAGGCCGCCGCCGCCGCGTCCTTCGCGCACTCCATGGCGGCCAAGCGCGACCTCACGTCGCGCATCAGGGAAGGAACGACGGCATGAACCGGATCACCCGACGGGCCGCGCTGGGGGCCGGCGCCGCCCTCCTCGCACATGGGGCAAGCGCCCAGACCTGGACCCCCGACCGCCCCGTCCGCCTCGTCGTCGGCTTCGCCCCCGGCGGCACCGCGGACGCCGTCGCCCGCCTCGCCGCGGCCGAGATGGCGAAGTCCCTCGGCGTCAACGTCGTGGTGGAGAACCGCGCCGGCGCCTCCGGCAACCTCGCCACCCAGGCCGTCGTGCAGGCCCCTGCCGACGGCACCACCCTCGCCCTCGCCGGCCTGCAGCTTGTCACCAACCCCGGCCTCATCGCCCAGCTCGGCTACGACCCGAACCGCGACCTGCGGATGATCGGCCAGCTCACCGCCCTGCCCGTGGTCGTCATGGCCTCCGCCCGCTCCGGCATCCGCACCCTCGCCGAGGCCGTGGAGCGCTCCCGCACCGCCGGCGTCACCATCGGCACCGCGGGCGTCGGCACCTCCTCCCACCTCGGCGCCGAACTCCTGTTCCGCCACGTCCGCGGCCGGTTCGAGGGCGTGCAATACCGCGGCGGCGCCCTCGCCTTCCAGGCCCTCATGGCCGGCGACGTCGAGATGATGTTCGACCTCGTCGCCGGCTACCAGGCGCCCGCCGCGGCGGAGGGCCGCGTCCGCATCCTCGGCGTCATGCAGGACCGCCGCGCCGAGGGAATGCCCGACGTGCCGTCCTTCACCGAGGCCGGCCTCCCCCCCGCCGCGCAGATGCGTTCCTGGCAGGGCATCTGCGTCCGCAACGGCGCACCACCGGCGGCCGTCGCCGCCCTGCACCGCGCCACCGTCGCCGCCGTCCGCGCCCCCGACTTCCAGGCCCGCCTCAAGGCGCAATCCATCGAGCCGGTGGAGAGCCCCGACCCCGCCGCCTTCGACGCCCTCTACCGCGAGGAACTCGGACGCTGGACGACGCTCATCCGCGACGCCGGAATCACCGTGCAATGAGCGGCGCCGCGGACCGCCTCCGCCGCGAGGTCGGCGCCATGCGCCTCGACTGGCTCGTCGAGGAGCGGGAGGGCCGCGACCCCGCCCCCATCCCCCCCGACGGCGCCGCCATCCTCGCCCGCTACGAACGCCTCATGACCGGCATCCTGTCGGACGTGCTGCGAGAGCACCGCCTGATGGACCAGGCGCTCCCCCGCCGCGTGCAGCCCCTCCGTCCCGACCAGCCCGCCGCCGCCGGCTACGCCTTCACCGTGAAGAGCCAGCCCCACACCATCCTGACGGGCGAGATGACCCAGCGCACCGCGATGCTGGAGGCGATGGACAACGGCCACTTCGTCATCTGGGACGCCTCCGGCGCCGAGGACTCCACCGCCTGGGGCGGCGTGATGACCGCCGCCGCGAAGGCCCGCGGCGTGCGCGGCGCCGCGATCGACGGCGGCGTCCGCGACACCCGACAGGTGCTGGACGCCGGCTTCCCCGCCTTCGCCGCCTTCCGCCACCCCAACGCCGCGCTCGGCCGCGCCATGATCTCCCACTTCGGCGTCCCGCTCCGCATCGGCGGCGTCATGGTCCACCCCGGCGACGTGGTGCTGGGCGACATGGACGGCGTGGTCGTCGTCCCCCGCGCCCTCGCCCTCCCCGTCCTCGAACGCTCGGAAGAGATCCTCGGCATCGAGGAGCGGATCTTCGGCTGGATCGAGGCCGGCGATTCCGTCACCGAGATCAGCGCGAAAGGCGGCTACTTCTGATGACCGACATCTCCCCGGACATTTCCGGCGACCTGCGCGCCGCCTTCGCCCGCTGCTCCGCCGCCACCCTCTCCACCCTCCTCGTCAAGCGCGGCCTGCGGAACACCGCCATCCGCGGCGTCCGCCCGCTCCGCGCCGACCTGCCGCCGATGGTCGGCCCCGCCTTCACCCTCCGCTACATCCCCGCGCGGGAGGACCTGGACCGCTACGGATCGGGCGGCGACCCCGCCAACATCCAGCGACAGGCCATCGAGGTCGCGCCGGACGGCCACGTCTTCGTCGTGGACTGCCGGGGCGACGCGAACATCGCGGGGATCGGCTCCATCCTCGCCCGCCGCCTGCGCCACCGCGGCCTGACGGGCGTGGTGCTGGACGGCGGCGTGCGCGACACCACGGCGCTCATGCGAACCGACATGCCGGTCTACTGCACCGGCGCGGCGGTGCCCCCGAACTACGCCGGCCACCACGCCGCCGACATGAACGTGGCGATCGCCTGCGGCGGCGTCGCCGTCCATCCCGGCGACATCGTCTTCGGCGACGCGGAGGCGGTGGTCGTCATCCCCCGCCACCTCGCGGAGGAGGTGGCGGAGGAGGGCGCCGCGATGGAGCACCGGGAATCCTTCCTCATCCGCGAGATCGAGGCCGGCCGCCCCATCGTGGGCGTCTATCCCCCGGACGCCGACACCCTCGCGCGCTACGAGACCTGGTCCCGCGCCAACCCCTGACCCCGGCAACCGCCACCCCGCCCTCGCGTTCCGCCCCGACAGGACCACCGGGAGGAATGCGGATGTCGGGCATGAAGGACGGCTTGCGGATGGCGACCCCCGGTGACGCCGTCCCCTTCGAGATCCCCGGCGCCACCGGCGCGTTCCGCATCCAGATCCTGAACGAGGACCGCTCGAAGGGCGTCGTCACCTCCATCGTCCACCTCCCCCCCGGCGGCACGATCCCCGCGCACTCCCACGAGGCCGGGGACGAGATGCACTATGTCCTCGAGGGCGACCTGATCGAGGGGGGCGAATCCCTCGGCGTCGGCGCCTTCCTCACCCACGCCAAGGGCGTCGTCCACGGCCCGCACGGCAGCAAGGCCGGCGCGAAGGTGCTGACCGTGCAGTCCTGGCAGAGCGAGGGCGGCTCCTTCGACTTCCGCCCGGCCGATGATGCGGCGGCCACCTCCGCCGCGGTCACCCCGCAGGACCGCCCGCCCCCCCCGGGCGGCATCGGTCCCGCCGACGCCGCGCCCGCCCC
>CAXVWQ010000373.1:0-7242 GCA_964263755.1 Roseomonas sp. | reverse complement strand
CCAACCGCCCGGACGTGCTGGACGACGATATCGGCGTCCCCCGCGGCCTCGCCCTCAAGGTCATCGGCGTGGAGGGCGACCGCCTCCCCGGCTCCGCGACGCACCGCACGCAGGACTTCGTGATGGTGAACCAGCCGTCCTTCACCGAACCGGACCTCGGCGTCTTCGTCCGCAACATCCGCTTCGTGAACGCCACCGCCCACACCGGACTCGCCTGGAAGAAGGCCCTCGCCGCGGTGCTTCGCCGCATCGTCGGCCCCCTCAAGGCGGTCGGCATCCGCGCCCGCAGCCTGACGACCATGGGCGGCCACCCCCTCACCCACCCGCTCGGCGAGACCTTCTTCTCCCAGGTGCCGTTCCGCCACGGCGACCACGTCGCGAAATACGCCCTGTTCCCCGTCTCCCCCGCCCTCGCGGCCCTGACGGACGCCCCCCTCGACCTACGCGGCCGACCGAACGGCCTCCGCGAGGCCGTCACCGCCTTCTTCGCGGAGAACGGTGCCGCCTGGGAACTCCGCGCCCAGCTCCGCACGGACCCCGCGACGATGCCGATCGAGAATGCCGCGACCGAATGGCCGGAATCGGAGAGCCCCTACGTCGCCGTCGCCCGAATCACCATCCCGCCCCAGCCCGCCTGGAGCGAGGCCCGCGCCCGAATGGTGGATGACGGCCTCGCCTTCTCCCCCTGGCACGGGCTGGAGGCCCACCGCCCCCTCGGCGCCGTCAACCGCGCCCGTCAGGCCGCCTACGCGGAGGGCGCCGCCTTCCGCTCCGCCGCCAACCGCTGCCCGATCCACGAGCCGACCGCCCGCCTGTCCCTGCCCGACGACCCGCCGGAGGTGTTCGGCGACACGCCCGGCCGCGAGGGCCGCCGCCCCCGCACCCCCGACGCCCGCCCCGGGACGTGGGAAGCGCCGATGCGCGACACCGCCCGCGGCCTCACCGCCGGCGCCCTCGGCGGCCTCGCGGCCGGGGCGGTCCTCTCCGCCCTGATGTTCGCCGGGGCCCGCGGCGCCCCCACCCTCCCCGTCCGCGCCGCCCGCCGCGCCGCGGGGGATGACGACGCCGCCCCGACGACGTGGCGCGAAGAGGCGGCCACCCATGCCGCGCACCTCGCCGTTTCCATCCTCGCCGGCGCGGGCTTCGGCGCCCTGAACCCCGGCCCGACGCGTCCGGTCGCGACGGGACTGGCCTTCGGCGTCGGCTTCAACGTCCTCGCGAACCTCGTCGCGCCGGCGGTGGGCCGCGCCCCTCTCCCTTGGGAAAACGAGGCGGACGAGGTCGCACGGACCGCCGCGCTGCATGCGCTGTACGGCGTGACGACCGCGCTCGCGGCGAAGCACATCGCCCGTCGCCTGTGATGCGCCCCGACGGCGCGCCACCCTGATCGAAGCAAGGCAACTTGGACGCGGCACCACCGGCGTGGTGCCGTGCCGGGCGGCCTGGGGCGACAAGGCCTCCGCGGCGGGTTCGATGCGACCACCGGCCCGGAAGCGGGGGCATGGCCGCCGGGCTGATCCGCTTTCATGCGAGGTCGGTGCCCGGCGACCCGAAGCGCCGCGGCCGTCATCCGACCGTTGAACGCGGGAGGAGGCGCCGCTTCCAAGGCCGCGGTGCACACGTCGTGGAAGGCGCGAGGCGCCCTCCACGACCCGCGCCGATTCAGGCCGCCGTCATGGCGAGCTGATCGAGCAGGAGCTTCGCGGCCGGGCCCGACGACCTGGGGTTCTGCCCGGTGATCAGCGGACCATCGCTGACGACGTGGGGCGCGAGGTCGGGACCCTTGGAATAGAGGCCGCCCTTCGCCTTGAGTTCGTCCTCCACGAGGAAGGGCACGACGTCGGTCAGGCCCATGCTCTCCTCCTCGCTGTTGGCGAACCCCGCGACCTTCCTGCCCTCGACGACCGGCTTGCCATCCGGCGTCGTGACGTGACGCAGCACGCCGGGCGCGTGGCAGACGAGGGCGACGGGCTTGCCGGCCGCGAGGAAGCCCTGGATCAGCGTGACGGACGCCCCGTCCTCGGCGAGGTCCCAGAGCGGGCCGTGACCGCCGGGGTAGAAGACCGCGTCGAAGTCCGCCGCCGTGACGCTGTCCAGGCGCAGCGTCGCGGCAAGCTGCGCCGTCGCCGCGGCATCCGCGCCGAGGCGGCGGGTCAGGTCGGTCTGGAAGTCCGGCCCGCTGCTCGTCGGATCGACCGGCGGCCGGCCGCCCTTCGGCGAGGCCAGCACGACCTCCGCACCCGCGTCGCGGAACGCGTAGTAGGGGGCGGCAAGCTCTTCGAGCCAGAAGCCCGTCTTGCGGCCGGTGTCGCCGAGCTGGTCGTGGGAGGTCAGAACCATCAGAATCTTCATGTTTCTCATCCTGTCGTTGGTCGAAAGACGAATTTGAGTAGACCGGTCGTCTATGAGCCGGGCACGTCAGCCCGTCTCGGATCGACGCGCAACCCACGCCGGCCCCTCAGGGGCGCAGGTGCAGGATCTCGCGCGTCGTCGTCATGGCCGCCTCGAAAGGCTGGGCGCCGCGGACGATCTTCGTCATCACGCTCGCACCGAGCCAGAGCTGATACAGGCTCCGCGCCACGCCGCCCGGGTCGCCGTCGACCGACAGGGATCCTTCCGCCACGCCGGCCTCGATGGCCGCCGTGAGCCGCTGCGTGATCCCGGAGGTGCCGTGCACCAGGGCCGCGCGCATCGCCTCGGACAGGTCCGCGACCTCAGCACCCAGCTTCACCGCGAGACACTTGCCGCCGCAATCGTGGAACGACTGGGTCTCCTGCCATTGCTGCAGGTAGGCCATCAGGCGATCCGCCATCGTCAGGCCAGGCCGGCACAGGATCTCGTCGAGGTTGGCCAGGTAGTCCTCGAAGTAGGCCACGAGCATCGCTTCGCCGAACGCGTCCTTCGAGGCGAAGTAGTGGTAGAAGGAGCCCTTCGGCACCCCGGCTTCCGCCAGGATCTCGTTGAGGCCGACGGCGGAGAAAGCCCTCCCGGCGATGATGCGCTGGCCGGTTCGGATGATGCTGCTCCGGACATCGGACCCTGGCCTGCTCATGAGCGCCATGACCCGCTCACGGAACTCATGAAGCACGGAATAGACCGGTCGTCTAGCGGGCATTCGGAACGCGTGGCATGGCAGGTTTCGCCCACGCGCGTGCCGATCGCGACCGTGTCGCCCGGAGAAGTCATCGGTCCCCACATATCGTTGCGATCCACGGCGAGCGGGCGGGCCAGCGCGACGTGACCCCGGCCGTTCGAGATCCCGGCCGTTCGAGATCCCGGCCCTCCGATCTTGCGTCGTCGACGGACCGGCGGCCATCCATGAACCTGGGCCATCGACGTTCTCCGGCAATCGCCGGCACCCCCGCCCTCGCGCCCCGGTTTGGCAACGCGCCGGGACATGCTACCGCACCCGCCCCTCACCGGGACCGGACCCCGACCCCGCCCATGATCTCCGCCTTCCGCCGCCTCGCCGGCACCTGGTTCGCCAAGGCGCTCTTCGTCCTCCTCATCCTCTCCTTCGCCATCTGGGGGATCGAGGACGTCGTCCGCAACTTCGGCCGCGACAACGCCGTCGCCCGCGCCGGCGGCGACGCCATCGAGTTGCCGGAGGCGCAGGCCGCCGCCCGCCGCGAGACCGGGCGCCTGCTGCGCCAGCTCGGCCCCAACTTCGAATCGAACGAGGGCTTCCGGCAGGCCATCGCCCGACAGGCCGTCGAGGGCCTGATCCGCGACCGCGCGAGCGCCGCCGAGGCCCGCCGCCTGGACGTCGCGACCTCCGCCGCCGCCATCCGCGACTACACCTTCGCCATCCCCACCTTCCAGGGCGCCGACGGCCGCTTCTCCCCCGTGATCCTGCAGGGATTCCTGCGCCAGAACGAGCTTTCGGAATCCGATTTCGTCCGCCTCGTCGCCTCCGACCTCCGCCGCCAGCAACTCGCCGGCGCCGTCCGCGCCGGTGCCCGCGGCCCGGAGACGATGACCCGCCCGCTCCTCGCCTTCACGCTGGAGCGCCGCGCCGCGGAGGTGGTGGAGTTCCCCCTTCTCTCCGCCCCGACGATCCCGGAGCCGACGGAGGCGCAGCTCCGCCGCTTCCACGAGAACACGCCGGAACGCTTCTCCTCCCCGGAGTATCGGGAGGCCGTCCTCGCCCTCGTCTCCGCCGACACCCTCGCCGCGACGGTGAGCATTCCGGACTCCGAGATCGAGGCGGGCCTTCCCGCCGCCCGCGCCCGCCTCGCCGGCGCCGAGCGGCGCACGGTCGAGCACGTCCTCGTCCGCGAGCGCACCGACGCCGAGGCGATCCGCGTCGCCTGGGTGGAGGGCGCCGACGGCGCCGCCATCCGTGCCCGGGCCGAGGCGGCGGCGGGCACGTTCAACGACCTCCCGAACACCGACCGCGAGGGCCTCACCCTCCCCGAACTCGGGAACGCGGCCTTTTCCGCCGCCGAGGGCGGCGTCACCGACGTCGTCCAGACCCCCTTCGGGTTCCACGTCCTCCGCGTGACGGACATCCAGGCGGCGCCCGCCAAGGCCGACGATGAACTCCGCGCCGAGGTCCGCGCCGACCTCGCGCGGGAGAAGGCCGCCGACCGCGCCTACGAGGAGGCCAACCGCCTCGACGACGCCTTCGCCGGCGGAGCGACGGTGGAGGAGGCCGCCGCCCGCCTGAACATCCCCGCCGCCCGCGTCCGCCTGGACCGCCAGGGGAACGACGAGTCCGGCCGCCCGGTCCCCCTTCCCCTCGCCGGCCCGGGTCGCACCGCCGCCATCGCCGCGGTCTTCGCCAACAATCCCGGCTCCGGCGGCCGACTGGCGGAGGTGGCGGGAGGCTTCCTCGCCGTGGACGTGCCGCGCGTCACCCCTGCCGCGCTCAGGCCATTCGAGACGGTGGAGGCCGACGTGCGCCGCTGGTGGCTCATCGACCAGCAGCGCCGCGCCCAGGAAACCCGCGCCGCCGCGTTGCTGGCGGAGGTTCAGGGCGGGAAGGACCTCGCCCAGGCCGCCCGCGACCTGGGCCTGGAGGCCGTCCGCATGGGCCCCTCCCCGCGCGTCACCCCGGGGGATGCCCGCCCCGAGCCCGGCGCCCTCCCCCGCGAACTCCTCCCCGGCCTCTTCAACCTGCGCGTCGGCGAGGTCACGATGGCCGCCACCGCCTACGGCTTCGCCGTCGCCGGCCTCGCGGAGATCATTCCCGTCGACCTGTCCGACGCCTCGGCCCTGGCGAGCGTGAAGACCGAGGTCGAGACGACGATGCAGGACGACCTGGAGGCGCAGTACTCCGCTGCCCTCCGCGCCCGCGCCGACGTCTCCATCAACCCGGCGATGATGGATCAGGTCGCGGCCCGATGACGGCCGTCTCCCCCGCCGCCCCATCGTCCGTTGGGGCGGACACCGCCCACGCCGCCTTCGTCGCCGCCTGGGCCGCCGGCCGCGGCACGGTGGTCCACCGGGAGCGCGTGGCGGACCTCGAGACCCCCGTCGCCGCCTTCCTCAAGATCGCCGACGGCAAGCCCAACGTCTTCCTGCTGGAGAGTGTGGAGGGGGGCCAGAGCCGGGGCCGCTACTCCATCATCGGCATGGCCCCCGACCTGATCTGGCGCTGCCGCGACGGCCGGGCGGAACTCAACCGCCACGCCCTTTCCGCCCCGCACGCCTTCGCGCCGGAGGCGGCGGCCCCGCTCGACTCCCTCCGCGCCCTCGTCGCCGCGAGCCAGATCCCCCTCCCGCCCGACCTCCCCCCGCCGGTCGCCGGCCTCTACGGCTACCTCGGCTACGACATGGTCCGCCACGTCGAGCGGCTGCCGTCGAAGAACGCCGACGTCCTCGGCCTTCCCGAGGCGGTGCTGGCCCGCCCGACCCTCATCGCCGTGTTCGACCACGTCCGCGACACGTTGACGCTGGCCGCCCCGCTCTACCCCGACACCGGCCTGGACGCCGCCACCGCCTGGGACCGCGCCCAGTCCCGCCTGGACGAGGCCGAGGCCGCCCTCGACCGCCCCGTCCCCCGCCCCGCGCCGCCCGCGGCCCTCCCTGCCCCCGGCACCCCCACGTCCAACTTCACGAAGGCGGCGTTCCTCGACGTGGTTCGCCACTGCAAGGAGTACGTCACGGCCGGAGACGTGTTCCAGGTCGTCCCCTCCCAGCGCTTCTCCGCGCCCTTCGCGTTGCCGCCCTTCGCCCTCTACCGCGCCCTCCGCCGCCTCAATCCCGCGCCCTTCCTGTTCCACTTCGACTTCGGAGGCTTCGCCGCCGTCGGCGCCTCCCCCGAGGTGCTGGTGCGTCTGCGGGACGGCACCATCACCGTCCGCCCCCTCGCCGGCACGAAGCCGCGCGGCAAGACGCACGAGGAGGACATGGCCTTCGAGCGCGCCCTCGTCTCCGACCCGAAGGAGAGGGCGGAACACCTCATGCTCCTCGACCTCGGCCGCAACGACGTCGGCCGCGTGGCCGAGATCGGCACCGTCCGCGTCACCGAGCAGTTCGAGGTCGAGCGCTACTCCCAGGTCATGCACATGGTCAGCGAGGTCCAGGGCCGCCTGAAACCCGGCCTGACCGCGCTCGACGCCCTCATGGCCGGCTTTCCCGCCGGAACGCTGTCCGGAGCCCCGAAGGTCCGGGCCATGGAGATCATCGAGGAGGTCGAACCCTCCCGCCGCGTGTTCTACGCCGGCTGCTTCGGTTATCTCGGCGCCGACGGCTCGATGGACACCTGCATCGGCCTCCGCATGGCACTGGTGAAGGACGGCGTCATGCACGTCCAGGCCGGCTGCGGCGTCGTCGCCGACAGCGATCCGGAATCCGAGTTCACCGAGACCGAGCAGAAGGCCCGCGCCCTGTTCCGCGCGGCCGAGGAAGCCGTCCGCTTCGCCGCCGCCCCCGCCCGGAGGACCGCCGCGTGATCCTCCTCATCGACAACTACGATTCCTTCACCTTCAACCTCGTCCACTTCCTCGGTGACCTCGGCGCGGAGGTGGAGGTCGTCCGCAACGACGCCATCACGGCGGCGGAGGCGGTGGAGCGCGCCGACGCCATCGTCCTCTCCCCCGGCCCCTGCACCCCGAACGAGGCGGGCATCTGCCTCGACACCGTCGCCGCGGCGGCGCGGACGGGAACGCCCCTTCTGGGCGTCTGCCTCGGCCACCAATCCATCGGCCAGGCCTTCGGCGGCGCCGTCATCCGCGCCCCCGAACCGATCCACGGCAAGGTCCACCCCATCCGCCACGCCGGCGCCGACGTCTTCGC
>CAXVWQ010000372.1:0-2598 GCA_964263755.1 Roseomonas sp. | reverse complement strand
GCGGTCAGCCTCGCCGGCATATCGCGGGTGGCGGAGGCGGGAGACGGGGCCGCACGCTTCGTCCTCGTCGCGCAGGGCGACGCGGCGGGGCCGGCGGCGGAGGCGGTGCGCGGCCTCGGGCGCGTGCTCGCGAACGAGATGCCGGACCTCAAGCCCCGCCGCATCCTCGTGGACGCGGCGCTGACGCCGGGGGCGGCGGCGGCCCGTCTTCTCCCGGCGCTGCTCGCGGCCTCGGACGAGCCGGAGATGCTCCTCGGCCTCGCGTCGCGCCGCGTGCCGCGGCTCGTGTCGGGCGAGGCGGCGCGCCCGGCGTCCGGCGGGCCCGCACGGCTGGCGGCGCCCTCGGGCGTCGGCTCCCTCCGCTGGGAACCGCTGCCCCCCCTCCCCTCCCCGCTTGGGCCCTCTCTGCTGGATCCGGGCGAGGTCCGGGTGCGGGTGGAGGCGGCGGGCCTGAACTTCCGCGACCTGATGTGGGCCCAGGGCCTGCTGCCGGAGGAGGCGCTGCGCGACGGCTTCGCTGGGCCCGGCCTCGGCATGGAATGCGCGGGCGTGGTGGAGGAGGCGGCGCCCGGCACGCCGTTCCGTCCGGGCGCGCGGGTCTTCGGCTTCGCGCCGCGGGCCTTCGCCTCCCTCGCCGTCACCCGGGCCGTGGCGCTGGCGCCGATCCCCGAGGGGATGTCCTTCGCCGCCGCCGCCACCATCCCCGTGGCCTTCATCACCGCGGTATACTCGCTGGAGACCCTGGCGCGGCTCGGCCCCGGCGAGCGGGTGCTGATCCACGGCGGCGCCGGGGGCGTGGGGCTGGCGGCGATGCAGGTGGCCCGCGCCGCGGGCGCCGAGGTGGCGGTGACCGCGGGGACGGAGGCCAAGCGCGCCTTCCTCCGCGCCGCCGGCGCCGACCTCGTCCTCGACAGCCGCGACCCCGGATTCGACGACGCGCTCCGCGCCCGGTGGCCGGACGGGGTGGACGTGGCGCTGAACTCCCTCGCGGGCGACGCGATGGAGCGGACGCTCGCCCTCGTGAAGCCGTTCGGGCGGTTCGTGGAACTCGGCAAGCGGGACTACGCGGAGGACCGGCGGATCGCCGTGCGCCCGTTCCGGCGCAACGTCACCTATTTCGGCGTGGACGTGGACGGGCTGCCCCGCGCCCGGCCCGCCGAGGCGGCACGGCTGCTGGACGCGGTGCGCGGGCGGCTGGTGTCCGGGACGCTGCGCCCCCTCCCCTACGCGCGGCGGGCGGCGGAGGACGTGGAGGGGGCGTTCCGGCTCCTCCAGGCGTCGGGGCACATCGGCAAGATCGTGGTGGTCCCGCCCCGCGGGGATTCGTCGCGCGACGCGTCCGCCGGGGCCTGGGCGCCGCCCTCCAGCACGGTGGTCGTCACCGGCGGGACGTCCGGCTTCGGGCTGGAAGCCGCGAAGTGGCTCGCGGCGCGCGGCACGGCGCGGATCGCCCTGCTGTCGCGCCGCGGCGCGGCGACGCCGGGCGTGGAGGCCGCCCTCACCGCCCTCGGCGCCCTCGGGGCGCGCGCCTCGGTCCACCCCTGCGACGTGGCGGACGCCGACGCCCTGGCGGCCACCCTCGACGCGCTGCGGGCGGAGGGGCCGATCGGGGGCGTGGTGCACGCCGCCGCCGCCTTCGAGGACGGCGCGGTCGCGACGATGGACGCGCCCCGCTTCGCGCGGGTGCTCGCGCCGAAGGCGGTCGGGGCCGAGAACCTCGACCGGCTGACGGCGGGCGACCCGCTGTCCCTCTTCCTCCTCTTCTCCTCCGCGACCACCACCTTCGGGAACCCGGGCCAGGCGAACTACGTCGCGGCGAACGCGGCGGTGGAGGCGCTGGCGCGGCGGCGCCACGCGGCCGGGCGACCCGCCCTCGCCGTGGGGTGGGGCCCCATCGCCGATGCCGGCGTCCTGGCGCGGGACGCCGCCACGGCGGAGGCCCTCGCCCGGCGGCTCGGCGTCGAGCCGATGGCGGCGCGCGAGGCGCTCGATGCCCTGCCCGCCCTCCTGGCCGGGGCGGCGCCCGTGGCGGCGGTGGCGCGGGTGTCCTGGGGACGGGCCGGCGCGGCGCTCGCCGTGCTGCGCGAGCCGGCCTTCGCGGCCGTCCTCGCCGCCTCCCGCGGGCGGGTGGAGGAGGCGGCGGCGGATTCGGCGGAACTGCGGACCGCGCTTGCCGCCCTGCCGGAGGCGGAGGCGCGGCTGCGGCTCTCGCGGATCGCGGCGGAGGAGCTGGGCCGCATCCTGCGTCTCGCACCGGAGTCGATCGCGGCCGACGCGCCGCTGGCCCGGCTCGGGCTCGACAGCCTCGGCGGCCTGGAGCTGCGCGGCGCGCTGGAGGCCCGGCTCGGCACGACGGTGCCGCTGACGGCGGTGACGGAGGAGCTGACGGTCGGTGACCTCGCGGCCCGGATGCTCACCGGCCTGCGCGGCCCGGCGCACGAGGCGAGCGTGGCAGGGCTGCTGGAGCACTTCGAGGCTTCGGCGCCGGCGGACGGCGCCGCCGGGGCGGCCCCGGCCCAGGCGGCGGCCCAGCCGGCGGCGGATGATGACGGCAGCCCCGCGGCGGATGGCGTGGCGGAGGCGATCATGGCGGCGGGG
>CAXVWQ010000371.1:0-4319 GCA_964263755.1 Roseomonas sp. | reverse complement strand
CGCCGCGCTGCATTCCGCCGATCTGGCCGATGGTGACGTGGCTCTCGTCCACGATCAGCAGGGCGCCTTCCGGCAGGTACTCGAACAGCGTCGGCGGCGGCTCTCCTGGCCCGCGGCCGGACAGGTAGCGGGAGTAGTTCTCGATGCCTTTGCAGGCGCCGGTGGTCTCCATCATCTCGATGTCGAAGGTCGTGCGCTGCTCCAGCCGCTGCGCCTCCAGCAGCTTGCCCTCGGTGTGCAGCCGCGCCAGCGTGTCCTTCAGTTCGACCTTGATCTCCTTCACCGCCTGGATGAGCGTCGGCCGCGCGGTGACGTAGTGCGAATTGGCGTAGATCGCGATGCGTTCCATCTCCCCCGCGATCTCGCCCGTCAGCGGGTCGAACTCCCGCAGCCCGTCCACCTCGTCGCCGAACAGGTTGATGCGCCACCCCCGGTCCTCGAGGTGGGAGGGCCACACGTCCACCGTCTCGCCCCGCACGCGGAAGGTGCCGCGCTGGAAGGCCGCGTCGTTGCGGCGATACTGGAGTTCCACGAGCGCCTTCAGCAGCACGTCGCGGTCGATCTTCCCGCCGATCTCCAGCTTCACGATCATGTTCGAGTACGTCTCGACAGACCCGATGCCGTAGATGCACGACACCGACGCGACGATGATCACGTCACGCCGTTCCAGCAGCGACTGGGTGGCGCCGTGGCGCATCCGGTCGATCTGCTCGTTGATCTGCGCGTCCTTCTCGATGTACGTGTCGGTGCGTGGGACGTAGGCCTCCGGCTGGTAGTAGTCGTAGTAGGAGACGAAATACTCCACCGCGTTGTCCGGGAAGAACGACTTCATCTCCCCGTACAGCTGCGCCGCGAGCGTCTTGTTCGGCGCGAGGATGAGGGCGGGCCGCTGCACCGCCTCGATGACCTTCGCCATCGTGAAGGTCTTGCCCGAACCGGTGACGCCGAGCAGCACCTGGTCCCGCTCCTCGCGTCGCAGCCCCTCGACGAGTTCCTCGATCGCCCGCGGCTGGTCGCCCGCGGGCTCGTAGGGGGACACCACCTTGAACGGCACGCCCCCCCGCGGGATCGGGCGCCGGATCGGCTGGAACAGGGTCGGGGGCAGGGCGTCCATGGCCGGAACATATAAGGCACGATCAAGAGGCCTGCACCTGCTTGTCGCGGGGCGCGCCGGTGCCGGTGGAGGGAATCGAACCCCCGACCTTTCGCTTACAAGGCGACTGCACTACCGCTGTGCTACACCGGCCGCCAGGTCCTGCCGTTCAGGGCACCCGTGATGGTCGCCTTGGAGACCCCGAACCGGCGGGCGATCTCCTGGCGCGTCATCCCGTCCGCCTCCATCTGCCGCGCCGCCGCCACCCGTGCAAGGCTGAGCTTCGCCCGGTAATGACCTTCACCGCGCGCCTGCCGGATCATCGTCCCGTGGGCATGCCGGTCCATGACGTTGGCGCAGTAGGTGTCCCATCGCAGGTTCGTCAGGTTCGAGTTCACGGGATTGCCGTCGTCATGGCAGACGGGGTGACGGCGTGACGGGCCGTGGCCGAGGAAAGCCTCGGCCACGGCCTGGTGAACACGGATGCTGACGCCCCGCCCCCGGACGGACAGGGGCAGGCGAGGGTAGCCGCTCGCGCAATTCACCGAACGGACACGGCCCGTGGCCGCGTGCCGGATGGCGCCGTCTTCCCGGGCCTCGTAATGGGGCAAGCGGGGACTGGGTCGCCACATGGCCCGCACCATGGCGGGCGCATCGCGCTCACGGCAAGATGGCCGACCGAGCCGAACCCGGAACGCCCCCAATGACCGTCGCGACCATCATCGAACCGCGCTGGGTCTGGTCCCCCGGACGCGGCCTACTCCCGCACCACGCCATCGTCGTCGGGGCGGACGGCGCGATCCTCGACGTCACCCCGCAGCGGCCGACCGTGGACGCCCCGCGCATCGTCGTCCCCGACGGCCTCGCCATCCCCGGCCTCGTCAACCTCCACAACCACGCCCTCTCCGCCCCGCTGTTCCGCGGCCTCGCCGACGACATCGCCCCGGGCGACCTGCCGGGCCACATCGTCTTCTCCCTCCTCATGCCCATGGGCGACGTGGCCGCGGCGATCATGACGGAGGAGGAGATCGGCGACGCCGCCGAGATGGCGCTGCTGGAGGGCCTGCGGACCGGCACCACCACCGTCCTCGACGTCTTCCGGGTGAAGCAGGCGTCCCTCATCCCCCGCGCCCGCGCGCTCGGCCTCCGCTCCTATTCCTGCCCCTACCTGTTCTCGACGCCGGGCATCGGCATGACCGCCGACGGCAAGCCCACCTATGCCGGGGGCGCCGACACCGGATTCGACGCCATCCTCCGCCTCTTCGCTGAACACGACGAAGGCCCGCGCGGCCGCACCCGCATCGGCTTCGGCCCGCACGGCCCGGACACCTGCACGCCGGACCTGCTACGCGCCGTGGACGCCAAGGCCCGCGAACTCGGCACGATCGTGGCCATCCACGCCGCCCAGAATCTCCACGAGATCGAGACCGTCCGCGCCCGCCACGGCACCGGCTCCATCGCCCACCTCCGCGACCTGAACCTGATCCGCGAGGGCGTGATCCTCGCCCACGGCATGTTCGCGACGGACGAGGAACTGGGGATCATCCGCGAAGGCGGCGCCGCCCTCGCCTCCTGCCCCCTCGCCTTCGCCCGCTCCGGCCGCTTCGTCCCCCTCTCGCGCTTCGAGGCATCGGGCGTGCGGCTGGGCATCGGCACCGACGGCGTGACCCTCGACATGATCGCCGAACTCCGCGCCGCGTCGGTCGTCGCCAAGGCGCAGTCCGGCACGCCCCACGCGCTCTCCGCCGAGCGCATCCTGACCGCCGCGACGCGCGACTCCGCGCTCGCCCTTGGCCGCGACGACCTCGGGATCATCGCCCCCGGCGCCCGGGCCGACCTTCTCGTCCTCGACCTCGGCTCCTCGCGCTACCAGCCGGTCTGGGACCCGCTGAAGGCAGTGGTCACCAACGGCAGCGCGGCCGACCTCGCCCTCGTCATGGTCGAAGGCCGGGCGCTGCTGCGCGACGGCCGCGTCCTCACCGCCGACGAACGCGCCGTGACCCGCCGCGGCCGGGCCGCGATCGAGCGCGTGTGGGAGGAAGCCGCGCGGCGCGGCGCGATCCCCGCCTCCATCGCGGCGCGTGGTCCGGAACGTGCCTCCGCCCAGGCCACCGCCGCGGGGCGCTGATCCCCGCCACGTCGCTCAGCAGAGGAACCCCCCATGCCCCGCACGCCGCGCCGCGTCCTGCTCCTCTCGGCCCCGGCCCTCGCCGCGCCCGCGGTGCTCCGCGCCCAGGGGGCACGCCGGACCATCCGGCTGGTGGTGCCCTTCCCGCCGGGCGGCGCCACCGACAGCCTCGGCCGCATCCTCGCGGAACGGCTGGCGGCGGTGCTGGAGCAAGGGGTCGTGGTGGACAACCGCGGCGGCGCCGGCGGCCTGATCGGCGCGGATGCCGTGGCGAAGGGCCCGCCGGACGGCACGATGATCGGCCTCATCGGCGCCGCCACGATCTGCGCCGCGCCGGTCCTCCAATCCAGCATGCCGTTCGACCCGGTGCGCGACCTCCGCCCCATCACCCAGATCAGCGATTCCGCCGTGCTGCTCGCCGCCAACGCGCCGCGGACGGCGGAACGGGGCTGGGCGGACCTCCCCTCCTTCCTCGCCGCCGCGAAGGCCGCGCCGGGGACCATCCGCGTGGCCCATTCGGGCGTGGCGACCGTGAGTCACCTCGCCCTCTCCGCCCTCGCCGCCGCCGCGGGCGTGGAGTTGGTGCAGGTCCCCTACCGCGGCGGCGCCAACGCCACGACCGACGCGCTGTCGGGCGTGATCGACGCCTCCGCCGACCTCCCGGCCGCCCTCGTCCCGCACCTCGAATCCGGCCGCCTGAAGGCGCTCGGCGTCAGCAGCGGCGCGCGGCTGGCGATGCTCCCGGGCGTCCCCGCCTTCGCCGAGGTGCCGGGCCTGTCCGGCCTCGACGTCCGCTCCTGGAACATGCTGATGGTCCCGGCCGCGACGCCGGACGCCGAGGTGCGCCGGCTCCACGCCGGCATCGTCGCGGTGGCGACCCAGCCCGGCTTCGCCCCGGCGCTGCGCCCTCTCGGCTACGACGGCGTCACCAGCGCCTCCCCCGAAGCCGCGGCGGCGATGATCGCCGCGGAGACGCCGCGTTGGAAGCGCCTCGTCGAGATGTCGGGCGCACGGGTGGAGTAGGCCCGCGCGGTTGGCATAACGCCCCGCCCTTGTCCTGACCTCGCCGGTGAGTTGCGCTCGTGGCCCTGGGAGAAG
>CAXVWQ010000370.1:0-3361 GCA_964263755.1 Roseomonas sp. | reverse complement strand
CAGGTCCGGCCGGGACCCGCGGGCGAGCCGTCCCGGTCCGCCGACAGGCCCGGTGCGCCGGGGGCGCGGCCGCCTCACCGCCGCCGCGCCCCCTCCACCCGGCACGGCACCACCGATCCCGGGGTCGGCCGCGCCGCCGCCGCCGGCGCCTCGAAGGTCGCGAGGTAGCCGAGGTTGCCGCGCAGCGTCTCGAACCCGACTTGCCGGTAGCCCGCCGCCTCCAGTTCGCAGCGCAGCAGGTCGCGCGGCGTCCCGTGGAGGTGCGTCGCGCGGTCCAGGTCCACGATGCCGACGCGCGCCCCCGGGCGCAGCGCGGGGACGAGGTTGTGGAGGAAGGCGAAGGGCGCCTCGATCTCGTGGTACATGTGGACGAGGATCGCGACGTCGATCGATCCCTCCGCCAGCCGCGGGTCGTGCGGCTCGCCGAGGCCGACGGTGACGTTCGCCAGCCCCGCCTCCCGCACCCGGCGCGCGAGGCCCGCGAGGTAGTCCGGCATCACGTCGTTCGCGATCACCCGCCCGGTGGGGCCGACGACCCGGGACAGGCGCACGGTGTGGTAGCCGCTGCCGGCCCCGATGTCGGCGACGCTCATGCCTGGGCGGATGGCGAGGGCGCGGACGATCTGTCCCACCTCGTCCACCGCGTCCCGCTCCGCCTCGGTGGCCCAGATGGGGGAGATGATCTCCGCCACCGGCCGGTCCGGACGGGGGAAGGCCGCGGCGGGGGTGCCGGCCGGGGCGAGGGGGGCCACGACGCCGGCCGTGCCCTGGGCGCCGCCGGGCGCGGCGCGGCCGGCGACGAGGGAGGCGGCGAGCACGGCGGCGAGCCCGAGGCGGCGGGCGAGATGGATGGACGGCATGGTCGGCTCCCGGTCGGCCCCGGCTGCGTTCCCGGGGCGGTCCCTGGGGAAACGCGGCAGGGGGCGGCGAGTCCTTCCCCGGGGCGCCGGCATGGCGAACGGGGCCGCCGCGTCAGGCGTAGTCGGCGTCGGTCCGCAGCACCGCGTCCGTGTCCAGCTCTCCCCCGCGCCGGAGGATCGCGAAACCGGGATGCGCGTCCGGCGCGAAGGTGAGGCGCAGGACGCGGCCGTAGGCCTCGCCGTCCCCGGCGACGAGGCCGCCGCCGGGCAGGGCCTCGAAGACGAGGCCGTAGGGTCCCGGGGGGACCGGCACGGCGTGATGGATCCCGACCGTGCCGACCTCGATGCCCCCGTCCCCCACCTCGAAGGGGACGCGGAGGGCCCAGAGCGCGTCCGGCGCGAGGGAGGCGTCCGCCGCCGCCTCCACCCGGAGGAGGTCCAGGCCGTCCGCGTCGGGCACGCCGAAGCACGCGACTCCCCGGGCCCAGGCGAAGCCCTGCCGCACGTGGTCGTCGGTCCACAGCAGCCCGGCCCGGGGGACGTCCGGGACGAAGACGAAGATCTGACCGTAATCCACCATCACGGGGATCTCCGCGAGCACCGCGCGCCCGGCCCGTTCGTCCATCCCTGCCGACCTCCCGAGGGTGTCCCGCCGTGGCGCCCGCGCCGGTGCGGATCGCGGTCGGGGGGCGCCGCGGGCGTCCCCGCTCCCGGATCGTGCCACGCCCGGCCACGGTCGGGCAGCCGCTCAGGTGGGGGCGGCCGCCCCGGGCGACCCGCCGACATGGCAGCCGCGCACCCCCGCCGGTTGTCCCGGGCGGTCCCCCCGCCGATATCGGTGCGGTCCCATGCCCTTCCCCACCCTCCCCGCCCCGCTCGCCGAGGCCCTGGCCGCCCGCGGCTACGCCGAACCCACCCCCGTGCAATCCGCCGTGCTGGCGGAGGCGACGGCCGGCCGCGACCTCCTCGTCTCCGCCCGCACCGGCTCGGGCAAGACCGTCGCCTACGGCCTCGCCCTCGCTCCCGACCTGATGGGCGACGCCCCGCGCCTCCCGAATCCCGGCGAGCCGCTCGCCCTCGTCATCGCCCCCACCCGCGAACTCGCCCTCCAGGTCCGCACCGAACTCGCTTGGCTCTACGCCGCGGCGGGCGGGCGGGTGGCGCAGGCGGTCGGCGGCATGGACCCGGTGGCGGAACGGCGGGCCTTCCAGGCGGGTGCCCACTTCGTCGTCGGCACCCCCGGCCGGATGCGCGACCATATCGAGCGCGGCAACCTCCGCGCCGGTTCGGTCCGGGCCGTGGTGCTGGACGAGGCGGACGAGATGCTCGACCTCGGCTTCCGCGACGAACTGGAGGCCATCCTCGCCGCGCTCCCCGCCGAGCGCCGGACCCTCATGTTCTCCGCCACCGTCCCCCGCCCCATCGCGACGCTGGCGAAGACCTTCCAGAAGGACGGGCTGCGGATCGAGACGTCCTCCGCCGACGAGCCGCACGGCGACATCGCCCACCGCGCCCTGCTCGTGGCCTCGGGCGACGTGGAACGGGCGCTCGTGAACATCCTGCGGCTGGAGGACGCGCCGCTGTCGATGGTGTTCTGCGCCACGCGCGCCGCGGTCGCCCGCCTGCACGGCAACCTGTCCGAGCGCGGCTTCCGCGCCGTGGCGCTGTCCGGCGAACTCACCCAGGCCGAGCGGACCCGGGCGATCGCGGACCTGCGGGACGGGCGGGCGCGGGTCTGCGTCGCGACCGACGTGGCGGCGCGCGGGCTGGACCTTCCCGAACTCGACCTCGTCGTCCACGCCGAATTGCCGAAGGACGCGGAGATCTTCCAGCACCGCTCCGGCCGCACCGGGCGGGCGGGGCGCAAGGGCACCTCGGTCCTCATCGTCCCCCCCTCCCGCCGCCGCATCGCCGAACGCCTCCTGACGGTGGCGCGCGTCGAGGCCGCCTGGGGCCCCGCCCCCGCCGCCGAGGCGGTGCGCGCGCGGGACGGCGAACGGCTGGCCGAGAGGGCGACGGCGCTCCTGGCCGAAGGCATCGCGGAGGAGGACCTCCCCGTCGCCCGCCGGGTGATTCCGGACGCGGAGGAGGGCGACCCGCGCCTTCCCCTCGCCGCCGCCCTCGTCAACGTCCTCCGCGCCCCGCTCCCGGCACCGGAGGAGCTGACGGAGATGGCGACCCGTCCCGTCCGCCGCGACCGCGACGCCGCCCCGGGCGCCCCCGACCGCGCCCACGGTGACCGCGCGCCGGGCGCCCCCGCGGAGCACGCCGACGGCGTCTGGTTCCACCTCGACGTCGGGCGTGCGGGGAACGCCGACCCGCGCTGGCTCATCCCCGTGATCTGCCGCCGGGGCGACGTCTCGAAGGCCGAGATCGGCCGCATCCGCATCCTCGCCCGCGAAACCCAGTTCGAGGTCGCCCCCTGGGCCGCCGCCCACTTCGCCGACGCCATCCGCCGCCCGCCGGAGGGTGACGACGGCCGCATCCGGGTGGAGCCGATG
>CAXVWQ010000369.1:0-5905 GCA_964263755.1 Roseomonas sp. | reverse complement strand
CGGGCGAGGAAGCGGGCGACCGCCACCTCGTTCGCCGCGTTGAGGATGGTGGGGGCGCCGCCATCGGCGGACAAGGCTTCACGGGCGAGGCGGAGGGCCGGGAAGCGGACCGGGTCGGGCGCTTCGAAATCGAGGCGGCCGAGGGCGGCGAGGTCGAGGCGCGGGACGTCGGTGTGCATCCGTGCCGGCCACGCCAGGGCGTAGGCGATGGGGGTCCGCATGTCCGGCGTGCCGAGCTGGGCGAGGAGCGAGCCGTCGGAATACTGGACCATGCCGTGGACCGCGGATTGCGGGTGGACGAGGACCTCGATGCGTTCGTGCGGGACGGGGAAGAGGCGGGCGGCCTCGATGAGTTCGAGGCCCTTGTTGAAGAGGGTGGCGCTGTCGATGCTGATCTTCGCGCCCATGCTCCAGACGGGGTGGCGCAGGGCCTGTTCGGGGGTGGCGACGCGCATCTCCTCCATGCTCGCGGTCCGGAAGCGGCCGCCGGAGGCGGTGATGATGATGCGCTCCACCGCCGCGGGGTCGCGGGCGTCGATCGCCTGATGGATGGCGTTGTGCTCCGAGTCCGCGGGCAGGATCGTGGCGCCGGAGGCGGCGGCGGCGGCGAGGACCACCTTCGGGGCGCAGACGAGGGATTCCTTGTTCGCGAGCGCGAGGATGCCGCCGCGGGACAGGGCGTCGAGGGTCGGGCGGAGGCCGGCGGCGCCCACGATGGCGGCCATGGTCCAGTCGGCGGGGCGAAGGGCGGCTTCGCGCACGGCCTCCGGGCCGGCGGCGGTGGCGATGCCGGTGCCGGCGAGGGCATCGCGGAGGGCCGGGAGGGCGTCGGGATCGGCGAGGACGGCGACGGCTGGGCGGAGGCGGCGAGCGACCCCGGCCAGTCCCGCCGCGTCCCGCCCGGCAACGAGGGCGACGACGGAGAAGGCGCCGGGCGGGGCGGCGTCGAGGAGGGCGATCGTGCTGCGGCCGATGGAACCGGTCGCGCCGAGGATGGTGACGGTCCGGGTCATCGCCAGAGAGGGTGTCCCAGGCCGAACCAGAGGGCGATGAGCATCGCGACCGGGGCGGCGGCCAGCAGGCCGTCAAGGCGGTCCAGCAGGCCGCCATGGCCGGGGATGAGGGAGGAGGTGTCCTTCACGCGGAACTGTCGCTTCAGGGCGGATTCGAAGAGGTCGCCGGCCTGGGTGGCGATCGCCAGCACCGCGCCGACGGCGGCGGCGCGGAGGGCGCTGCCGGGGGCGAGCAGCGGCGCGACCACCGCGGCGAGGAGCATGGCGCAGAACAGGCCCCCGAGGGCGCCGGACCAGGTCTTGTTGGGAGATAGTTCGGGCCAGAGAAGTCGGCCGCCGAAGGTGCGGCCGAAGGCGTAGGCGCCGATGTCGCTCGTCCAGACCATCAGCAGCAGGAACAGGACGTTGTCCCGCCCCGCCTCGTTGTCGTGGCGCAGTTCGATGAGGCAGAGGAAGGCGACGCCGATGTAGAGGACGCCGAGGGCGAGGCGCAGCGCCGGCTGCGGTTGGCGCCCGCGATCGCGCATCCGCTCGGACCACGCCCAGGTCAGGAGGAAGCCGGCGAGGAGGACGAGCCAGGCGAGCCAGGCTCGCTCGGCGACGGCCAGGGCACCGGCCAGGAAGACGGCGACGGGGACGCCGGCGCCGGGAAAGGCGCGGGCCCGCATGCCGCAGAGGTGGACCCATTCCCAGGTGAGGATGGCGGCGGCCACGGCCAGCAGCGCCGTGAAGGCGTCGGCGCCGAGCCAGACGGCGAGGAGCGCGAGGGGGCCGAGCACGGCGGCGGAGAGGAAGCGCTTGCGGAGATCCCGCCAGCGCGATGACGCGTCAGCCAGCGCGGCCACCGTAGCGGCGGTGGCGGCGGGCGAACTGCGACACGGCGGCGTTCAGGTGGTCCGCGGTGTAGTCGGGCCACAGCACGTCCTGGAACACGAGTTCGGCGTAGGCGCATTGCCAGAGGAGGAAGTTGGAGAGGCGCATCTCGCCGGAGGTGCGGACGAGGAGGTCGGGGTCGGGCATTCCGGCCGTTCCCAGGTGCTTCGCGACCGTCGTCTCGTCCACGGCGGCGGGGTCGAGGGTGCCGGCGGCGGCGCGGGCGGCGATGGCGCGGGCGGCGGCGGCGATGTCGGCCCGGCCGCCGTAGGAGAGGCAGACGTTGAGGTTCATCCGGGCGTTCGGGCCGGTCGCCTCCTCGGCGCGGGCGATCTCGGCCACGGTCTCCGGGCCGAAGGCGTGGCGGTCGCCGATGACGCGGAGGCGGACGCCCTTCTCGACGAGGGTGGAGACCTCGTGGCGGAGGTAGTGGCGCATGAGGCCGGTGAGGTCGCGGACCTCATCGGCGGGTCGGCGCCAGTTCTCGCTGCTGAAGGCGAAGAGGGTGAGCCAGGGGATGCCCATGTTGCCCACCGCCTCGATCACCCACTTCGTCGCCTCGGCGCCGGCCTTGTGGCCGAGGGCGCGCGGCAGGCCGCGGGCGGCGGCCCAGCGGCCGTTGCCGTCCATGATGATCGCGAGGTGGAGGGGGATCGGCGGGCCGCTGGCAGCGGCCGGCTCCTGGACGGCGGCGCTCATGGTGGTGGGGCCTAGACGGCCTTTATGTCTTTTTCTTTGTCGGCGAGCGCGACGTCGGTCTTCTTCACGTAGTCGTCGGTGAGCTTCTGGATGTCCTCGGAATGGCGCTTGGCATCGTCCTTCGAAAGGCCCTGCTTCGACTCCCAGTTCTTCACCGTCTCCATCGCGTCCCGCCGGACGCCGCGCAGGGCGACCTTGGACGCCTCGGTGTAGCGGGCGGCCTGCTTCGCGAGGTCGTTGCGCCGTTCCTGCGTGAGGGGCGGGAGGGGAACGCGGATGACCTGGCCCTCGGCCTGGGGATTGAGGCCGAGGTTGGCGTCGCGGATCGCGACCTCCACGGCCTTCGTCACCGTCTTGTCCCAGACCTGGACGGAGAGGAGGCCGGGGCCGGCGATGGAGATGTTGGCGACCTGGGCCAGAGGCTGGTTCGTGCCGTAGGCCTCGACGCGGATCGGCTCCAGCAGGGCGGGGCTCGCGCGGCCGGTGCGAAGGCCTGAGAACTCCTTGCGGAGCGTCTCCATCGCGCCGTCCATGCGGCGGACGACGTCCTTGCGGAGGTTCGGGTAGTCCGGCGGGGCGGCCATCGTGTCGGTTCCTCAGTTCTCGTGGACGACGGTGAAGGTGCCCTCGCCCTTCATGACGGCGGTGAAGGCGCCGGGCTGGTGGATGTTGAACACGATGATGGGCAGGTGGTTTTCCCGCGCGAGGGAGATCGCCGCGGCGTCCATCACGGCCAGGTCGCGGGCGAGCATGTCGTGGTAGGTCAGGGTGACGTAGAGCTTGGCGTCGGGGTCCTTCCGGGGGTCGGCGGAATAGACGCCGTCCACCTGGGTGCCCTTGAGGAGGGCGTCGCAGTTCATCTCTGCGGCCCGCAGCGCCGCCGCGGTGTCGGTGGTGAAGAAGGGGTTGCCGGTGCCGGCGGCGAAGATCACCACCCTCCCCTTCTCCATGTGCCGCTCGGCGCGGCGGCGGATGAAGGGCTCGCAGAGGGAGGCCATGGGGATGGCGGACTGGACGCGGGTGGGGGAGCCGGCCTTTTCCAGGGCGTTCTGCATCGCCAGGGCGTTGATGACGGTGGCGAGCATGCCCATGCCATCGGCTTGCGCCCGGTCCATTCCCGATGCCGCGCCGGAAACCCCCCGGAAGATGTTGCCGCCGCCGATGACGAGGGCGACCTGCACGTCCATGGCGTGGACGGCGGCCACGTCCTGGGCGATCCGCTTCACGGTGGCGTTGTCCAGGCCGTAGTCGCGGCCTCCCATCAGCGCCTCGCCGGACACCTTCAGCAGGACGCGCTTGTAGCGGGGCAAGGTCATGCGGCGCGGGCGTCCCGTAAGGTCGGCGAAACTAGTCGGGGGCGGGGGGTGCGGGCAAGGCGGCCCCCCTGCCCTATTCAGGTCTTGGGCGTGCCCGCCGCGGCGGCTACCTCGGCGGCGAAGTCGGACTGGGCCTTCTCGATGCCCTCGCCCAGCTGGAAGCGCGCGAAGCCGATGAGGTTGGCGCCGGCCTTCTGGACGACGGCCTTCACGCGGGTCTCGCCGTCATGCACCCAGACCTGCTCCAGAAGGACGACCTCCTCGTAGAACTTGCGGATGCGGCCCTCGACCATCTTCTCGATGACCGCGGGGGGTTTTCCGGAGGCCTGCGCCTGCTCGGTGAGGACGGCCTTCTCGCGTTCGAGGGAGGCGGAGTCCACGGAGGTGATGTCGAGCGACTGCGGGGAGGTGGCCGCGACGTGCATGCCGATCTGGCGGCCGAGGGTCAGGACGGCGTCACCGCCATCGGCGGCCTCGAGGGCGGCGAGGACGCCGATCTTGCCGAGGCCGGGCTTGACCGCGTTGTGGACGTAGGTCGCGACCGCGCCGGCGCCGACGGACAGCACCTTGGCGCGGCGGATCGTCATGTTCTCGCCGATCGTGGCGATGAGGCGGGTGAGTTCGTCCCCCACCGAGTGCATCGTCTCGGGGTAGGCGGCGGCCTTGATGGCCTCGACGGACTCGCCGGCCTCCAGCGCGATCCTCGCGACCGCGGCGACGAAGCCCTGGAAGGCCTCGTTGCGGGCGACGAAGTCGGTCTCGGCGTTCACCTCGACCATCGCGGCCTTCGTGCCGGAGGAAGCGACGCCCACGAGCCCCTCGGCGGCGACCCGGCCGGACTTCTTGGCGGCGGCGGAGAGGCCCTTCTTGCGGAGCCAGTCAATCGCCGCCTCGGAATCGCCGTCGCTCTCCACGAGGGCCTTCTTGACGTCCATCATGCCCGCGCCGGTCTTCTCGCGGAGGTCGCGGACCATGGCTGCCGTGATCTCGGCCATTTCTGTCGTTCCGTCTGGTTCGGCGCGGGTCGGCGCCGCGTTTCGGGGCCGCGCGGGGCGGGCCCTCATAGGACGGACCGGACGGCATGTGCCAGTCCGGTCCGGGGGTCGCTGTCGGCAGCAGGGGCCGCCGCGGAGGTCAGCCGGCGCGGTTGCCGTCGTCCTCGTTGGCCTGGACCATCGTCTCCATGTCGCCGCTGCTGAGGCCGGAGGACGGGGAGGACTGCACGGCACCTTCCAGCACCGGCACGTCCGCCACCTCCGCGCCGCCGATGGCTTCCGGAACGGCGCCGTTGCCGGGCAGGCCGCTTTCGGCGAACTCGGCCTCGGTCGGGATCTCGTCCGGCACCAGCTCGGCCGGCAGGTCGGCGCGGGCGCCCATGTCCACGCCGGAGGCCTGGAGCTCGGCGGAGATGCCGTCGAACACCGCCGCCGCGACCATGTCGCAGTAGAGGTTGATGGCGCGGATGGCGTCGTCGTTGCCGGGGATCGGGAAGGCCACGCCCTCCGGGTCGGCGTTGGAGTCGCACACCGCGACGACGGGGATGCCGAGCTTGTTGGCCTCCTCGATCGCCAGCTTCTCCTTGATCGTGTCGATCACGAAGATGATGTCGGGGAGGCCGCCCATCTCGCGGATGCCGCCGAGGGCGCGGTCGAGCTTCTCCTTCTCGCGGGTCAGCATGAGGATCTCCTTCTTCGTGAGACCCGTCGTGTTGCCCATGAGCTGGGCGTCCATGTCCTTCAGGCGCTTGATGGAGCCCTGGATGGTCTTCCAGTTCGTCAGCATGCCGCCGAGCCAGCGGTGGTTGACGTAGTACTGGCCGCACTTCGTCGCGGCTTCCGCCACGTAGTCCGCCGCCGCCTTCTTCGTCCCGACGAACAGAACCCGGCCGCCGCCGCCGACGATGTCGCGGATGGCGCGGAGGGCGCGGTCCAGCATCGGCACGGTCTGCTGCAGGTCCATGATGTGGACCTGGTTGCGGATGCCGAAGATGTAGGGCGCCATGCG
>CAXVWQ010000368.1:0-2843 GCA_964263755.1 Roseomonas sp. | reverse complement strand
GTTCGGCTCGACCACCGCCGCCACCCTCCGCGCCCTCATCGCCGCCGCGCGGCCCGAGGCGAACGAGCCCGCGCCCGGCCGCGCCTTGCTCCTGATCCGCCCCGCCGACCCGGAGGCCGCGCGCCGCGCCGCCGCCGCCCTCGGCTTCGTGACCGCCCCGGACGACCCGCGCCGCCGCGTCCACGCCTGCCCCGGCGCCCCGTCCTGCGGCTCCGCCCTCGCCCCCACCCGCGAGGCCGCCCGCGCCGCCGTGCCCCTGCTGCCCGCGGGCGCCTCCCTCCACCTCTCCGGCTGCGCCAAGGGTTGCGCGCATCCGCGCCCGGCCTCGCTCACCCTGGTCGCCGCGGCGGAGGGATGGCATCTCGTCCGCCGCGGGCGCGCGGGGGACCTGCCCGCCGCCCTCGTCCCCGACCCCCTCGCCGCGATCCGCCGGGAGTTCGCCGCCCGTGCCTGAGACCACCCACGATCGCGCCGACGCGGCCCGCACCGGGGAGGGCGCTCGCATCCCCGGTCGTGACGTCACCGGCGATGGCGGCGCCCCCACCCACGACTACATCCATGACGGCGACGCGATCTACGCCCGCTCCTTCGCCATCATCCGCGCCGAGGCCGACCTGTCCCGCTTCGCGCCGGAGGAGGAGGACGTCGCCGTCCGCATCATCCACGCCTGCGGCATGGTGGAGGTGGCGCCGCGCATCCGTTTCGCCCCCGGCCTCGTCGCCGCCGCCCGCGCCGCGCTGGCCAGCGGCGCGCCGATCCTGTGCGACGCGGAGATGGTCGCGCGCGGCGTCACCCGCGCCCGCCTCGCCGCCGGCAACGAGGTGGTCTGCACCCTCCGCGACCCGCGCGTGCCTGCCCTCGCCGCGGCGATCGGCAACACGCGATCCGCCGCCGCGCTCGACCTGTGGGGGGACCGTTTGGCGGGCGCCGTCGTCGCCATCGGCAACGCGCCGACCGCGCTGTTCCACCTGCTGGAGATGCTGGAGGCCGGCGCGCCGCGCCCCGCCGCGATCATCGGCATGCCCGTCGGCTTCGTCGGCGCGGCGGAGTCGAAGGAGGCGCTGGCGACCTCCGCTCTCGGCATCCCCTGGGCGGTCGTCGACGGCCGCCCCGGCGGCTCCGCGATGACCGCGGCGGCGGTGAACGCGCTGGCGAGGCCGGGGCTGTGAATCCCGGCACGCTCTACGGCATCGGCGCCGGCCCCGGCGACCCGGAACTCGTCACGCTGAAGGCCGCCCGCATCCTCGGCGCCGTGCCGGTCGTCGCGCACTTCCGCAAGCGCGGGTCGCCGGGCAACGGCCGCGCCATCGTCGCCCCCCTGCTGCGCCCCGACGTGCGCGAACTGCCGCTGACCTATCCCGTGACGACGGAGATCCCGCGCCACGACCCCGCCTACGCCGCCGCCCTCGACGCCTTCCACGACGAGGCGGCGGCGTCCGTCGCCGCGGAACTGGACGCCGGCCGCGACGTGGCGGTGGTGAGCGAGGGCGATCCGCTGTTCTACGGCTCCTACATGCACCTGCACGTCCGCCTCTCCGGCCGGTTCCGCGCCGTCGTGGTGCCCGGCATCTCCGCCATGTCGGCGGCGTGGTCGGCGGCGGGGCTGCCGATCACGCGGGGCGACGACGCGCTCGCCGTCCTCATGGGCACGCTGCCCGACGCGGTGCTGGAGGCGCGCCTCGCGTCAGCGGAGGCGGCGGTGGTGATGAAGCTCGGCCGCCAACTCCCGCGCCTCCGCGCGATCCTCGAACGCCTCGGTCGGCTGGATCGCGCGGTCTACGCGGAGCGGGTCGGCACCGCCGCGCAGCGCGTCCTGCCGCTGTCGGACCACGACGGCGCGCCCGCCCCCTACTTCTCCCTCGTCCTCGTCCCGGGCTGGCGCGGCGCGTGACCGGCCGCCTCGACGTGGTGGGCATCGGCCCTGGCCGCCCCTCCCTCCTCACGCCGGAAGCGGTGGCGGCGCTCTCGGCGGCGGAGGTGCTGCACGGCTACGGCCCCTACCTCGCGCGCGTGCCCCCGCGCCCCGGCCAGGACCGCCACGCCACCGACAACCGAGAGGAACTGGACCGCGCCGCCGCCGCCCTGCTCGACGCCGCCTCCGGCCGCCGCGCCGCGATCGTCACGGGCGGCGACCCCGGCGTCTTCGCCATGGCGGCGGCGGTGTGCGAGGCGGTGGAGCACGGCCCCGCCGCCTGGCGCGCGCTGGACGTGACGGTGCATCCCGGAATCACCGCGATGCTCGCCCTCGCCGCGCGCTGCGGCGCCCCGCTCGGCCACGACTTCTGCGCCATCTCGCTCTCGGACAACCTGAAACCCTGGTCGCTCGTCGAGCGGCGGCTGGAGGCGGCGGCCTCGGCGGGCTTCGCCCTCGCCCTCTACAACCCCGTCTCCCGCGCGCGGCCCTGGCAGCTGGGCGCCGCCTTCGCGATCCTGCTGCGCCACCTGCCGCCAGGAACGCCCGTGGTGTTCGGCCACGCCGTGGCGCGGGCGGAGGAGCGCGTGACCGTCGCGCCGCTCTCCGATGCGGCGGCGCAGGCGGCGGGGATGGCCACCTGCGTCATCGTCGGCTCCGCCGCGACGCGCGTGGTGCCGCGGGAGGGCCGCGCGCCGCTGGTCTACACGCCGAGGTCGGCGGCGTGACGCGCGAGGCGGGCGAGTGCCCCCGGCACGTCCGGCACCGCGTCGGCGTCCGGCAGCGCCGGCCGCTCGATCATCAGCACGGGGATGCGAAGGTCGCGCGCCGCGACGAGCTTCGCCGCGCTCGCGGGGCCGCCGCTGTTCTTGCAGACGATCGCGCTGATGCCGCGGAACGCCAGCAGCTCGCGCTCCGCCGCGAGGTCGAA
>CAXVWQ010000367.1:0-7898 GCA_964263755.1 Roseomonas sp. | reverse complement strand
CGGCCGATCGCCTGGATGGTGACGCGGGACGCGGCGGGGGTGCCGAACGCCGCGCCCTACTCCTTCTTCACCGTGTTCTCGGATGATCCGGTCGTGGTGGGGATCGGGGTGGGGCCGCGGGGGCCCGGCGGGTCGGACGGGCCGGCGCGGAAGGACACGCTGGCGAACGTGCTCGCCACGGGGGAGTTCGTCGTCAACCTCGTGTCCGAGGCGAACGCGGAGGCGATGAACCGGACGGCGGCGGACTTCCCGGCGGGGGTGGACGAACTCGACGCGGTCGGGCTGACGAAGGCGCCGTCCGCGCGGATCGCGACGCCGCGGATCGCGGAGAGCCCCGTCGCGCTGGAATGCGTGACGCACCAGATCGTGCCGATCGGTCACCACTCCCTCGTGCTCGGGCGGGTGCTGGCGGTGCACATCCACGACGACTGCATGCTGGACCCCGCGCGCTTCCACGTGGACACGCCGAAGCTCGGGCTCGTCGGGCGGATGCACGGCGCCGGATGGTATGCGCGTACCACCGACCGGTTCGAGATGAAGCGGGTGGGGGTGGAGGGGACGGGGGGGCGGGGCTGAGGCGGGGCCTTTTGGTCCCGCGGCCGGGGCGTGGTATGGCCCCTGCGAAGAACTCGCAACCGCATGTCCGTCGCCACCCTTCCCGCCGCGCCCATCCCCGCCCTGGACCGCCCCGCCGACCCGCCGAGGCGGCGGCGGCCGTGGTGGGCCATGGCGGCGGTGCCGGTCGCGCTGCTCGTCGCGGCCCCGGTGATCGCCGTGCTGGCGACGGCCTTCGCGCCCGCCGGGGCGACATGGCGGCACATCGCGGCGACGACGCTGCCGGCCACCCTGTGGAACTCGGTGCTGCTGGCGGTGATGGTCGGCGCGATGACCGCCTCGGCGGGCGCCACCACCGCGTGGCTCGTCACGGCGTGCCGCTTTCCCGGACGACGGGTGCTGGAGGTGGCCTTGCTCCTGCCGCTCGCCATGCCCGCCTACGTCTGCGGCTACGCCTACACCTGGATGCTCGACGTGGCGGGGCCGGTGCAGACGGCGTTCCGGGACGCGACGGGGTTGCGGTGGGGGGAGTATCCCTTCCCCGAGGTGCGATCCCTGCCGGGCGCCGCGGTGGTGCTGGCGATGGTGCTCTACCCCTACGTCTACCTGCTGTGCCGGGCGGCGTTCCTCCAGCAGTCCACCTGCCTCGTCGAGGTGTCGCGCACCCTGGGGCACGGGCTGGCACGGACCTTCCTGCGCGTGGCCCTGCCGCTGGCGCGGCCGGCGCTGGCGGGGGGCGTGGCCCTGGCGTTGATGGAGACGCTGGCAGATTTCGGGACGGTGCAGCACTTCGCCGTGCGGACCTTCACCACCGGCATCTACGAGGCGTGGTTCGGCATGTCCGACCGCGTGGCCGCGAGCCAGCTGGCGGCCTGCCTCATGGGCGTCGTGGCGCTCCTGCTGCTGCTGGAACGCGTGTCGCGCGGCGGGCGGCGCTACCACCCGATGACGACGCGGCACCCGCCCCTGCGCGCGGTGCCGCTGCGCGGGGCCAAGGCGGCGGCGGCGTTCGTCGCCTGCGCGCTGCCGGTGCTGCTGGGCTTCGTCGCACCGGCCGCGACGCTGCTGTCGCTCGCGGTGCAGGCGGGCGACCCGTTGGCGCCGCACCGGTTCCTGCCGTACGCCACGAACTCCCTCATGCTCGCGACGGTGGCGGCCCTCGTGGCGACGGCGCTCGCCGCGCTCATCGCCTGGGGCGCGCGGATGCACCCGTCCCGCGCCGGGGCGGTGGCCGGGCGGGTGGCGGCGCTGGGTTACGCCGTGCCGGGGTCGGTCATCGCGGTCGGCACGCTCGTGCCCTTCGGGCTGCTGGACAACGCGCTCGACGCGTGGCTGCGGGCGCGGTTCGGGGTCTCGTCGGGGTTATTGCTGTCGGGGACGGTGGTGGCCCTCATCTTCGCCTACGTCGTGCGGTTCCTCGCGGTCGGGATGGCCTCGGTGGAGAGCGGGCTGGCACGCATCCGGCCATCCCTCGCCGGGGCCGCCCGGACCCTCGGCGCGGGGGGCGCGGAGGCCGTGCGGCGGGTGGAGCTGCCGCTCGCCCGCGGCGCGCTGCTCACCGCCTTCCTCCTCGTCTTCGTGGACACGATGAAGGAACTGCCCGCGACGCTGATCGTGCGGCCCTTCGACCTCGACACGCTCGCCGTGCGGGTGGCCAACCTCGCCTCCGACGAGCGGCTGGCGGAGGCGAGCACGGCGGCGCTGCTGATCGTGGCGGTCGGCCTCGTGCCGGTGGCCGCGCTGGTGCACGCGATGCGGCGGCCGGGCGCCGCCGGGGGGGGACGCGGATGAGGATCTACCTCGCGGGGCCGGAGGTGTTCCTGGCGGACGCGGCGGCGGCCGGGGAGGCCAAGAAGGCGATCTGCGCGGGGCACGGGGCGGTCGGGGTGTTCCCGCTGGACCGCATCGACTGCGCCGAGGCGGACGCCGCGGCCGACCGCTGGTTCGACATCTACCTGCGGAACGAGGCGCACATCCGGTCCTGCGACGCCCTCGTCGCCAACCTTACGCCCTTCCGGGGGCCGTCCGCCGATGCCGGGACGGTGTATGAGCTGGGGTTCATGCGCGCACTCGGTCGGCCGGTGGCGGGATACTCCAACGTCGCCGCCCCCTTCGACGTGCGGACGCGGTCCTTCCTCGGCCCCGCGCTGCGGCGCCGCGGCGACGAGGACGAGGATCACGAAGGGCTGTCGCTGGAGGCCTTCGGCCTCGTGGACAACCTGATGATCGACGGCGGCGTGCGCGCGGCGGGCGGGCTGATCGCGGCGCGCGACGTGCCCGCGGCGACCCGGTGGTCCGACCTCGCGGGCTTCGAGGCGGCGCTCAAGGCCGTCATGCTGCGGCCCCGCCAGGGCTGAGGGCGCCGCGGCGGACGCGGCGACGGATGGGTTGTCACGCCCCGCATCCCGTGCGATACGCCCGGCCCGCACGGAGCGCGGGCGTAGCTCAGGGGTAGAGCACGACCTTGCCAAGGTCGGGGTCGAGGGTTCGAATCCCTTCGCCCGCTCCAATCGGCAGCAGGCCAAATATTTGTCGTCCAGGGTGTCGCCGGTTCTAGGGCGTTGTTTTGCCTGTATCGGTGCAGGAACCTTGATGGTTCGGCCCCGAAACAACCGTCGATTTCTCTCGCCGAAGCGCTTATCCTCTCCGAGGCTTGAGGGTGAGGCGATTTATCCCTCAAGGTTTAGCGCGTCGTAATCACATAATATTTCCATCGGTCGCCGTCGCTGAGTTGCGACTGCCATCGCTCGGGCGATCGGGCTCACTCGCCAACCTTCCCAGGTTGAACCCCGAGCCTCCCGCACTGGCCGCTCGCCCTGCAGCCTGTCGCTCCCATCCTTCTCACACTACGAGGCAACTCCATGGCCAACCTCCCTCCTCTCCCGCCCGCCGGCCGCGCTCCCCAGGGCGGCAAGGGCTCGCCCGGTGGCGGCAAGCCGAACCCCAAGGACGCCCGCGCCGATGCGGGCCGCAGCAGCGGCGGTAAGGGAGGCGGCGTCAGCAAGACCACCCAGAGCGGGCGCAGTGGAGGGGATCGCTAGCGATGATGCGTGAGCGGTCTCCGAAATCATCGAACCGAATCTGACAGATGGTAAAGCGTCGCAAGCAGGAGGACATCGCCGGGGTACTCGAGTTCGCGGGGTGCTCGAGTGAAGACCCGACGTTCAAACGGTGGGTCGTCGAGCACAAGGCCCGGAACGGTGGCACCATCCGGATGAGCAAGGGCGCGACCGGCGTCCGCGTCATGTTCAGCAAGGAGGCTGACATGGCCGCTTGGAAGGCCCGCTCGGAGGTGGAGGCGAAGGAGGGCAAGCCGCACGGCGGCTGAGGCCGTAGGCCGAACCTCGATGCCCCGCGAGCCGAAGGGTGGGTGCATCGTCAGCAGCTTGATGGGGCGGTGGCCTCCATCCGCCCGACCTCCGTCAGCCTCCCCGATGCGCTCGGATCCAGCGTGCCGGTGACGAGCAACCGGGATAAATCGGGGCTGCCACTGCCGCGGTTTCATCATTTCAGCAGCTTGAGCGCCATGATCCATCGTCCGGCCTTGCCAATGCGGCAGGACAGGGCCGGCACCTCCTTCACAATCACATCGCCCGTCCCATAAGCCTCGACCCGGCTGCCCACTCCTGCGCTACACGATAAGCTCGACGCGACCACAGAAGCGGGCCTGCGGACGCCGATGTTCAGAGGGAGTCGACCATGCCCAAGAGGAGTTCCGCGCCAACGGTCCCTCCCCCTGGCTCAGGGACCCTCAGCAACGCGCTCAAGCGCAACATCCAGGCCCTGGCGGACCGGCGAGCGCAGGAGGCGGCGAACGCCCCGCGGGAGGCGCGCATCGCCCACAGGATCACGGCCTTCACCGGGAGCATGCTGTTCGTCTACATCCACCTCGCGATCTCCGGGGGATGGATCGTCGTCAACCTCGGCTGGGTTCCCGGCGTGGCGAGGTTCGACGAATCCTTTGTCGTGCTGGCGATGGCCGCCTCCGTCGAGGCCATCTTCCTCTCGACCTTCGTCCTCATCTCCCAGAACCGGATGGCGGAGGCGGCGGACAAGCGCGCTGACCTCGATCTCCAGATCTCCCTCCTGACGGAGCATGAGCTGACGAAGCTCGCGGGGGTCGTCGCGGCAATCGCGGAACGGGTCGGCGTCACCGCCGCGCGCGATCCGGAAGTCGCGGAGATCGGGCGGGACGTGGCGCCCGAGGCCGTTCTCGACGAGATCGAGGCGCACTGCTCGGCCGCGTAACCGCCGCCGCGCGTTAGGGCCGCGATGCTTGTCTCCGATGCGGCGGCCGTTCAGAAGGCGTGCGGCGCGACCCGCGGCGGGGGCGCGGAGCGACACAAGCATGAGCGGATCATCCGCCCCAACCACGATGCGCGCGGCCATCCTCCGGGGTCCCGGGCAACTGACCCTCGACGTCGTCGAACGTCCTGATCCCGGCCCGGGACAGGTGCGGCTGCGGCTGGAAGGCTGCGGCGTCTGCGCCTCCAACCTCACACCCTGGGCGGGACCGGAATGGATGCGGTTCCCAACCGACCCCGGCGCGCTCGGTCACGAGGGTTGGGGCGTGGTGGACGCGGTCGGGCCCGGCGTGTCGGGCGTGGCGGACGGCGACCGGGTCGCGGCCCTCTCGAGCCGGTCCTACGCGGAATACGACCTCGCCGAGGCCGATGCGGTCGTGCGGCTGCCCCCCTCGCTCGACGGGCTTCCCTTCCCGGGGGAACCGCTGGGCTGCGCCATGAACATCTTCCGCCGGAGCGGGGTAGACGCCGGGATGACGATCGCGATCGTCGGCATCGGCTTCCTCGGCGCCATCCTGACGCGGCTCGCGACCGATGCCGGGGCGCGCGTCGTCGCGATCTCGCGGCGGGCCTACGCGCTCGACGTCGCGCGCCGGATGGGGGCGGCGGAGACGATCCCGATGGACGACCATCACGGCATCATCAAAGGCGTCCGCGACCTGACGGGCGGGAGGCTCTGCGACGTGGTCGTCGAGGCGGTCGGCAAGCAGTGGCCGCTCGACCTCGCGGCGGAGCTGACGCGGGAGCGGGGGCGCCTCGTCGTCGCGGGCTACCACCAAGACGGCACGCGGCAGGTGAACATGCAGATGTGGAACTGGCGCGGCCTCGACGTGATCAACGCGCATGAGCGCGATCCCGCGATCTACCTCCGCGGGATGCGGGAGGCGGTAGAGGCCGTCGCGTCGGGCCGCCTGGACCCCTCGGCGCTCTACACCCACCGCTACCCGCTCTCGCGCCTGGACGAGGCGCTGGACGCCACCCGCGACCGGCCCGACGGCTTCCTCAAGGCGCTGGTGACGCCGTGACGGGCAGCGGCACCCGGCCGCGCCTCGGCTTCCTCGGGGTCGGCTGGATCGGGCGGCACCGGATGGCGGCGATCCTTGGGACGGGCCTCGCCGAGGCCGTGGCCGTCGCCGACCCCTCCGACGCGATGGCCGAGGAGGCGCTGCGGCTCGCCCCCGAGGCGCGCCGGGTGGCCGACCTGGAGGAGATGCTCTCGCTCTCGCCCGACGGGGTGGTGATCGCGACGCCGAGCGCGATGCACGCAGCGCAGGCCGTCCGGGCGCTGCGCAGCGGGGCGGCGGTGTTCTGCCAGAAGCCCCTCGGCAGGGACGCGGGGGAGGTCGGCGCGGCGCTGGAGGCGGCACGCGCGGCTGACCGGTTGCTGTCGGTGGACCTGTCCTACCGCTTCACCGTGGGGATGCGCCGCATCCGCGACCTCGTCCGCGCCGGGGAGATCGGGCGCGTCCACGCGGCCGACCTCGTCTTCCACAACGCCTACGGCCCGGACAAGGCGTGGTTCCGCGATCCCGCGCTCTCGGGCGGCGGCTGCGTGATGGATCTGGGGGTGCACCTCGTGGATCTCGCGCTCTGGACGCTCGACTTCCCCGGGGTCCGGGGCGTGTCGGCGCACCTCTTCGCGGGGGGCGAGCCGCTGCGGCCGGGCGCGGCGGCGGACGGGGTGGAGGATTACGCCGTCGCGACGCTGGACCTCGACACCGGGGCTGTGGTGCGGATCGCCTGTTCCTGGCACCTCCACGCGGGACAAGACGCGGTAATCTCCGCGGATTTCCACGGCGCCTCAGGCGGGACGTCGATGCGCAACCTCGACGGATCCTTCTACGACTTCGCGGCGGAACGGTACCGCGGCACCGCGCGCGAGACGCTCGCGACGCCGCCGGATGACTGGGGCGGGCGCACCGCGGCGGACTGGGCCGTGCGGCTCGCGGCTGGGGAGCGCCACGACCCCAGCGCCGACCACCTGCTGACGGTCGCCCGGGTGCTGGATCGCATCTACGGCCGGTGATAGCCGCGTCGCGACCTCACGCCGCGCCGGTGAGTTCGCGCCGCAACCGGGCGGCGTAGGAGGCCGCGGCGGCCTCGGCGCGGGCCCGTTCCTCCGCCCAGTCCCCCAGCGCCTCCGCGGCCATCCGGCTGTGGCCCAGCTGGAAGGCGAGATAGCACGGCGTGAGGAAGGCGATGAGCGCGGGGTCCACCGCCGCGCCGGCCTCCGCCTCCACGGCGCGGGCGAGCCGGTCGCGATCCGCCGGCGCGAACCCGAACTCGACCGCCGCGCCGACGACGTCCCACGCGATGTCCTGACAGCCCACGAGGTCGTGGCCCACGGCATGGTCCACCGCGTCCGCCTTCAGGAGGGTGCCGTCGGGGCGGCGCAGCCATTCCGGGGCGTGCAGGCGGTTGTCGGTGAACACCCGGCGCATCCGCCCGGAGGCGCCGGAGGGATCCCGGCGATCGAGGCGGGCCGCGACGGGTTCCCCCAGCGCCTCCCACGCGTTGTGGCGGGCCATCTCCCAGAGCGCTTCGGCCGTCGCGCCGTCCCCCTCGCCCGCAGGGAACCGCCGGGCGCGGAAGCCGAGGTAGCGCGCGAGATGCGCGATGAGCCGGGGCCGCGCCGAAGCGCCGAGGTCCGGCGGCCCGGCATCGGCGATCCAGCGCTGCGCCAGGAAGCCGTGGAGCAGGCCCGCGACTTCCGGCGCGAAGCCCGCGGCGGCGAGGGCGCGGGCGCGGTCGGACGCCTCCTCCCCGTGCCGTCCGAGGCCGACGAACTTCAGGAGCCACGGGCCCTCCGCCGTGCGGAACAGGAACTTCCGGCGCTCCGCGTGTGGATGGATCGGCGGCCACGCGGCGGGGTCTCCGTAGCGATGCCGGCGCCAGGCGCCGCCGGACAGGTCCTCCATCGGCGCGACGGGCGGGCCGAGGAGGTCGCCGGCCCAGGTTTCGAGCCGGTGCTCCCCGCGGGGGGAGACGAGGAGCGGATCGTCGAAGAGGGCGGGGTGACGGGGAAGGCGGTCCCAAAGC
>CAXVWQ010000366.1:0-2789 GCA_964263755.1 Roseomonas sp. | reverse complement strand
CTTCAGGCCGCCGACGACGCGGTAGGGGACGCCCAGCACGATCAGCCGTTCCTCGAAGGACCGCGTCTGGAAGCCGGCGCGGACGAGGATCGCGACCTCTCCCAGCCGCTGGCCCCTGCGCTGCGCGTCCTCGATGCGCTCGCCCACCATCCGGGCCTCCTCCTCGGAGTCCCAGAGGGAGACGACGGCGACCTTCTCCCCGTCCGCGTCGTTGCGACCGGAGCGGAGGGTCTTGCCCAGCCGCCCCTCATTCTTCGCGATGAGGTGCGCGGCGGCGGCGAGGATCGGGTGTGTGGAGCGGTAGTTGGCTTCCAGGCGCACGATGGTGGCGCCGGGGAAGTCCTTCTCGAAGCGCAGGATGTTCTCCACCTCCGCGCCACGCCACGAATAGATCGACTGGTCGTCGTCGCCGACGCAGCAGATGTTCCGGTGCTCCTGCGCCAGCAGCCGCAGCCACAGGTACTGCACCGTGTTCGTGTCCTGGTACTCGTCCACGAGGATGTAGCGGAACGCCCGGTGATACTGCGTCAGCACGTCCGGCTGGGTTCGCAGGATCTCCGTCACGTGCAACAGCAGGTCGCCGAAGTCGCAGCAGTTCAGCTGCTTCAGCCGTCCCTGGTAGGCATCGTAGAGCGCGTGCGCCCGCCCGTTGGCGTACTCGTTCTCCTCCGCCGGCGTCACCCGGGCGGGCGTCAGCCCGCGGTCCTTCCAGCGCTGGATCACCGCCATCAGCCCCTGCGCCGGCCAGCGCTTCTGGTCCACCGCCGCCGCGTCCATCACCTGCTTCAGCAGCCGCGTCTGGTCGTCGGTGTCGAGGATCGTGAAGCCGCTCGTCAGCCCGACGTATTCCGCGTGCCGCCGCAGCATCCGCGCGCAGAGCGCGTGGAAGGTGCCGAGCCACAGCCCCTCCGCCGGGCGGCCGAGGATGGCGGAGACGCGCTCCCGCATCTCCTTCGCCGCCTTGTTCGTGAAGGTCACGGCCAGGACCTGGTTCGGGAAGGCCCGCCGCGTCATGAGGATGTGGGCGAAGCGCGTCGTCAGCACGCGGGTCTTGCCCGTCCCCGCGCCCGCCAGCACCAGCAGCGGCCCGTCCACGGTCTCCACCGCCGCCCGCTGCTCGGGGTTCAGCCGCGACAGGTAATCGGGGGCTTGGACGAGGGGCTGGGCTTCCGGGGGCACGACGGCGGCTATAGAACGGGCCGCGAACGCGGCCAACCACGCCCCGTTCACGGGGGGACCCCGGGTGATCCGACGCGCGCTCGAATGGTCCGGCCGGAAGGGCTCCCTCCTCCTCGCCCTCGGCATCTTCGCCGGCCTCCTCACCCCGCCCGTCGCCTCGGCGTTGCGGGACGTCGTCACCCCCGTCGTATTCTGCCTCATGACACTGGTGCTGCTGCGGGTGGACCCGTCCCAGGTGGTCGCCTACCTCCGCCGCCCGGCGCTGGTGGCGGCGCTGCTGGCCTGGCTGCTCCTGGCGTGCCCCATCCTCGCCTGGCTCGTCGCCCGCGCCACCGGCCTCGACGGCCCCCTCGGCGCTGCCCTCGTCATCATGGCCACGGGCTGCGCCGCCACCTCCTCCCCCGCCTTCGCCCGCCTCGTCGGGCTGGACGGGGAGGTCTCCCTCGTGGTCGCCCTCCTCTCGACGCTGCTGGTGCCCTTCACCGCCCCGCCCCTCGCCCTCGGCCTCCTCGGCGTGGACCTGTCCATCTCCGTCCCCGCCCTGACGACGCGCCTCGCCCTCGTGGTCGGCCTTCCCCTCCTGCTGTCGCTCGTCATCCGCCGCCTCGTCCCCCGCGACACCCTCGCCGCCTGGGGGCCGGCGGTGGACGGCGCGGTGGTGCTCCTCGTGGTGCTCTACGGGTTCGGCGTGATGGACGGGGTGCTGGCGCTGCTGATCGCCGATCCCGCCTTCATCCTCGGGGGCGTCGCCCTCGCCTTCGCCGGCGCGGCGGGCCTCAACGCCGTCACCGCCGCCGCCTTCCTGCCGGCGGGGCGGCGCCTCGCCCTCTCGGCCGGGTTGCTGTCGGGCAACCGCAACATGGCCCTCTACCTCGCCGTCCTGCCGACGACGACGGATCAGCGGATCCTTCTCTTCTTCGCGCTCTGCCAGTTCCCGCTGTTCCTCTCCCCCTTCCTGCTGCGCCGTGCCTACGCCGCGCTGGACCGGGGATAAGTCACGCCACGTCTCCGGGTGGTGGTCCGCGCGGTCGCCCCGGCCCGGCCTCGCCTGGACCTTCGCCTTCCCCTTTATGCCCTGAGAGGATGCGGTCGGCGTCCCGGCGGGCGTGACGCGCGTCGCGGCGGTCATCCGGTGCCCCCGCAGCACCGGACGACCGCCGCAGGCCGCGACGGTACGGCTGCGCCGGACGTGCCGTCAGGGGAACCAGACCTCCACCGTCCCCATCCGGGGCAACGGGCGGAAGGCCGTCATGTCCTGCACCCGCCACGGCCCACCCGGCAGCGAACGCGCCACCCGGGACGCCGTGACAGTGTCCCCCTCGTGGAAGAAGCGGATCGTGGGTGTCCGCGGCGCGCTGCCGACCACCCGCGTCTCGATCGCGCCGAATCCCGGCGACAGGGTGGCCGTCGCCGCCGCCGCCTGGTCCTCGGCCTCCGAGGAGCCGACGGGGCGGTGCAGCACCACCCGCGGGGCGCCGGCGGCCGGCCGCGGCGGGGGCACCGCCGTCGAGGGCGCCGGTACGGGAGCCGGGGGGACCGGTGCGGTCACGGGGGGAGGGGTCCGCACGGCGGGCGCCGGCCCGCCGGACCGCGCCGCCGGGCCACCTTCG
>CAXVWQ010000365.1:0-2701 GCA_964263755.1 Roseomonas sp. | reverse complement strand
GCCGCCGGCCGCGACGACCGGCACCACGGTTGCCGGGCCCGGCCCGCCGCGCACCGTCGCCCGCAGCGCGCGCGCCGCGCCGTCGGTGACCACCGCGCCGTCCGGCGCCCCGTTCGTTCCGCTCATGTCTCGTCCTCAGCGCTCGCGGAACGCCGTCGCCATGGAGGCGTAGATCGGCTTCAGCAGGTATTGCAGGATGCTCTTGCGGCCCGTCGTCACCTCGGCCTGAACGGCCATGCCGGCCGCGACCACGGCGCGCCCCGGCACGTCGCCGACGTGGTCGCGCGTGAGCGAGACGCGCACGCGGTGGTAGGGCTGCCGCGCCTCGTCGAGGAAGGCGCCGGCGGAGATGCGCTCGACCACCCCGTCCACCGTGCCGAAGCGCGCGAAGTCGAAGGCCTGGACCTTCACGCGGGCGGGCTGGCCCACCGCGACGAAGCCGATGTCGCGCGGCGCCACGCGCGCGTCCACGACGAGCGGGGCGTCGCGCGGCAGCAGTTCCGCCACGGGCGCGCCCGGCTGCACGACGGAGCCGGGGCGGTGCACGGACAGCCCGCGCACCATCCCCGCCGCGGGGGCGCGCAGCACGGTGCGGTCCATGCGGTCCTGCAGGCGGACGATCGTCTCCTCCGCCTCCGCGAGCTCGCCCGCGACGCGGGCCGCCTCGGCGCGCGCCTCGTCCACCGGGCCGGAGGACAACTCGACGAGGCGCGCTTCCGCCTCCGCCAGCGAACGCCCCGCCGTCGCCGCCTGCGCCGTGAGGCGTTCGTGGTCGGCCGCCGCGCCGAGCAGCATGCGCTGGGCTTCGAGCACCGCGATCCGCGTGGTGAGCCCCTGGCGCGCGAGGCCCTGCCGCGTCGCCAGTTCGTCCCGGAAGATGGCGATCTGACGATCCAGCGCCGACGCCTGCCCCGTCAGCATCGCGATCTCGCCGCGGCGGACGGCCACCCCCTGCTCCGCCGTCGCGCGCCGGTCGGCCTGGGCGCGGACCCGCGCCTCCAGCGCCGCGCGCTGCGGGCCGAGCAGCCCGGCGCCGCCCGCCAGCGCGTGCCCCTCCACGAGGGCGGCGAGGCGTTCGGCCTGCAACCGCAGGGACGCGGCGCGGGTGCGGATCTGGCCGAGGTCGGCCCGGGCCGCCGCGTCGTTCAGGCGGAGGATCGGCTGGCCCTCCGCCACCACCTCGCCCTCGCCGACGAGGACGGCCTCGACGATCCCGCCCTCCAGGTGCTGCAGCGGCGCGGCGGCGACGGCCGTCGTCACCTCCCCCGGCGCGACCGCGACCTCCGGCAGCCGCGTCACCGAGGCCCAGGCGAGGAAGGCGGCGACGAGGCCGGCGGTGCCGAGGATCAGCGCCCGTTCGGCACCGTGCAGCCGCACCTCCTCCAGGGCCAGCACGTGCCGGTCCGGCGCGGGCTCCCGGCAGCCGGGCGGCAGGACGATGGCGTCGCTCATGCGCGGGTGCCCCTCGGTTGGAAGACCTGCTTCTGGAGCAGGGGTGCCCGGGGGATGGGCGACGCCCCGCCGGGCTTCGGCGTTACCTCCTCCACCCCGCCATCGGCGATGTGCAGCACGCGATCCGCCAGCCGCACGTGGCTCGGCCGGTGCGTCGTCATGAGGATCGTCGCCTCGCCGCGCCGTGCCGCGATCACCTCGGCGAAGGCGTCGGCGCACGCGTCGTCGAGGCCCGCCACCGGCTCGTCCAGCAACAGCACCGGCGCGTCGCGCAGCAGGGCGCGGGCGAGGCAGAGGCGCATGAGGAGGGAGCGCGGCAGGCGGGCGGTGGCGTTGTCGCCGACCCGGGTGCCGAAGCCCTCCGGCAGCGCCTCGACCGCCTCCAGCACGTGCGCGTCGGCGCAGGCGCGGCGCAGGTCCGCGTCCGTCGCGGCGGGAAGCGCGAGGCGGAGGTTCTGCGCGACCGTGCCGTAGAGCAGGTCCGGCGTCTGTGGCACCGTCGCGACGGCGCGGCGCAGCACCGCGGGATCGAAGGCCCGCACGTCGTGCCCGCCGACCCGGACCACCCCGCCCTGCGGCTGGTAGAGCCCCGCGACGAGGCGCAGCAGCGACGACTTGCCCGACCCGTCGCCGCCGGTGATCGCCACCACCTGCCCGTGCCGGATCGAGAAGGTCGCGCCCGCCAGAACCGGCTCCGTGCCCTGGAGGTAGCGCAGCGTCACGCGCTGGAAAACCACGTCGCCGCGGGCCGGCGGCGCCATGCGCACGTGGCCGGCGGGCGGGCGTTCGGTGTCGAGCGCCATCATCCCGTCCACCTGCCGGACCGAGGCGCGCGTCTGCTCCCACCGCGACAGCATGACGAAGCCCGACTGCAACGGCGCCAGCACCCGCCAGATGAGCATCATCCCCGCGATGAGCGCCCCCGCCGACATGGCGCCGCCGAGCACCGCCGCGACGCCGAGGACGAGCGCGCCGAGGCCCGACAGCGTGACGAGGGCCTGCGACGCCGCCGCGACGTGGCCGGACACGGTGGCGGCGTGCGCGGAGGCGAGCGCGGCCTCCGCCGCAACCGCCGCGTAGCGCGCGGTCCAGCGGGCGTCGGCGCCGGTGAGGCGGAGGGTGCGGTGCGCCTCCAGGATCTCGTGGGCCAGGACGTCGCGGGCCTGGGCGGTGCGCGACGCCTCGTTCACCGCGCGCCGCGTCGCGCCGCGGGTGACGACGTAGAGGAGCGCGAAGGCGAGCGCGGCGA
>CAXVWQ010000364.1:0-7833 GCA_964263755.1 Roseomonas sp. | reverse complement strand
CGGGTGGGACGACCGGCGGCCGCGCATGTAGGCTGGCGGGATGGCCGCCCCCGCACCCACCGACCGCCCGCTGGCCCAGACCGGGCTGGCGGGGAAGCGCGCGCTCGTCACCGGGCATCGCGGCGGGATCGGGCGGGCGGTCGTGGCGGTGCTGGAGGCCTCCGGGGTGCGGGTCGAGGGACTGGACCGGCCGGAGCACGACCTGACCGAGGTGGACGCGATCGAGGGGTGGGTTCGGGAGGCGGCGGGGCGGCTCGGGGGCCTGGACCTCCTCGTGAACAACGCGGGGGACACGATCCTCGGGACGCTGCTCGACACGCCGCTGGCGGAGGCGGAGCGGGTCATGCGGGTGAACTGGCTCGCGCCCTTCGCGGTGATGCGGGCGGCGTTGCCGTTCCTCCTCGAAGGGGGCGGGGCGGTGGTGAACGTGGCGTCGGACCAGGCGATCATCGGCAAGCGGGCCTCGGCGGCCTACGGGGCGTCGAAGGCGGCGCTGGCGCAGATGACGCGGGGGGCGGCGCTGGACTTCGCAGGTCAGGGTGTGCGGTTCAACGCGGTGGCGCCGGGCTCCACGGACACGGCGATGCTGCGGGGCGTGATCGCGGGGCTGGCGGCGCGGGGCGGATCGGCGTCGGAGACGGCCTATACGGAGGCGGTGCCGCAGGGGCGCTTCGCGGCGCCGGCGGAGATCGCGGCGGTAATCGCCTTCCTGCTGTCGGACCACGCCTCCTTCGTGACGGGAATCGTGATGCCGGTGGACGGCGGGACGACCGCCGCATGAGGGGGGCGGCATGATCCGCAGGGCGCTGGTGACGGGCGGGACGCGGGGGATCGGCGGCGCGGTCGCGGCGCGGCTGGCGGCGGAGGGGTGGGAGGTCGTGGCGGCCTCGCGCCGGCCGCCCGGGGACGGGCTGCCCGAGGGGGTCCGGTTCGAGATGTGCGACGTGGCGGACGAGGCGGACGTGCGGGGCCTGTTCCGCCGCGTCGGCCCGCTCGCCGCGGCGGTCCTCGCGGCCGGGGTGGCGGGGGCGGATTCGCCCCCCGGGGATGGTGGCGCGGGGGACGAGCGGCCCTGGCGCCGGATGATGGCGGTGAACCTCGACGGGGCGTGGCGCTGCGCCGAGGGAGCGGCGGCGGCCATGGGGGAGGGCGGGCGGATCGTGACGGTGGCCTCCGTCCTCGGGCTGCGGGCGGTGCCGGACCAGGTGGCCTACGTGACCGCGAAGCACGGGGTGGTGGGGCTGACCCGGGCCCTGGCGCTGCGGCTGGCGCCGCGGGGGATCACGGTGAACGCGGTGTGCCCGGGTTGGGTGGACACGACGATGGCCCGGGCACGGTGGCGCGAACTCGGGTTGACGGAAGCCGAGGCGGCGGCGGGGGTGCCGACGGGGCGGGTGACGCGGGCGGAGGAGGTGGCGTCCCTCGTCCTCTGGCTCCTGGGGGAGGGGGCGGGGAACGTCACGGGGCAGGCGATCGTCATGGACGGGGGCGCGAGCCTGTGAGTGGGTGCATCCCGGGAGCGCCCCGGGCGTTCCCCGGGCTCAACCCCGGACAAGGAACGCCGACATGGTCAACGCCTCGGACATCAAGGAACACATGGAACTCGTCGGCAGCGACGGGCAGCACATCGGCACCGTGGACAAGGTGGATGGCGACCGGATCAAGCTGACGAAGGCCGACAGCACGGACGCCCAGCACCACTACGTCCCGCTGTCGCAGATCAGCGGGATGGAGGGGGGCAAGCTGAAGGCCTCCGTCACGAAGGCGCAGGTGGGGATGGGCTGACCGGCCCGCACGACCGATCGCGGCCCCGCCGGCCCGGTGCCGGCGGGGCCGCTCCTGTTTCGGGCATCCGGTGGACCGGACTTCGCGGTTGCCGGCCCGGGTGCCGCGCGTTAGGAGCGACCCCGCATGGATGGCAGCGCGAGCGTGTCCGCCCTGCGGCCCGATCCCGGTGCGGGGGGTGCGGCCGGCGGGGCGACGGGGGCGGCGGGTGGCGGGCCCCTCCCGGCGTATCGCGTGCGCATCGCCGCGGGCGCGCTGAGCGCCGATCCGGCCCAGGCGCTGGCCGCCGAGCGGCTGCAGGATCTCTGGCGCCGCCTGCGGGGGTATGACCCGCACCCGGCGAAGCACGAGGAGCCGGGGCTGCTGGCGCGCTTCTTCCGGCGCAAGCCGGTGGACGAGGCCGTGGATGCACCGCACGGGCTCTACCTCGTCGGCGAGGTCGGTCGGGGCAAGTCCATGCTGATGGACATGTTCTTCGACGTCGCGGAGGTGCCGCGGAAACGGCGCGTCCACTTCCATGCCTTCATGGGGTCCGTGCACAAGCGGGTGCACGCCTGGAAGCTGGCGAACCCGAAGGGGGAGGACCCGATCCAGCCGGTGGCGGACGCCGTGGCGGACGAGGCGGCCCTGCTGTGCTTCGACGAGTTCCAGGTGCACGACATCGCGGACGCCATGATCCTCGGGCGGCTGTTCGAGGCCCTGTTCGCGCGCGGGGTGGTGGTGGTGGCGACGAGCAACACGGCGCCGAGCGACCTGTTCAAGGGGCAGCCGGGGCGGGACGCGTTCCTGCCGTTCATCGGGCTCATCGCCGGGCACCTGGACGTGCTGCACCTCGACGCGGCGCGGGACTACCGGCGCGACCGCATCCGCGGGATGCCGACCTGGCACGTGCCGGCGGATTCGCGGGCGGAGCGGGCGCTGGACGATGCGTTCCGGGAGTTGTCCGGGGTGCCGCACGGAACGCCCTGCGCCTTGACGGTGATGGGGCGGCGGGTGGAGGTTGCCCAGGCGCACCGGGGGGTGGCGCGGGCGGATTTCGAGGCGCTGTGCGGGGCGTATCTCGGGGCGGGGGACTACCTCGCGCTCGCGACGCACTTCCACACGCTCGTGCTGGACGGGGTGCCGCGTCTCGGGCCGGAGAACTTCGACCGGGCGCGGCGCTTCGTGACGCTCGTGGACGCGCTCTATGAGCATCGGGTGAAGCTGGTGGCGTCGGCCGATGCGGTGCCGGATGCGCTGTATGAGAAGGGGGACGGGGCGGCGATGTTCCAGCGCACCGTGTCCCGGCTGATGGAGATGGGGAGCGGCACCTATCTTGCGTTGCCGCACCTGACGTAGAGGTCCGTGTCGTCGTCGCGCCGGTTCGGGGGAACGGGCGAGAGAGGAGAAGGGGAGAGATGATGGTTCGAGGGATGGTTCTCGCGCTGGCCGCGATGATGGCTTGCGCCGCGGGGGCGGAGGCGGCGCCGCGGCGGGACGTGCGGGGCAAGCACGACCGGGCGGCGGCCCCGGCCGCCCTGCGGCCAATCCAGCGGGGGGAGCGGGTGGTGGCGGTGCTGTCGCCGCCGCGGCTGGAACCCGTGCGGCGGGGCGAGCGGATCGTGACGACGCTGCCGCTGGAGCGCTTCGTGCCGGTGTCCGCGTCGCGGCGGTTCGTCGAGATGCCTCGCGGCTGGGAGGCGCGGCCGCGCTGGGAACCGGCGTCGCGCTTCGCCCCGCGCGCCGAGCCGCGGCGCAGCACGGGGGGGGATCGGTGGACGGCGACGGGGGCGGTGCGGTCGGTGGGCTTCTTCTCCCGCCTGGCCTTCGCGGCGCCGGCGCCCGTGGCGACGCGGGACGATGACGATGACGACCGGCGCGTCGCGATCCCGCGCGGCCGGGGCGGTTCGTGGCACGCGGGCGTGCCGGCGGCGGACCGGGAGCAGCGCGACTGCCCGGCGGGGACGATGTCGGTCCTGGCCCGCGGTCATGCCGACACCTTCAGGTGCGTGCCGATCTGACGATCGGCGGGCCGGTGCGTGCCGATCTGACCTGAAGGGGCGTTGCGGGCCGGGGCAGGGCGTCGCAACCTCACCCCGCCGGTTCGACCGGCGCGGAGGGAACGGGACATGCGACGTCGCGGGTTGCTCGCGGCCCCGCTGGCGCTGGCGGCGGGTCCGGCATGGGCGCAGGGATGGCCCGCGCGCCCGATCCGGCTGATCGTCCCCTACCCGCCGGGCGGGGGCACCGACACGCTGACACGGCCCTTCGCGGAGCGGATGCGGAGCCGGCTCGGCCAGCCCATGATCATCGAGAACCGGGGCGGCGCGGCGACGAACATCGGGATGGAGGCCGCGGCGCGGGCGGCGCCGGATGGGCACACCGTCATCGTCAACGCCGACAACGTGGCCTACTTCGAGTTCCTCTATCCCCGGCGCGGCTACGACCTGTTCCGGGACTTCGTGCCGGTGTCCTACATGGCGGAGACGCCGCTCGTCATCGGCATCAACCCGAACGTGCCGGCGCGCGACCTGCGGGAGTTCGTGGCGCTCGCCCGGGCGCGGCCGGAGACGCTCGCCTTCGCCAATCCCTCCGTCGGCTCGCCGCATCACCTCGCCTACGAGTTGTTCGCGCGGGAGGCCGGGGTGCGGCTGATCCAGGCGGAATACCGGGGTGGTGGGCCGGCGATGAACGACGTGCTGGCGGGGCACGTGGCGCTCGGGGTGTTCTCCTTCGGGTCGGTCTCCCAGCACTTCGCGGCCGGGACGCTGCGGCCGCTGGCGCTGCTCTCGGCGCGGCGGGCGGCCTCGGCGCCGGACATCCCGACGATCGCGGAGGCGGGGTTCCCGGCGGCGGTGACGGCGCTGCGCTTCCTCATGCTCGCGCCCGCGGGAACGCCGGCGGAGGTGGTGGCGGCGTTGCACGCGGCGACCGCCGACGCGCTGGCCGAGCCGGCGCTGCGGGATCAACTCACCCGAGCGGGGTTCGAGATCATGGCCACGACGCAGGTCGAGGCCGCGGCGATGCTGCGGGCGGAGCGGGACCGCTGGGCGCCGCTGCTGCCCGCCCTGAACCTGCGGCTGGAGTGACCCACATGGCGGTGCTGGACATCCCGGGGGACGCCCGGCGGGCGGTGGACGTGATCGCCGACGGCGGGCTGGCGATCGTGCCGCTGGAGATCGGCTACGCCGGGATCAGCGGGACGGAGGCGGCGCTGACCCGGTTCTTCCGCGCGAAGGGACGGGGGGCGCACAAGCGGAACGCCATGGTCGGCAGCCTCGCGATCCACGAGGAGGTCCACGAGGTGCCGGCGCGGGCGGCGGAGATGATCCGGGCGATCGTGGTGGATTACGACCTGCCGCTCTCGGTCATCCTGCCGTTCCGGGCGGGGCACCCCTTGCTGCGGAGCCTCGGGGAGCCGGCGCTGGCGGCGAGCACGGAGGGGGGAACGGTCGCCATCCTCATGAACGTCGGGGCGCTGGAGGGGGAGATGGCCCGGCTGTCGCTGGAGCGGTCCCAGCCGCTCTTCGGGTCGTCGGCCAACCTGACGGGGACCGGGACGCGGTTCCGGGCGACGGACATCCAGCCGGAGATCCGCGCGGTGGCGGACCTCGTCCTCGATTACGGGCTGATGAAGTATCACCCCTACCGCCGGTCCTCGACGATGATCGACTTCACCACGATGGAGGTGGTGCGGATCGGGTCGTGCTACGAACTCATCGGGGACGTGCTGGGGCGGCACTTCGGGGTGGAACTGCCGCCGGACCCGGGGCTGGAGGCCCTGCCTTCCGGCCACGTGCGCGAGGCGCAGCGGCGCTACGTCCCGGGCTAGGGTGCGCCTTGCCGGGGGGCGCGGGCGGGTCTATTCCCCCGGCGCCTTTCGCAGTTGCGATGAATCGCGCCCAAGGATCGCTCATGGCCCGCAAGAAGATCGCCCTCGTCGGCGCCGGCAACATCGGCGGGACGCTGGCCCACCTCATCGGGCTGAAGGAGCTGGGGGACGTCGTGATGTTCGACGTCTTCGGCGGCGTGGCGGCGGGCAAGGCGCTCGACATCACCCAGTCCTCCCCCGTGGACGGGTTCGACTGCGCGATGAGCGGCGGGTCCGACTACGCGGCGATCGCCGGGGCGGACGTGGTGATCGTGACCGCGGGCTTCCCGCGCATGCCGGGGATGAGCCGCGACGACCTGCTGACGAAGAACGCCGGGGTGATGGCGACCGTGGCGGAGGGCATCAAGACCTACGCCCCGGACGCCTTCGTCATCTGCATCACCAACCCGCTGGACGTGATGGTCTGGGCGCTGCAGCAGAAGTCGGGGCTTCCCGCGCACAAGGTCGTCGGGATGGCGGGGGTGCTGGATTCCTCGCGCTTCCGGCTGTTCCTGGCGCAGGAGTTCGACGTCTCGGTCGAGGACGTGACGGCCTTCGTGCTCGGCGGGCATGGGGACACGATGGTGCCGCTGACGCGCTACACCACCGTCGCTGGCATCCCGGTGCCGGACCTCATCAAGATGGGGTGGACGACGCAGGAGAAGATCGACGCGATCGTCGCCCGCACCGCCAATGGCGGCGGGGAGATCGTGAAGCTGCTGGAGAAGGGCTCCGCGTTCTACGCGCCGGCCGCGTCGGCCGTGGCGATGGCGGAATCCTACCTGAAGGACAAGAAGCGCGTGCTGCCCTGCGCGGTGATGCTGAACGGGGAGTACGGCCTGTCCGACTTCTACGTCGGCGTGCCCGTGGTGATCGGCGCGGGCGGCGTGGAGCGGATCGTGCAGGTGGCGTTCACGCCGGACGAGAAGGCGGCGTTCGACAAGTCCTGCGACGCGGTGAAGAAGTTGGTGGAGGACTTCAAGGCCCTCGGGGTCTGAGGTCACGCGGGCCGGGGCGATCCCCCGGCCCTTTTCGTATCCGGGGGTCGGCATGAACATCCACGAGTATCAGGGCAAGGAGCTGCTGCGGCGCTACGGCGTTGCGGTGCTGGAAGGCCACGTCGCGCGCACGCCGGAGGAGGCCGAGGCCGCCGCGACGAAGCTCGGCACGCCGGTGGTGGTCGTGAAGTCGCAGATCCACGCGGGCGGGCGGGGCGCGGGGCGCTTCGAGGACGACCCGAACGGCAAGGGCGGCGTGCGGGTCGTGAAGTCCCCGGCGGATGCCAAGGCGGCGGCGGCGGCGATGCTCGGGCACACCCTCGTCACGAAGCAGACGGGGCCGGAGGGCAAGGTCGTCAATCGGGTCTACGTCGAGGCCGGGTCCGATATCGCGCGGGAACTCTACCTCTCGTTGCTCGTGGACCGCGAGACCTCCCGCATCACCGTCATGGCCTCGGTCGAGGGCGGGATGGAGATCGAGGAGGTCGCGGAGCACCAGCCCGAGAAGATCCTCAAGGTCGCGGTGGACCCCGCGTCGGGGATTTCCGGCTGGCACGCGCGGAAGCTCGCCTTCGGGCTGGGGCTCACGGGGGGGCAGGTCGGCGTGTTCAACTCCTTCGTGACGGCGTTGTATAAGGCCTTCGTCGAACTCGACATGGCGATCATCGAGATCAACCCGCTGGTGATCACCGGCTCGGGCGACGTGCTGGCGCTCGATGCCAAGGTGTCCTTCGACGACAACGCACTGTTCCGCCACAAGGACCTGGAGGCGCTGCGCGACGATTCGGAGATGGACCCGAAGGAACTCGACGCGATCAACAACGACCTGAACTACGTCGCGCTGGACGGCGAGATCGGGTGCATGGTGAACGGCGCCGGGCTGGCGATGGCCACGATGGACATCATCAAGCTCTACGGCTCGTCGCCCGCGAACTTCCTCGACGTGGGCGGCACGGCGAACGCGGCGCGGGTGACGGAGGCGTTCCGGATCATCACGTCGGACCGGAACGTGAAGGCCATCCTCGTCAACATCTTCGGCGGGATCGCGAAGTGCGACATGATCGCCGAGGGGATCGTGGCGGCGTCGAAGAACCTGTCGCTCTCCGTGCCGCTCGTCGTGCGGCTGGAGGGGACGAACGTCGAACTCGGCAAGAAGATCCTCGCGGAGTCCGGGCTGGCGATCATCCCGGCGGACAACCT
>CAXVWQ010000363.1:0-14557 GCA_964263755.1 Roseomonas sp. | reverse complement strand
GATCTGCTCGTCGATCGCGCGCAGGTCCGTCGCCATGCGGTCGGTCTCGGCGGAGAGGACGCGGGCGTCGCCCGGCGCGAAGATCTCGGCGCGCTGGGCGAGGTAGGCGGCCAGCACGGCGTTCAGCGCGGTCACCGAGCGGTCCGCCTCGGGCAGCGAGGCGGTGACGCGCATGAGGTTCGAGGTCTGCGAGGAGCCGACCCAGAGGGCGCGGCGCAGGCGCTGCGCGCCCTCCGCGACCCATTCGGACTGCGGCACCGGCGCCAGCAGGCCGAACAGGCGGGGCTCGCCGAGGCCGGGGACGATCCGGCCGGGGCCGGCGGCGGCGATGGCGCGGCGCAGGACGATGTCGGAGAGGATGAGTTCGGACTCCGACTGCACGACCTTCGGAGTCTCGACCGAGAGGACGGTGGGGCCGGTGCCCGTGAGGTCGGAGGCGCCGACGCTCTCGCGGCTGACCTGGATGAGGAGGAGAGCCTCCGCCGGCCAGCGGGGAGGAAGCAGAAGGGCGGCGAGGATCGAGAGGAGGATCGGTGTCAGGAAGGCGAGGAGGATGAGGCCGCGCCGGAGGAAGATCGTCGTCAGGATGTCCCGCGCGGCGAGGCCGGCGGCGGATTCCCCGATCGGCGCGCGAGGAACCGGCGGGCGTGACGAAGCGACCGAGAGGGCGCCCGCCGCCCGTGCGTCGCTCACAACCGTTCCCCTGCCGCGATCGAGATCATCCCCGCGGCATGTAAGGGAGCGGGAGGCGGAAAGTCCATCGCACCGGCGTGAGGGGGCGCCCCGCCGGCGGCGTGCCGGCCCGGATGGTGCGCGGGGACGCCGCGCTCAGTGCGCGCCGCGGGCGGTGAGGCAGACCCAGACCGTCCGGACCATGATCTTCAGGTCGAGCCAGAGCGACCAGGTCTCGACGTATCGCACGTCGAGTTCGATGCCGTGGCGGGCCTTCTCGAGGGACTCCATCCGGCCGCGGGCGCCGCCGACCTGCGACAGTCCGGTGAGGCCGGGCTTCATCCGGTAGCGCACGGCGTAGTCCCGCACCGCCCGCTTGAAGGCGTCGGCGCCGACCCGCATGCCCGGGACGTAGGGGCGGGGCCCGACGAGGGACATCTCCCCGCGCATCACGTTGAACAGCTGCGGCAGCTCGTCGATGGAGAAGCGGCGGAGAATGCGGCCGACGCCGGTGATGTAGGGGTTGCCGCGGTCCAGCCCCACGGTGGGGTCGTGCTCGGCCGCGGTCATCGTGCGGAACTTGAGGATGGTGAACTCGCGGCCGTTGAAGCCTTCCCGCATCTGCCGGAACAGGACCGGGCCGGGGCTGTCGAGGCGGATGGCGAGCGCGGACAGGACCATGACCGGCGCGAGGACGACGAGGGCGAGGGCGCCGAGGAGGTAGTCCTCCAGCATCTTGAGGAGGATGGCGCCGTTCTGCAGGGGCTGGCGCATCACCTCCAGCGCCGGGGCGCCGGCGACGGCGCGGACGCGGGCGGAGCGGAGGTCGAAGGCGTCGCGGTCCAGGGGCACGAGGATGTCGGCGGCGATCCACTGGACCTCGCCCATCGTGGAGAAGATCTGCATCGCCCGGCTCCAGGGGAGGCAGATGACGATGAGGTCCACGCGGCGGTCCCGAGCGATGTCGCAGAGGTCACCGACGGTGCCGGTGAGGGCGTGGCCGAGGATGTTCGGCGCGACGCGGGTGCCGCGGCGGTCGTCGAACACGCCGATGATGCTGGCGGGTTCGGGCTCGTCAGGGCCGGTGAGGGAGGCGATCACGCCTTCCGCGATGTCGGTGGCGCCGATGATCGCGACCTGGCGGCAGAGGGCACCGGTGGCGAGACCACGGCGGACGACGGCGCGGAGGCCGAGGCGGGCGAGGAGGGTGAGGGCGAGGAGGCCCGCGGCCCAGGCCAGGATGGAGGCGTGCTCGGCCGGCGTCGCGTCCGCGATGGTCCAGGCGGCGAGGTGGAGGGCGGCGGCGAGCGGGATGAGGGCGCTGGCCGCATCGCCCGCGAGGAGGCGCCATCTGCGGTAGCGGGGGAGGCGGTAGGCGCTGCCGGCGCGGAGGAGGAGGACCCAGGCAAGCGCGACGACGACCGCGGCGCCCGCCGCCGAGGCGGGATGGGGCAGCAGGCGGGAGAGGGGGAGGACCTGGGCCGCCAGGAGGACGAGCATGGCGCAGAGGGCGCCGTCGCCCAGCCGGACCACCGTGTCGAGGAGGCCGGAATGCCAGCGGAGGAGACGGACACCCGGCCCTTCGTGGAGGACCCCGCCGCGGAAGGGCGTCATGGGCATGACGAGGCCGCCATCCATGGGGTGAAGTCCTCTGTCTCAATTCACGGACAACGTAATAGTTTATTAGGCGGTTTCCAACCACGATTCGACCTGTCTTCCCCCGAAATGGGGATGCGTCGTCGGGCCGCGCCGCTCAGGCGGCGCCGACCGCCGCGAGGATGGCATCTCCCTCCGGCCCCTCCCGCACCGCGAGGAGGTCGTTCGCGAGCCGACCGGTCGCGCCCGCCTCCACCCGGCGGAGGCGCATCCGGAACAGGCGCTTCGGGGCCTCGGCGAAACGGTAGCCGAGGGCGGCGAGTTGGCGGATGAGGGGCTGGCCCGCGAAATCGCCGGCGTAGTCGTTCAGTTCGAAGAGGATGGCGTCGGGCGGGTTCCGGCGCAGCCACGCCTCCGCGCCGGCGACGACCTCCGTCTCGTAGCCCTCGACGTCCATCTTGAGGAGGCGGACGGGGCCGGGGGCGAGGGCTTCCAGCACCGCGCCGGCGTCGCGCTGGGGAACCTGGATGGTCTCGTCGCCCTCGGGGCGGCCGATGGAGGCGCGGCCCTTGTTGTCGGCGGGGATGTTGAGGGAGACGGTCGCGTCAACACGGCCGAGCGCCGTCTCGTGGACGGTGAGGTGGGCGTAGCCGTTGAGGGCGGCGGAGCGGCGGGCGAGGGCGGCGAAGCGGGGCTGCGGCTCGAAGGCCTCGATGCGGCCGGTGGGGCCGACGGCGTCGGCCATGGCCATAGCGACGAGGCCGAGGTTGGCGCCGATGTCGAGGGCGGTGTCGCCGGGACGCAGGACCTTCCGGACCATCCAGGTGACCTTCGGGTCGAGGTCGCCGAGGCCGTGGACGGCGGCGCCGATGAAATCGTCGGTGGGGACGATGAGGCGGGCACCGGTGCCGCGGATTCGCGCCACCGCTTCGGGAGGGCCGCCGGCCATGAGGGCGCGCCAGGGGCGTGAGTTCGCGATGGTGCCGAGGCCGCTATACAGCGGGTAGAGGCGGCCGAGGCGGGGCAGGGCGGCGCGGATGGCGCGGCGCAGCGGCGAGGCGTCCAGTTCGAACCTCCTCTCCCGGACCGATTCGGCCCGCACGGCGGAACGCCCCCGGTGTCCGCGACGCCGGGCTTCGATGCAAGTCCGGACGGCGCCGGCGTCCCGTCGCGTTTTAGCGACGCGGCGCCGGCGGTGCGACGCGGCCTCGCCCGGCGCGCCCGGGCGTGGCAGCGTAGGCGACATGACCGATACGATCCTCGTCCTCGGCGCCGGCGGCTTCATCGGCGGGCATGCCGTCGCGGCGATCCGCGCGGCGGGGATGGTGCCGGTGGCAGGCGTCCGGCGGGCCGGGACCGGGCCGGCGGGGGTGCAGGCCCGGGCGGTGGACGCGACGGACCGGGGGTCGGTCGAGGCGGCGATGGACGGGGTCTCGGCGGTGTTGAACGCGACCGCCGGGGCGCCGGAGGCCATGCTGCGGGCGGCGCGGGCGGTGATGGCGGCGGCGGGGTCGCGGCGGGTGGTGCACCTGTCCTCCATGGCGGTTTACGGCGACGCGACGGGGACGGTGGCCGAGGACGCGCCCATGACGCCGGTGGGCGACTACGGAGAGGGCAAGGCCGCGGCGGAGCGGGCGGTGCGGGCCCACCTCGCGGGGGGCGGCGACGCGGTGGTGCTCCGCCCCGGCATCGTGCACGGCCCGGGGTCCGAGGGGTGGACGGCGCGGCCGGCGCGGCTGCTGCGGGCCGGGCGGCTGGGCGACCTGGGGCCGGTGGGGGACGGGGTGTGCAACCTCACCTCGGCGGCCGATCTGGGCGCGGCGATCGTGGCGGCGCTGCGGGTGGAGGGGGCACGGGGCGGGGCGTTCAACGTGTCGGACCCCGCGCCGGGGACGTGGAACGACTACTTCCGGGATCTGGCCATCGCGATCGGGGCGACGCCGGTGCGGCGGCTGCCGGGGTGGCGGATGCGGGCGGAGGGGCTGGCGGCCTATCCGCTGAAGGCGGCGGAGATCATCGGGTGGAAGGCCCGGGTGCGGACGCCCGACGTCATCCCGCCCTCCCTCATCCGGACCTTCGGGCAGGAGATCGCGCTGGACCCGACGCGGGCGGACGCGGTGCTGGGGTTCCCGCGGACGCCGCCGGACCGGGCCCTGGCGGACGCGGCGGGGTGGTTCGTGCGGGGGGGCTGAACCGCGCCCTCGCGGTCAGTTCGGCGCGCGGCAGGCTCCCGCGAGATCGGCGCCGAGGAGGCGGCGGGCGGCCTCGACCATGGCGCCGGGGTTCGCCTTGCCCTGGCCGGCGATATCGTGGCCGGAGCCGTGCGCGACGGAGGAGAAGAGGATCGGCGCGCCGATCATGATGCCGGCGGTGCGGTGCTGGCCGAGCAGCTTGGACGCGATGTGGCCCTGGTCGTGCAGCATGACGACGAAGGCATCGTAGCCCCGCTTCGCGTACATGGTGTCGGTGCCGAAGGGGCCTTCGGCGACGACGCCCGCGGCGCGCGCATCGGCGATGGCGGGGGTGGTGGACTCGTCGTCCTCCGATCCGAACAGGCCGTTCTCCCCGGCGTGGGGGTTCAGGCCGCCGACGGCGATGCGGGGGGCTTCGATGCCGAGGCGGCGGAGGGCGGCGTCGGCGGCAGTGATGGCGCGGGTGATGCGCTCGCGGGTGAGGAGGGTGAGGGCGCGGGCGACCGAGACGTGGAGGGTGACGTGGACGATCCGCATGGCGTCGAAGCAGTGCATGAGGAACACGTCGTCCGGGGGCAGGCCGGTCTCGCGCGCGAGGAAGGACGGGTAGCCGTCGAAGGCGATGCCGGCGGCGGCGATGGCGGTCTGGTTCATCGGGGCGGCGATGACGGCCCGGGCCTCACCCGCGAGGGCGGCGCGGATGGCGGCGGAGCAGGAGAGGAGGGAGGCGCGCCCGCTCTCGGCGTCGGCGCGGCCGAAGGCGAAAGTGCCCGGGGCGAAGCCGGGGACGGGGAGGAGGTCCACGGTGCCGTCGGCGGCCTCGGCGTCGGCGGGGCGGGCGACCTCGCGGATCGTCACGTCGAGCCCGGCGCCGCGGGCGGAGGCGGCGACGGCCTGGGGGTCGCCGACGAGCACGGGGCGGCAGATCGCGCGCACGTCCGGGTGCAGCGCGGCCTTCAGGGCGATCTCCGGACCGATGCCGGCGGGGTCGCCGAGGGCGATGGCGAGGGCCGGGAGGGTCACGCGCCGCAGCGGCCGGATTCGGGGTCGATATGGACCGTGCCGTCCTGCACGACGGCGGCGTAGACCGTCAGGGGTTCGGAACAGGGAGCGGAGGTCGCGAGACCGGTCCGCACGTCGAACTTGCCCTGGTGGAAGTCGCACTCGATCTCGTGGCCTTCGAGGAAGCCGTCGCCCAGGGAGCCCGGGCCGTGGGTGCAGAGGTTCTGGGTGACGTAGAAGGCGCCGTCCACGTTGAAGACCGCGAAGTCGCCCTTGGGGGTTTCCACCCGCAGCGCGTCGCCTTCCGCCACGTCGCCCGTGGCGCAGATTGCCAGCAGTTCCGCCATTGGTCCTACCCGTCGTTCATGTTCACGGAGCGGGCGATGGGCGCCCACTTGGCGATCTCGGCCGCCACGAAGCGAGTGTAGTCGGGCGCGGAGAGGTCCGCACCCTGCATCGCCTCGGTTTCCATGCGCTCGCGGATGCGCGGGGAGTTCATGGCCTTCACGACCTCGCGGTTCAGGTCGGTGACGATGCCCTCCGGCAGGCCGGGGGGGCCGGCGAGGCCGAACCAGGTCTGGCCGACGAGGTCGGGGAAGCCGGCCTCGGGGTAGGTGGGCACATCGGGCAGGCCGGCGAAGCGGGTGGCGGAGGTGAGGGCGAGGGCGCGCAGGTTGCCGGCGCGGATGGGGGGGAGGACGGAGGAGAGGGTTCCCGATGAGGCGGGGACGATGCCGGACAGCAGGTCGGCGAGGCCGGCGCCGGCGCCGCGGTAGGGGACGTGCTCCAGCCGCGCGCCGGAGGCGCGGCCGAGGGCGACGGCGAAGAGGTGGCCGTGGGTGCCGGTGCCGGGAGTGGAGTAGGAGATCGGCTCGCGCCGGCCGCGGGCGACGAACTCGGCCACGTCGCGCACGGGCATCGTCGTGGGGTTCACGACGAGGACGCAGGGTGGGCCGCCGAGGATGGCGACGTGGGTGAAGTCGCGGAGGCCGTCGAAGCCGGTGTTGGCGTTGATGGCCGGGGCGATGACGTGGGAGGCGATGCCGGAGATGACGAAGGTGTAGCCGTCCGGCGCCGCGCGGGAGACCTGCTGCGAGCCGAGGACGCCGCCGGCGCCGGCGCGGTTCTCGACGACGAAGGATTGGCCGAGGGCGGTGGTGAGTTCGGCGGCCATGGAGCGGCCGAGGGTGTCGGCGGAGCCACCGGGGGCGAAGGGGACGATGATCCGCACGGGGCGGTTCGGCCAGCCGGCGGCCTGGGCCAGCGCCGGGGCGATCGCGGGCATCGCGAGGGCGGCGCCGAGCGTGGTGCGGCGGGTGGTGGTGAGCATTCTCGTCGTCTCCCGTCGTGTGGCGGTTCAGCGCAGCAGGGGGCGCAGGTCCGCCTTCTCGTCGGCCAGCCGGGCCGGGTCGGGGCGCGCGCGGGCGGCGATGAGGCGGCGCGCGATGGCCATGGTCTTGCCGTCGCCGAGGGTCGCGGCGCCCAGGATCGTGCCGGCATCGTCGAGGTGGAAGGTGGAGCCCGGGGCGTCGGGGGCGCCGCGGCACACGGTCACCGTCCCGAGGCCGGGGAGGCCCTCCACGAGGAGGCGTTCGCCGTTCTGGTCGGACCAGAAGCCGGGAACGTCGTCGTAGGGCGGGGCGTCGGGGTCGTGCATGGCGGCGGAGACGGCGCGGGGGTGGTTGTCCGCGTGGCGCCAGGTCTCCTGGCGGAGGGATTCGAGGCCGTAGCGGGGGAGGGGGTGGCGGGCCACGTCGCCGACGGCGAAAACGCCCGGGTCGGCGGTGCGGCCGTGGGCGTCCACGATGATGCCGTCGCGGGTCGGGAGGCCGGCTTCCGCGGCGATCCCGTCGTTCGCGAGGGAGCCGACGCCGACGACGACGAGGTCGGCCTCGACGCGCGTGCCGTCGGAGAGGGTGGCGACGCGGCCGTCGAGGGTGGTCACGGTCGTCAGGAGGCGGACGTCCACGCCGCGGGCGCGGTGGGTGGCGAGCATCCGGGTGGCTTGGGGGGCGGGGGTCGCGCGGTTCATCAGCGCGGCGCCGGCCTCGACCACGACGGCGTCGAGGCCGAGGGCGACGGCGGAGGCGGCGACCTCCAGGCCGATGACGCCGCCGCCGATGAGGAGGAGGGTGCGGCCGGCGATCAGTTCCGGGCGCAGGCGGCGCGCGTCAGCAAGGCTGCGGAGGGTGAGGACGGGGATGCTGGCGCGGTCCAGGCCGGGGAGGGCGCGGGCGCGGGAACCGGTGGCGATGACGAGGCGGTCGAAGCGGATGGGGGCGGCGTCGTTCGCGCGGACGGTGCGGGCCGTCAGGTCCAACGCCTCGGCGCGGGCGCCGAGGACGAGGTCCACGTCGAGGCCGCGCCAGTGGGCGTCGCCGCCGCTGAGGAGGGTGGTGGATTCGTCGGACTTGCCGGTCAGCACGTCCTTGGACAGGGGCGGGCGCTCGTAAGGCGGGGCGTCCTCCTCGCCGATGAGGATCATGCGGTCGTCCAGGCCGGCGGCGCGGATCGCCTCGGCCATGCGGCCCCCCGCCTGTCCCGCGCCGAGGATGACGGTGGTGCGGCGGCTCACGCGCGCAGGGCTTCCAGCATGGCCGCGACGTAGTCCCGGTCCTCCGCCACCACGAGCATCCCGACGTGGGGGCGCAGCAGGGAGAGACCGGCGGAGAGGGTGGCGTCGTCCACCTCCGCCCCCGCCAGGAGGACGCCGACGCAGGTGACGCGGCGGGCGGTGGCGGCGTCGCCGATGGCGGCGACCGCCGCGGCGTCCGCCTCGCGCGCGCCGGCGATGAGGACGACGAGTTCGGAGCCCTCCACCACCTCCGTCACGCGGCGGGTGCGTCCGCCGAGGTCGGCGAGGAAGGCGTCGAGCGTGCCGGACGGGGAGGCGAAGGCGTGCCAGCCGTAGAAGGTGGCGCCGTTCCAGCCGGCCTTCGCCAGGTCATCGGCCAGCGCCGCCGCCGCGGGATCGAGCGAGACCACGGCGACGCGGCGCTGGCGGGAGTTCGGGGCCTGGAGGCGGAACCGGGATTCCGATGCCTTGGTGGCCCGGTTGCTCTCGCTCTCCATCGTCAGACCGAAGCCTGACGGATTCCGGGACGCACCGTCAGTTCCTCCCGCGCCGCGTCCTTGAACGCCTGATCGGGCGGCAGGATGACGGCGGCGGAGCGGACCTTCTGGTGGGCGACGTCGCGGCCGGGGGGCATCACGCCCTTGTCGGCCAGCGCCTTCGCGGCGCGCATCAGGCGGTGGCGGGCCATGATGATGCCGTTGTCGGTGGAGACGAGGTTCTCGCGGCGGCGGTCCACGATCGGGCCCATGCTCTCCTGCAGCGACGCGTCCTGCATGCCGATGCCGTGCACGCCGGAATAGGTGTCGCCGCGCCGCTGCGCCGGGCGGTCGATGAGGTAGTCGTTGTCCTTGTTCTGCTGCGGCCGGTAGGTGCCGGGGATGGTCGCGACGTGGATGCCGTGGCCGTCCACCATCGCCTGCCGCTCCTCGTGCGTCAGGGCGCGCACGGGGTGGTAGTCGAAGGACCAGGCCCAGCAGTTCTCGTCGTCGATCGGGATCCAGAAGTGGCCGTGCACCGGGTGGTCGCCGCGCGGCGGGACCATCGTGAAGGAGGGCATGACCCAGGGGGTGATGCGCCAGTAGTATTTCCCGTCCTCGGCGTTGCGGCGGGCGCCGATGTAGAGGCCGCCGGGGTGTTCCACCACCTCGAAGACGGGCTTGGCGTCCTTCATGTTATACTCGTTGCCCTTGGCGCCCTTGAACAGCGGGTCGTGGTTCAGCGCGCCGCGGTGCAGCCAGGAGACGTGGGAGGAGTCGATGCCGCCCTCCATCGCCTGGAGCCAGTTGCACTCCTGCGTGCGCTTGGAGGTGTAGGTCTGCTCCGCCGGGACGTTGGCGAACTCCCACTCAGGCTCCGGCGGGCGGGTCTCGGCCGGGCCCATGTAGGTCCAGAGGATGTCGCCGAGCTTGATCAGCGGGTAGGAGGCCAGCTTGATCTTCTGGCAGAAGCCGTTCTCCGCGGCCTCCGACGGCACGTCCACGCACTGGCCCGTCGTGTCGTATTTCCAGCCGTGGTACGGGCAGCGGATGCCGCCCTCCTCCACGCGGCCGAACCACAGCGACACGCCGCGGTGGGCGCAGAACTCGTCCATCAGGCCGTAGACGCCCTCGGAGTTGCGGAAGGCGACAAGGCGTTCGCCGAGCAGCTTCACGCGGACCGGGGGACAGTCGTTCTCCGGCAGCTCCTCCGCCAGCATCGCGGGGATCCAGTAGGAACGGAACATCGTCCCCATGGGCGTGCCGGGGTCGGTCTGGGTGAGAAGGTCGTTCTGTTCCTTGCGCAGCATGCCGGCCGGTCCTCCGCGTTCTTCGTGTTCGCAGGGCGAACACAGGCGCTCGATTTCGCACGCGGTATGTGCTCCCGGGTCGGGCGTCGTCAAGCGTCTTGATGCCGCGGCGCGGGGCCGCGATGGTGTGCGCCGTGCGAACACCCGACGCGCCCCTCGAAGCCGGCGACCGTGACTACGTCACCGCCCTGGCGCGGGGGCTGACGGTGCTGCGGGCGTTCGGGGAGGCGACCGCGCCGCTGTCGCTCGCGGACCTGTCGCGGCTCACGGGGCTGTCGCGGGCGACGGTGCGGCGGTCGCTCCTGACGCTGCGGGCGCTCGGCTACGTGGAGGCGCGGGACGCGCGCTTCGCGCCTGCGCCGGGGGTGCTGGCGCTGGCCCGGGCCTACCTCGCCTCCTCCGCGCTGCCGCGGGTGGCGCAGCCGTTCCTCGATCGGCTGAGCGAGGAACTGGGGGAGTCGTGCTCCGTCTCCATCCTGCACGGGGAGGAGGTGATCTACGTCGCGCGGTCCACGCTGCGGCGGGTGTCGTCGCTGCACCGGGACGTGGGAACGCACCTGCCGGCGCATTGCACGTCCATGGGGCGGGTGCTGCTGGCGGCGCTGCCGGCGGGGGAACTCGACGCGTTCCTGCGGCGGGTGACGCTGCGCGCCTATACGCCGCGGACGATCACCGGGGAGGACGCGTTGCGGGCCGCGCTGGAGCGGGCGCGGGTGGATGGCCATTGCCTCGTGGACCGCGAGCTGGAGAGCGACCTGCGGGGCATGGCGGTGCCGGTGAGCAACGCGGCGGGCGGGACGGTGGCGGCGCTGAACGTCTCCACCGCCGCGAGCCGCGTGCCGAAGCGCGACGTGCTCGGGACGATCCTGCCGGCGCTGCGGCGGACCGCCGCGGGGATGCGGCCGCTGCTGCTGGGCTGATCGCCGGCCCGCTTCCGCCCGTGCCGCGACGACGGCCGGGGCGCTGGGCATCGCGCGTGATCCGCGGCGCCCGCGTCCACCATGTCGCGAGAACGATCGGCGGGTCGAGCCGTCATGGCACGCGATCAGCGCCGCGGTCCCCGTGTCCCGCGCCGCTCACCAGCAGGCCGACGCCGACGGCGGTGAGGGTGAGGGCGGCGGCGGGGAAGGCGGTGAGCCAGGGGGCGCGGTCCAGCAGGGGCAATCCTTCCGCGATCATGCGGCCCCATGACGGGTATGCGGGGTCACCGAGGCCGACGAAGGCGATGGCGGCCTCCGCCGTGATCGCGCCGCCGAACAGCACGCCGGCGCTCGCCAGCACCGGGCCGAGGGCGCCGGGGAGGAGATGGCGGACGAGGATGCGGGCGGGGGAGGCGCCGAGGGCGGTGGCGGCGCGGATGAATTCCTGTCGGCGCAGGGACGCCGCGGCGGCGCGGGCGATGCGGAACGGGATGGGCCATCCGGTGGCGCCGAGGACCGCCGCGATGACGAGGAGCGACGGCGGCAGGAAGGCCGCGGCGACGATGGCGAGGAGGAGGGCGGGGACGGTGCCGAGGATTTCCGCGGTTCGGGTCAGCGCGTCGTCGAGGCGGGAGGAGCCGAGGGCCGCCAGGAGGCCGAGCGAGAGGCCGATGCCGACGGCGAGGAGGGTGGCACCGGCGGCGACGGGCACGGACAGCGCGGCGCCGCGGGCGATGCGGCGGAGGACGTCGCGGCCGAGGTCGTCCGTGCCGAGGGGGTGGTACGGGGAGAGCGGGGGGAGGAGGGCGTCGCCGGGGGCGGCGTCACCGGCCATGCCGAGGGAGGCCGCGGCGGCCAGGATCGCGACGAGGAGGAGCGCGCGGCCGGGCGTCGCGGTGATCGCGGGTCGTGCCGCGTCCGGACGAGACGGGTGCTGCATCGGGGCGGGGAGGATGCGGGCGGTCGTCGCGCGGCGGGCCCGAGCGGGACGGGGGTGACGCCCCGCACCCCGGGCGATGCGGCCGCTCATCGCCGCGCTCGCGGGTCCAGCCGGGCCTGCGCCAGGTCCGCGACGAGGGTGCCGAGCATCACGGCGAGGAGGCCGAGCATGGCGATGCCGACGACCACCGGCTGGTCGCGGTTGATCGCGGAGGACACCGCGAGGCGGCCGAGGCCGGGGAGTGCGAAGGCGGTTTCGACCAGCACCGCGCCGGCCAGCATCCCGCCGATCCGGCCGCCCATCAGGCCGAGCACGGGAGCCAGGGCGTTGGGCGCGGCGTGGCGGCGCCGGATGGCGGCGAAGGAGGCGCCGCGGGACAGGGCGGCAGTGGCGTAGGGCTTGTGGACCTCCGCGTGCAGCGCCGCGCGGAAGGTGAGGGCGGTGAGGGCGGCGTGGTGCAGCGCCAGGGTCAGGACCGGGAGGACGAGGTGGCGGGCGCGGTCGGCGGGCGTCGGCGCGTCGAGCCGTGGGTCGTCCAGGCCCTGCACCGGGAGCCATTCCGCGCCGAGGGAGAAGACCGCGACGAGGGCGGCGGCGACGCAGTAGGCGGGAACCGAGTGCAGGAGGAGCATGAACACCGTCGGCGCGACGCCGTGGCGCGCGGCGGGTGGTGGGGTGGTCCAGAGGCCGATCAGGAGGCCGCCGAGGAGGGATAGGGCGGCGGCGGGGAGGGTGAGGGCGAGGGTGACCGGCAGGCGGTCCAGGATCACGTCGAGGACCGGGCGGCGTTCGAGCCAGGACTGGCCGAGGTCGCCGCGGGCGAGGCCGCCGAGGAAGCGGGCGTAGCGCTCGGCCATCGGGCGATCCAGGCCGAGCGAGGCTTCGACCTCGGCGCGGGTTTCGGCGGTGGCGTGTTCGCCGGCGACGGCGGTGACGGGGCTGCCTGGGGCGGCGCCGAGGAGGAGGAAGGCGAGAGTGGCGGCGGCGAGCAGGCCGAGGGGCAGTTGCAGGGCGCGGCGTAGGATGGTCCGCACGCGGGTCAGCGCGGCGACGCGGCTTCGGCGAAGGCGCCGGACCACGGGGCGAAGCCCGTCCAGCCGTCGCGCCACGCCGCGGCGAAGTCGGTTTCGGCGAGCCACCAGTAGGGGAGGTCGGCCGCCACGCGGCGTTGCAGGGCGTGGTAGCGCGCGGCGCGGGCGGCCGTGTTGGGTTCTGCGGCGGCTTCGGCCAGGAGGCGGTCGGCCTCCGAGGAGCGGTAGGCGGCGGCGTTGGCGAAGGGGACGTTGCCGATGCCCGAGGAGTCGTACATCCGGCGCAGGCCGATCTCCGGGTCGGCGCCGAGGCAGTAGGAGATGAGGGTCAGGTCGAAGTCGCGGCGGGCGAAGACGGTGTCCACCATCGCCGCGGGGTCCAGCAGGCGGGGGCGGATCGTCAGGCCGATCGCGGCGAGGTCTTCCCGCACGAGTTCGGCCCAGCGGGAGAAGGCGCCGAAGGCGACGAGGGTGAGGGGGGCGGGTGCGATCCCTCCCAGGGCGGCACGGGCGGCGGCGCGGTCGGGGTGGCGCGGGATGACGCCGGGCAGGGCGTGGGGGGCCAAGTCGCCATGGAAAGGGGAGTCCGGGACGCGGCCGAGGCCGAAGGCGATGCGCGACACCATGCGGTCGCGGTCCAGGGCCAGGGCGACGGCGCGGCGGAGGCCGGGGGCGGCGGGGCCGGGGCGGTCCAGGTTGAAGCCGAGGGTCATGACGCAGTTCATGCCGCCGGGGCCGCCGCGCACCGCCTCCACCGTGATGCCCGGGGTCTCGCGCAGGCGGGCGAGGTCGGCGGGGGCGACGCGGCCGACGTAGTCCACCTCGCCGCGCGACAGGGCGGCGAGGGCGGTGGCGGGTTCGGGGATCACGCGGAACACGAGGCGTTCAGCGCGGGGGAGGGCGGGCTTGAAGTAGTCGGGGTTGCGGGCGGTGACGACGCGGTCGTTGCGCGTGCGGGAGACGAAGCGGAAGGCACCGGTGCCGACGGGGCGGTTCGTCGCGGGCTCGGCCGCGGGGTCGGGGCCGGGGAAGAGGTGGCGCGGGAGGATCGGGGCCTCGGTCACGTCGAGTTGGCGGAGGAGGGAGGGGTGGGGGCGGCGGAGGAGGAACACCACCGTGCGCGGGTCCGGCGTCTCGATCGACGCGATGACGGGGGCGAGGGAGGCGCGGGCGCGGGCGTGGTGGCGCAACAGGATGTGCGTGACGGTGTGCGCCACGTCGGCGGCGGTGAACGGGGTGCCGTCGTGCCAGCGGGCGTCGCGCAGGCGGAAGGTCACGCGCGTCGCGGGACCGGTAGGGCCGTCCGTCACTTCCCAGGATTCCGCGAGGTCCGGGACGGGGTTGCCGGCGCGGTCGAGGGCGACGAGGCCGTTGAAGAGGGAATCCGCGACGGCGTGGACGGGGGAGGCGGTGGTGATCGCGGGGTTCAGGTGGCCCGGATCGGCCGCCACCGCGGCGACGAGGGTCTGGGCGCGCGGGGCGGTGGCGAGGAGGGTGGCGAGCGCCGCGCCGAGGATCAGGCGGAGCGCGACACGCCCCCCTGGCGCAGCACGAAGTCGGCGATCTCCGCGACGCCCCTGTTCTCCTTCAGGTTGGTGAAGATGAAGGGGCGGTCGCCGCGCATCCGGCGGGCGTCGCGGTCCATCACGCCGAGGTCGGCGCCGACGAGGGGGGCGAGGTCGATCTTGTTGATGACGAGGAGGTCGGAGCGGGTGATGCCGGGGCCGCCCTTGCGGGGGATCTTGTCGCCCGCGGAGACGTCGATGACGTAGATCGTGAGGTCGGCGAGTTCGGGGGAGAAGGTGGCGGCGAGGTTGTCGCCGCCGCTCTCGATGAACAGGAT
>CAXVWQ010000362.1:0-6258 GCA_964263755.1 Roseomonas sp. | reverse complement strand
GATGGCCGGCGCCGTTCCGCCGCCGGACGCCGCGACCCGGGACGCGCTGCGGGCGAACCTGCGCTACACGATCACCGGCCACGCCTCCGGCAGCTACTCCCTCGCCGCGGTGAACCGCGCCCTCGCGCTCGGCCTGGACGCCGAGCGCCCCGGCCGGGTCCGGCTGCGCCCGGTGGAGGGCACGACGACGGCCGCCGTGTCCGACGTGCCCGACGCGGAGGCGGGGCGCGTCGCGGCGCTCGTCGCGCGGGGCGCGGCGGAGACGGGCCCGGAGGTGGTGGTCAGCCAGCACTACCCCGTGCACGTCCCCGAGCCGTCCGGCGACCTGCCGCTGGCGATGCTGTTCTGGGAGGAGAGCCTCCTCCCACCGGCCACGATCGCGACCCTCGCGGCATCCTTCCGCGCGGTGCTGGCGCCGACGGCCTTCGTCGCCAGGGCTCTCGTGGATTCCGGGCTGCCGATCCCCGTGCGCGTCGTCGGCCACGCTCCGGACCTGTCGGCCATGGAGGCGTTGGCGCGCGAACGGGCCGCGGCGCCTCCCCGCGACGGGGTCGTCTCCTTCCTCCACGTCTCATCGCTCTTTCCGCGGAAGGGAGCGGACGTCCTGCTGCGCGCCTACGCGCGGGCGTTCCGGCGGGGCGATCCCGTGCGCCTCGTGATCAAGGGCTTTCCCAACCCGCACAACACCCTGCCGGAGGACGTGGCGGAACTGCGCGCCGCCGACCCGGACGCGCCGGCGATCGAGCTCGTCAACCGCGACCTGCCGGCGGGTGCGCTGCGCGACCTCTATCGGGAGGCGGACGCCATGGTCCTCCCGACGCGGGGCGAGGGCTTCAACCTGCCCGCGGCCGAGGCGATGGCGGCGGGGCTGCCCCTCATCGTCACCGGCGGCGGCGGGCACATGGACTTCCTCCACGCCGACGTGGCGCGCCTCGTGGCGTGGCGGCACGCGCCGTCCGGCAGCCACCTGGCGACGCCGGGCTCGCTCTGGATGGAACCGGACGAGGATGACCTCGTGGCGGCGCTGCGGGAGATGGCGGCGGCGCTGCGGGAACCGGCCGGGCGTGCGGCCCTGGCGGAGCGGGCGCGGCGCGCCCGGCTGCGCGTCGCCCGAGACCTGCGCCGCGCCGGGGTCGTTCGGCGGTTGGAGGACACCGCCCTCGACCTGCTGCTGACGCCGCCCGCGCCGCCGCTGCGCGTGGCCTGGGTGACGAGCTGGGGCGTGCGGTGCGGCATCGCGGAATACGCGCGGCAACTCGTCGACGCGATGCCGGACCACCCGGGCATCGCTTCCCACCTCGTGCTGCCCGACCTGCGCTGGACGGAGGACGGGCCCGCCGCGCCCGGCCGGCACGCGGTCCGCGCGTGCTGGCGGATCGGCGATGCGGGGAGCCTGCGCGACCTCGGTGCGGCGCTCTCCGCGGAGGACCCGCACGTCGTGGTGGTGCAGCACCAGCCCGGGCTGATCCGCTGGCCGGAACTCGCCACCCTGCTGACCGACCCCGCCCTCGCCGGCCGCGTCGTCCTCGTCACGCTGCACAACACGCGGCACCTGCTGGAGGAGGACGCGGCGGCCCACGACGCGGTGCGCGCCGCGCTCGGCCGGGCCGACCGCGTGCTGGTGCACACCACGGCGGACCTGGAACGTCTGCGCGCGTTCGGCCTGTCCGGCAACGTCGCCGTCCTGCCGCACGGGGTGAAGGCCGCGTCCACCCGCGCGCCGCCACGGAGCGATGGGCCGTCGGTCATCGGCTGCTACGGCTTCTTCCTGCCCGGCAAGGGCATCCCGGAACTGATCGCGGCGTTCGCGATCCTCCGCCGGTCGCGGCCGGACGCGCGGCTCCGCCTCGTCAACGCGGATTACGGCAGCCCGCATTCCACGGAGGAGATCGCGCGATGCCGCGCCCTGGCCACGGCGGAGGGCGTGGCCGCCGCGATCGAATGGCACACGGGCTTCTTGCCGGAGGCCGAGTACCTCACGCTCCTCGCGGGATGCGACGTGGTGGTCCTGCCGACCCAGGCGTCGAAGGAGAGTTCCAGCGCCTCCATGCGGGACGCGCTCGCGGCGGGCGTGCCGGTGATGGTCACGCCGCTGCCGATCTTCGACGAGGCGGGCGAGGCGGTGCGGCGGGCCGCCGGCACGGACCCGGCGTCGCTCGCGGCCGGGTTGCTGGCGCTGCTCGACGACGGCGCGGGCGCGGCGCGGATGCGGGACGCGGCGCGTGCCTGGACCGCGGCGCGATCCTGGCCGCTCGTCGCGCGACGGCTTCAGGGCATGATGATCGGCACGGCGGCAGACCGCTGGTACGCCGGAACGCCGGGCGACCGGTTCGCATACCAGTCGGTCACGGCGACGTGACCATTCTTTCCCGGTTTTAACGGGGATTGCGCGCATCCGCGGGCCGGCTGATCCGTAGATCAGGGCCAGCCATCGGCTGAGCCCGTCGTCCCACGGGATCGTTCCGGTCCCGGCCGACGGTAGGCCACGTCCGGAGAGTTCCCCATGACGAATACGACAGAAGCGCCGCCCGTCGCGGCGGAGACGGCCGTCGGCCGCCGCGCCGTGGCGCGCCGGGCGGGTGGCGGGATGGTGGCGGCGGCGGCCGTGGCCGCGGTGACCGCGGGCGGCCTCGCCGTCACGAGCGTGCCGGCCCGGGCCCAGACCATCACCGATGCCGACATCTTCAACTTCGCCCTCAACCTCGAATACCTCGAGGCCGAGTTCTACCTCCGCGCCGTCACCGGCCAGGGCCTCGCCGCCGCCGACCGCGGCGCCGCGACGGGCGGCGTGACCGGTGGTCGCGCGGTGCCGTTCCGGGCGGACTACGTGCGCCAGTACGCCTCGAAGATCGCCATCGACGAGCAGGTGCACGTCAAGTTCATCCGCTCCGTTCTCGGCTCCGCCGCCGTGCCGGCGCCGGCGATCGACTTCACGACCGCCTTCACCACGCTGGCCCGCGCGGCCGGCCTCATCAACTCCACCCAGACCTTCGACCCGTTCGCGGACGACGTCAGCTTCCTGCTCGGCGCCTACGTGTTCGAGGACGTGGGCGTGACCGCCTACGGCGGCGCCGCCAACCTCATCAACGACCGCTCGCTCGTCGCCTACGCCGCCTCGGTCCTCGCGGTGGAGGCGTATCACGCCGGCTCGATCCGCACGCTGCTGGCGAACATCGGCGGCGGCACGGCGGTGAACGCCATCTCCGGCCTGCGCGCCCAGCTTTCCGGCGCGCCGGACGACATCGGCATCATCGTGCCGGGCTCGCCCTACAGCATGTACAACCTGTCCCCGACCGACTCGCAGGGCCAGACCTTCCGTCGCACGCCGCGGCAGGTGCTGAACATCGTGTATGGCGCGCCGAACGTCGCGTCCGGCCTGTTCTTCCCGGCCGGCATGAACGGAACCATCCGCGCCTGATCTGGCCGCGTCTCAACCGGGTCGGGGGCGGCCGTTGCCGCCCCCACCTGCCCCGTTGCGGCATCCCTCCTCCGGCCCTATCGGGCGACGAAGAGCCTCGTCGCGGCGCCGACCACGCGCGCGCGGTAGGAATGGTGGAGCACCGGCGTATGCGAATGGTAGTTGCCCACCGCGCGCATCAGGTCGCCGCCGGACGCATCCAGATGGGTCCGCACGATCAGGCCTGCCGCCGCGATGTTGAAGCACGGGCGTTCGATCAGGCGCCGCCGAACCTCGTCGCGATCCAACCCCGTGTAACGCGTCAGCGCGGGCAACCAGACCGAATTGATCTGCATCACCCCGTAGTCCTCCGACCCGTTCCGGTTGGTCATGACGAGGCCGGGGCGCCCGCCCTCCACGACGCGGATGGAGGGCAGCACGCGCGGCGGCAACGCGTAGATCTGCGCCACGAGCGTCATGCAGGCGAGATAGGGCACGCTCATGCCTGCATGCTCCCATTCCCGCGAGGTCGCGGCAAGGCGGATGATGCCGGCTTCACCCTGCTGGAGATCCTCGTCGTCGTCGCGATCCTCGGCCTGCTGATCGGCCTCGTCGCGCCGGCGGCACTGCGCCAGCTGGGCGGCGCGCGCACCTCGGTCGCGCGGCAGTCCATCGAACGGATCGTGTCGGTCCTCGACCTCTACCGCCTCGACGCCGGCCGTTATCCGACGACGGAAGAAGGACTCACCGCGCTCATCCAGCGGCCCGCATCCGCGACGTCCTGGAACGGTCCCTACCTCCGCGGCGAGGGCGTGCCGGTGGACCCGTGGAACCGGCCCTACGACTACCGGTCCCCATCCTCGCGCGGGGGGCGCGACTTCGACCTCTGCTCCCGCGGGCCGGACGGCGACGGGGCCGGCGCCAACCTCATCTGCAACCCGTAGCGGTCACTCCTCCGCCCGCTCCCAGGCGAGGATGCGCCAGGGGCGGGTGGCGAGGGCGGCGCCGAGGCGGACGACCGCGCGGCGGCTGAACCGGGCCCCCTGCCGCCCCGTGGCGGTGGCGGTGATGGTGAGGACGCGGACGCCGCCCGGTGCCGGCGGCCGGAACTCCGTCGCGCCCGTCGCGTCGGTGATAGCGGCGCGCACGACCGGCGATGCGATCGCGCCCGCGGGATCGCCCTCCCGGAACACGGTCAGGTGCGGCGCGAGGCGTTCGAACAGCGCGGGCGTCATGCCGAGGACGAGCGCGACCTCCGCCACCGAGCGGAAGGGCGCCTCGGGCGGGCCGTAGTCCAGGCCGGCCGCCCGATACTGCGGGGCCTTGCCGCCGAGGGGCCGCGGGGACGCCGAGGGGAACCGCCAGTCGGCGATGGCGGCGGTGACGGACGCGGCCTGCCGCGAGTCCGCGCCGAGGCGCGCCAGCAAGGCCGTCAGCAGCGCGTCGGACGCGGAGTTCGGGTTCACCAGCCCCGCGTGGTCCTCGAAGCGCAGCGTGGCCCGCCCGGTCGGGAAGGTCAGCGCGCGCTCCCCAGCCTCCGCGCGCCACCCCGCGTCGGACGGATCGAGGAGCCGGAAGATCGCCTCGTGCAGCGCGCCGTCCGCCAGCGCCTCGGCCATCGCGGCGGCGCGGAGGTTGGCGGCCAGCCGGACCTCCCCCCGCCCGCCCGCGACGAGCGAGGAGACGATGAAGGTCAGCAGGACGAGGGTCCAGAGGACGAGGACGAGGGCGAAGCCGCGGTCCCGCGGCCGCCCCGGTGGCTTACCGCCCCTCAAGCCCGAGGCGGCGGCGCACGCGCGCCTGGGGATCGGCGGGGCCGGTGAAGGGAAGGGACTGCAAGGTGCCCGGCAGCGCCGCGGCGTTGGCGAGGCCGTCGCGCAGGTCCTCCGTCAGCGCCCGCGCGTCCCGCTGGTCGTTGATGACGCGCGGCGTGATGAGGACGAGGAGTTCCGTGCGCTGCCGGTTGTTGTCCTGGGAGGAGAGGAGCGAGCCGAGGATGGGGATGTTCCGCAGGTAGGGGATGCCCTGGTTGCCGCGCGTCGAGCCGTCGCGGATGAGGCCGGCGAGGCCGACCGTCTGCCCGTCCTGCACCGCCACCCGCGTCCGCACCACGCGCTGGGAGAAGGTGGGGGAGTTGAGGCCCTGCGTGGTCTGCCCCGGCACGACGTCGCTCACCTCCTGGGCGATGTCGAGGGTGACGAGGCCGCCGGAGTTCACGCGCGGCGTCACCTCCATGATCACGCCGGTCTCCCGGTAGTCCACGGAGGAGACGATGGGCGCGCCGGTGGTGAGCGTGCTCTGCGCGCTCTGCGTCAGGAAGGGCACGAGTTGCCCGACCTGCAACCGCGCCGGCTCGTTGTCGAGGACGACGAGTTGCGGCGCGGAGAGGACGCGCACGTCGGTGACGGCCTGGAGCGCGGAGATGGCGAGCGGCGCGCCCGTCCCGGCGCGGCCCGCGAGGACGAAGCCGGGGATGGCGGTGTTCAGCCCCGCCGAGGCCGCGGTGGCGAAGGCGGTGGAGAGCACGCCGTTGAACTCGCCGGCGCGGAAGAAGAACTGCGTGCCGTACTGCAGCTGGTCGTTCAGCGTCACCTCGGCGATCGTCGCGTCGATGCGGACCTGGAGGGGAAGGATGTCGAGGCGGCGGAGGGTGGCCTCCAGCGTCTCCCGCTCCTGCGGGGTGGCGTAGACGACGAGCGCGTTGTTCTGCGGGTTCGGGATGATCCGCATGGAGTCCGGCGCGCCGCCCGCCCCGCCGCCGCCCGTGGCGTCGCCCGGTTCCAGGCCGCCGAGGAGGGGGTTGGCGGAGGCGTCGGGGGCCGCCGGGGCCGAGGGCGTCAGCGGCGCCCCCCCGCCCGGCG
>CAXVWQ010000361.1:0-5377 GCA_964263755.1 Roseomonas sp. | reverse complement strand
CGCAGAACATCAACTTCGCGGTGAAGGGCGAGCGCGCGGCGACCTTCCTGCGGGCCGCGGGCGTGACGCCGGCGGCGGCAACCAGCAGCGGGCCGGACCGCAGCACGGCCGATGTGGGGGAGATCGCGGGGCGGTGGGTGGTGTGGCGGAGGGCCGCGCGTCCCCCCAGGGCCACAAGCGCCACCCCCGAAGGGTCGGGCCAGGAGCGGGCCGTGTCACTCCGCCCGGATGTTGGCGCGGCGGATCACGGGGCCGAGGGTGGTCTTCTCGCGGGCGATGAGGGTGGCGAAGGCGTCGGGGGTGCCGCCGCCGAGGATGGTGCCGCTCTCGGTCAGGCGGCCGCCGATCGCGGGGTCGCGCAGGGCGTCCCTGACGGCGATGGCGAGGCGGTTCAGGATGTCCGGTGGCGTGCCGGCGGGGGCGGCCATGCCGAAGGACGTGCCGAAGACGAAGTTCGGTACGCCGGCCTCCGTCATGGTCGGGACGTCGGGGAGGCCGGGGAGGCGGCCCTCGGACGGGGTGGCGAGGGCGCGGACGGTGCCGCCGCGGATCTGGGGCAGGATGTTCGGGACGTTGTCGATGATCATGTCGATGTTGCCGGCCGTGAGGTCCGTCAGGGCGGGGCCGGCGCCGCGGTAGGGGACGTGCTGGATGTCGAGGTTCGCCGCGGCCTTGAGGAGTTCGAGGGCGAGGTGGAGCGAGGTGCCGGAGCCCGCGGAGCCGCAGGTGATGACGCCCGGGCGGGCGCGGGCGTCGGCGACGAGGTCGGCGATGCTGCGCCACGGGCGCGCGTTGGCGACGCAGAGGACCTTCGGGGTGGTGGCCAGCAGGGTGATGGGGGCGAAGGCGGTGTCCGTGTCGAAGGGCATGGTGGGGTAGATGAACTGGTTCACCGCCAGCGGGCCCATGGAGCAGGCCATGACCGTGTAGCCGTCCGGGGCGGCCCTCGCGACGATGTCGGCGCCGAGGTTGCCGCCGGCGCCGCCGCGGTTCTCCGTCACGAAGGTCTGGCCGAAGCGGGCCTGGAGGGCGGGGGCGACGGAGCGGGCGAGGAGGTCCACGAGGCCGCCCGGCGGGAAGGGGATGATGAGGCGGACGGGGCGGTTGGGCCACGCGGGCGTCTGGGCGCCGGCGGTGGCCGCGGCGATGAGGGCGGGGGCCGAGAGCAGGGCGGCGCGGCGGGTGTGGGTCATCTCAGGTCCTCCGTTCGTGTCGTGGGCAGTGGTTCAGGCGTCGGCGGGGGCGCCGAGGTAGGCGCGGCGGACGGCGGGGTCGGCCGCGAGCGACGCGGCGGGGCCGCCGCCGACGACGCGGCCGCCTTCCAGCAGCATCCCGCGGTCGGCGATGGCGAGCGAGCGGCGGGCGTTCTGCTCGACGAGGAGGATGCCGGTGCCGGCGGCCCTGATGCGGGTCAGCGCGCGGAAGAGTTCGCCGGCCATGAGGGGGGAGAGGCCGAGGGAGGGTTCGTCGAGGGCGAGGATGTCCGGGGCGGACATGAGGGCGCGGCCGATCGCCACCATCTGCTGCTCGCCGCCGCTCATCGTGCGGACCTCCTGGGTCAGGCGCTCCGTCAGGCGGGGGAAGAGGGCGAGGGTTTCGGCCAGCCGCGCGGCCTCGCCGGCGCGGGCGCGGGCGGGGTGGGCGCCGAGGAGGAGGTTCTCCCGCACCGTCAGGTCGCCGAAGAGGCCGCGGCCCTCGGGCACGAGCGCGAGGCCGGCCTCGACGATCCGGTGGGCGGGGAGGGTCGAGATCGCCGCGCCGTTCAGCGTGACCGTGGCGCCGGGCGCGGGGACGAGGCCGGCGAGGGCCTTCAGCAGCGTGGACTTGCCCGCGCCGTTGGCGCCGAGGACGACGAGGATCTCCCCGCGCGCGACGGCGAGGGAGACGCCGTCGAGGGCGCGGTGGCGGCCGTAGGAGACGGAGAGGGCGCGGGCGTCGAGCATCGCTACGCCGCCTCGGCGTCGTCGCCGAGGTAGGCGGCGATGACGGCGGGGTCGGACAGGACGGCAGACGGCGGACCCTCGGCGATGGCGCGGCCGGCGTTCATCACGACGCAGCGGTCGGCGAGGGCGCGGATGGCGTCCATCACGTGCTCCACCATGAGGATCGTCCGGCCCTCGTCGCGGAGCGAGCGGATGAGGGCGATGCCGTCGCGCAGTTCCGTCGGGTTCAGGCCGGCGAGCCATTCGTCCAGCAGGATAAGGCGGGGGGAGAGGGCGAGGGCGCGGGCGAGTTCGAGGCGCTTCTGATCCACGTAGGTGAGCGCGGCGGCGGGCAGGTCCGCACGCGCGGCGAGGCGGACGCGGGCGAGGAGGGCGTCGGCGCGGCGGATCGCCCCGGCGCCCCAGGTGGGCTCGCGTCCGAAGGCGAGGCCGGCGACGACGTTCTCCCGGATCGTCAGGCCGGGGAGGATACGGACGAGCTGGAAGGTGCGGGCGATGCCGAGGCGGGAGAGGCGGTGGGCAGGGAGGCCGGTGACGTCGCGGCCGTCGAGTTCGACGCGGCCGGCATCGGGCGACAGGGCGCCGGAGACGAGGTTCAGCGCCGTGGTCTTGCCCGAGCCGTTGGGGCCGAGGAGGCCGACGATCTCGCCGGCCGCGACGTGGAAGGAGAGGGCGTCCACGGCGACGAGGCCGCCGAAGGCGCGGCGGAGGCCGGTGACGCGGAGGAGTGGTTCGGTCATTCCGCGGGCGCCGCGGCGGGCGCCGCGTCCGGACGGCGCGTCGCGCGGGCGCGGACGTCGCGCAACAGGCCGACGACGCCGCGCGGGACGGCATAGACCACGAGGAGGAACACCGCGCCGACGAGGATGGAGAAGTGGTTCGGGAAGTTCGCCGACAGGACCTCGAACAGGAGGGTGAGGGGGATGACGCCGAGAAGCGGGCCGAGGAGCGAGCCGGCGCCGCCGAGGAGCGCCATGATGAGGACCTGGAAGGAGATGCCGGGGTTGAAGGCGATCGCGGGGTCCAGGTAGGTCCAGCGGGGGGCCATCACCGCGCCGGTGAGCGACATGAACAGCGCCGACAGGGCGAACAACGCGACCTTCGCGCGGGCGGTGTCGATGCCGACGTGGCGGGCGACCGCTTCGTCCTCCCCGATGATCCGCAGGGCGAAGCCGAGGCGGGACCGCGAGAGCCAGGTGCCGAGGAGCATCAGCGCCGCGAACAGCGCGAGCAGCTGCCACAGGATCATCGGCTGGGTGATGTCGGTGAAGACGTAGCGGCCCATGGAGCGGGTGACGTTCACCTCGAACCAGGTGACGAGCTGCCGCACGAGTTCGGCGAGCCCGAAGGTGAAGACGACGAAGTGGATGCCGGAGAGGCGCAGCGTGGCGAAGCCGACGAGGAGGGAGAGGGCGACGCCGATGACGCCGGCGACGGCGAGGACGGCGGGCCAGGGAAGGTGGTCCGCGAGCACCGCGACGGTGTAGGCGCCGACGCCGAAGAAGGCGGCGGTGGCGAGGGAGACGAAGCGGGTGGGGCCGGAGAACATCGCCCAGGCGGTGGCGAGGACGGCGAACTGGGCGGTGCTGATGGCGAGGGCGAGCCAGAACCCCGCATCCACCAGCGGCAGCGCCGCGACGGCCGCGAGCGCGACGAGGACCGCGGCGAGGGCGGCGTTGCTCACCGTGCGGCGCGGCCGAACAGGCCGGCGGGGCGGATCAGCAGGATCGCCATGAACAGCGCGTAGGTCGCCGCGAGGGTGAGGCCCGGATCCACGTAGGAAGCGACGGCCGTCTCCGTGAGGCCGAGGAGGAGGCCGGCCACGAGCGCGCCGAGCAGGTTGCCGACGCCGCCCATGATGACGACGACGAGCGCCTTCATCGTGAACACCACGCCGGACGCAGCGTTGAAGGTGAGGAAGGTGGAGACGAGGACGCCCCCCGCCGCGACCACCGCGCCGCCGAGGGCGAAGGCGAGGCCGGCGGTGCGGGTGACGTCGATGCCGACGAGGCGGGCGGCGGCGGGGTTGACCGCGACGGCGCGCACCGCCGTCCCGGCGCGGGTGCGGGTGAGGAGGAGCCAGAGGCCGAGGCCCAGCACCGCCGCGACGCCGAGGGCGAGGAGGCGGTTGGCGGTGATCGTGCCGCCGAATACCGTCACGGGGATGGAGAGCCAGGAATAGGATTGGTAGGCGCCGCCGAACAGCACGAGCATGGCGCCCTGCACGACGAAGAGGAGGCCGAAGGTGGCGAGGATGGAATCCGTCTCCAGCGCGCCCGCGTCCGGCGCGCGCCGCACCAGGGGAACGAGGAGGATGCGGTAGAGGAGGAGGTTGGCCGCGAAGGCGAGCGGCAGGATGACGAGCATCGCGACGGGCGGCGACACGCCCGCGGCGGTGAAGAACCACAGGGCGGCGAAGGCGGCGGCGACGAGGAACTCCCCGTAGGCGAGGTTCATGATGCGGGCGACGCCGTATTGCAGCGTCAGCCCCATGGCGACGAGGGCGTAGAGGCCGCCGAGGACGATCCCCCCGGCGAGGGTGGCGAGGGCGGCCTCCATCGGATCAGGCGGCGCGCCAGGCCGGCTTCGGGACGACGGCGGCGCGGGCGCCTTCCTTGGCCACGGGGACGACGCCGAAGAACTCGCCACCCTGCCACTGGCCGGTCTGCCAGATGTCGGTCAGCAGGTTGTTCTCCAGCTTCACCGATCCGATCACCGTGTCGAAGGTGCCGGTGGCGAGTTCGCGGATCACCGCGGCGCGGTCCACGCGACCGACGCGCTCGATGGCCTGCCCCAGCATCTCCAGCGAGGCGAAGGTGATGGCGGAGGCCCAGCGGTCCGGCTCACGCCCCGCGGAGGCCTGGTGGCGGCGGAAGTAATCCTTGAATTTCTCGGAGTCGCCGTTGACGCCGCCGATGCCCATCACGCCTTCGGTGTTCGCACCGAAACGGGCCTTGTAGAGCGGGAAGGCGGTGCCGACGCCGGTGTAGAACACCTTCGGGTTGAAGTTGGAGACGCGCGCCGTCTCGGTGATCGCGATGGTGTCGGGCGGGTAGGAGCAGGCGACGAAGACCTCGGGGTTGCCGCGCGCCGCCTCGGCCAGGATCGGCGCCATGTCCTGGGTGCCGACGGGGTAGGAGCGGTCGTAGGTCAGGCGGAAGCCGGCGCGTTGCAGGGCGGGGCGCATGCCGTTGGCGAGTTCGATGCCGAAGCCGTCGGCGACGGACACCATCGCGACCGTGTCGCCGATGCGGCCGGCCTGCTTGAGGGGAGCGAGGACTTCCACCAATCCGGCGCCCGCGCCGCCGCCGGTGCCGAGCATCCAGAAGGAGTTGGTCCAGCGCCGCCCGAGTTCCGGCGCCCGGTCGGTGACGGCGGTGGAGGCGAGGTGCGGGTAGCCTGCGCGGTTCAGGATGGGCGCGACCGCGAGGTTC
>CAXVWQ010000360.1:0-27353 GCA_964263755.1 Roseomonas sp. | reverse complement strand
CCGGTTGGCCGCGTCGGAGAAGTCGCTCGCGGACCGGCTGGCGGCGACGACGATCGCGCTGACGGACACCCTGGCCGGATCGCTGGCGTTGCAGAACGACCGGCTGGCGGCGACGGAGAAGGCGCTGGCGGACCGGTTGGCCCTGTCCCAAGCCGCGCTGGACGCGGCGGTGGCGGGGCAGAACGAGCGGCTGAACCGGCTGCTCACCGACGGCGCCGCGCGGGCGGAGGAGACCGCGGGGAAGATCCATGAGCGGCTGGCGGTGATCGACGCCGCACGGGCGAACATGGAGGCGCTGGGGGCGCAGGTCGGGACGCTCGCGCAGATCCTTTCGAACAAGCAGGCGCGCGGGGCCTTCGGGGAGGTGCAACTGCGCCAGATCATCGAGGACCGGCTGCCGCCGGACGGGTTCTCCTGGCAGCACACCCTCGCCAACCGCTCCCGCTGCGACGTGCTGATCCGGCTGCCGAACCCGCCCGGGCCGATCGCGGTGGACAGCAAGTTCCCGCTGGAGGCGTGGCTGGCGGCGCGCGACGCGACGGATGACGCGGCGCGGATCGGGGCGACGAAGCGCTTCGCCTCCGACGTGCAGCGGCACGTGGACGACGTGGCGGGGAAATACATCTGCCCCGGGGAGACGGCGGACCACGCGCTGATCTTCGTGCCGTCCGAGGCGATCTATGCCGACCTGCACGTGGTGCATCCCGCGCTGATGGAGGCGGCGACGCGGCGGGGGGTCATTATCGTCTCGCCGACGACGATGTGGGCGGTGCTCGGCTCCATCCGCGCGCTGATGCAGGACGTGCGGATGCGGGCGGAGGCGGGGAAGATCAAGGGCGCGGTGGTGGAGCTGATGAAGGACGTGGGGCGGCTGGACGACCGCGTGACGAAGCTGAAGAAGCACTTCGCGGACATGCAGGGGGACGTTCAGCAGATCGAGATCACGACGACGAAGATCACGCGTCGCGGGTCGCTCATCGAATCCATGGAGATGGACGACGCGCCGGTGATCGCGGCGATCACGATGGAACGGGAGGCGCTCCCGGCGAAGTAGGCACGCCCGCGATGCGGGTGATGTGGCGGGGGCCGACCTCCGACACGGCGTTGCAGCCGAGGAAGGCGAGGTTGCGGAAGACCTCGTCCTTCAGCAGGGTGATGGCGTGGCGCACGCCCGCCTCCCCGCCGACCGCGGCGGCGTAGAGCATGGGGCGGCCGACGAAGACGAAATCGGCGCCGAGTGCGATGGCCTTGAGGACGTCGGAGCCGCGGCGGATGCCGCCGTCCATCATCACCGTCATGGTGCCGGCGGCGGCGCGCGCTTCCGCGACGGCCCGCAGCGGGGCGATGGCGCCATCCAGTTGCCGTCCCGCGTGGTTGGAGACGATGACGCCGTCGGCGCCCTCCTCCCGCGCGCGGGCGGTGTCCTCGGCGGTGAGAATGCCCTTCACGACGAGGTTGCCGGTCCACTGCTTCCGGATCTGGGCGAGGTGGGTCCAGTTCAGGTGGTCGCGGGCGCCGAAGTCGCGCTGCACGTTGCGCGCGATGATCGGGGCGCCGCGGGTGGCGTAGGAGTTCTCGAAGTGCGGCATCCCGTGGTGGCGCAGCGTGCGGGCCATCACGTCCCAGAGCCAGACCGGGCGGATCGCGCCGTCCCAGGCGAGGCGGAGGGAGGGGCGGAGCGGGGTGGAGAAGCCGGTGCGGACGTTGTTCTCCCGGTTGCCGAGCGTGGTGGTGTCCACGGTGAGGACGAGGGTGCGGAAGCCGGCCTCGGCGACGCGGCCGACGAGGCCGGCGATGCGGTCGGGCTCGCCGGGGAGGTAGGCCTGGAACCAGGCGTCGTGGTTGGCCGCGACGATCTCCTCCAGCGGGATGAGGGAGGAGCCGGACATGATCATCGGCACCTCGGCCGCGGCGGCGGCGCGGGTGAGGGCGAGGTCGCCGCGGTAGGCCATCATCGCGGCGATGCCCATGGGGGCGATGCCGAAGGGCGCGTCGTAGGTGCGACCGAACAGGGTGACGGCGGCGGAGCGGCGGGAGACGTCCACCATGTAGCGCGGGCGGAAGGCCCATTCGGCGAAGGCGTCGCGGTTGTCGCGGAGGGAGGCGTTGGTTTCCGCCGCGCCGGCGATGTAGCCGAACAGGGGGCGTGGGAGGCGGCGGCGGGCGGCGGGCTCGAAGTCGTCGAGCGCGAGGACGCGGCGGAGGGCGCGGGGCGCCGAGCGGTCGGCCTCGCGATAGACGGGCCGCGCGGGGGGCGGGACGGGCGCGGCGCCGTCGGTCATGCGGCGGGGAGGCCGAGGAGTTCGCGGGCTTGCTTGGCGGTGGCGACGGGGCGGCCGTGTTCGGCGGCCATGGTCGCGACGTGCTGGACGAGCGCGGCGTTGGAGGGGGCGAGGGTGTGCTTGTCCATGCGGATGTTGTCCTCCAGGCCGGTGCGGCAGTGGCCGCCCATCTCCAGGGCCCAGCGCGCGACCTCGAACTGATGGCGGCCGATGCCGGCGGCGGTCCAGGTGGCGCGGGGGAGGAGTTCGCGGAGTTTCCGGACCTCGAATTCGAGGATGTCGCGGCGGGCGGGGAGGGCGTGCTTCACGCCGAGCACGAACTGCACGTGCGGCGGATCGAGGATGAGGCCCTCCGCGACGAGGTCGGCGGTGTTGTAGAGCATGGCGAGGTCGAAGGCCTCGACCTCCGGCTTGATGCCCCCGTCGCGCATCGTCACCGCGAGGTTGCGCACGAAGTCCGGCGGGTTCTCGTAGACGATCGTGGGGAAGTTGACGGAGCCGGTGGCGAGGCTCGCCATGTCGGGCTTGAGGTGCAGCATGGCGCCGCGGGCCTCCATCTGCCGGCCGCGGCCGCCGGTGGAGAACTGCACGATGATGTCGGGGCAGTGCACCCGGATGCCGTCCTGGAAGGCGGCGAACCTGTCGGGGTCGGAGGAGGAGGATTCGTCGGCGTTGCGGACATGGACGTGGACGAGGGCGGCGCCGGCCTCGTAGGCGGCGTGGGTGCTCTCGATCTGCTCCGCCGTGGTGACCGGCAGGGCGGGGTTGTCCTTCTTGCGCGGGACGGAGCCGGTGATGGCGACGGAGATGACGACCGGAGAAGAGATGGGGGGAGCGCTCATCGGGGGGTCTCCAGGCGGGCGAGGACGCGGTCCACGAAGAGGCCGGCGCTGCCGAGGTAGGTCGAGGGATCGGTGACGCGCGCGACCTCCGCCGCCGACATGCGGGAGGCGACGGCGGGGTCGCGGGACAGGGCCTCGGCCAGCGGGACGCGGTCGGCCAGGGCGACGTCGCAGGCGTGGTGGACGGCGTCGTGCGCGGCGCCGCGGCCGAGGACGGGGGCGAGGACCATCATCACCGCCTCCGCCATGATCGCGCCGCCGGTGGCGTCGAGGTTGCGGCGCATCCGGGCGGCGTCCACCGTCATGCCATCGGCGATGAGGCGGGCCTGGGTGAGGGCGCCGTGGGTGAGGTTCAGGGCCTGGGGGATGGCGAGGGGCTCGGCCTGCCAGGGGCCGGTGCCGCGCTCGTGGTCCAGGGCCATCGCCGACATGACCTGGGGGACGAGGGCGTGGACGCCGCGGGCCTGGGCGAGGACGTACTCGCAGGCGATGGGGTTGCGCTTCTGCGGCATGGTGGAGGAGCCGCCGCGGCCGGCCTCGTGCGGTTCGAAGACCTCGGCCACCTCGGTCTGCATGAGGAGCATGACGTCGGTGGCGAACTTCGACAGGGCGCCGCAGAGGATGCCGCACCAGGAGACGGCTTCGGCGAGGGCGGAGCGGTCCACGTGCCAGGGGATGTCGGGGTCGGCGAGGTTCAACTCGGTCGCGAGGCCGGACGCGACCTCCGGGCCGCGGTCGCCGAGGGAGGCGAGGGTGCCGACGGCGCCGCCGAAGGAGACGCGCAGGAGGCGCGGGAGCATGGCGTCGAGGGTGCCGCGCAGGGACAGCAGCGGCGACAGCCACACGGCGCACTTGGTGCCGAAGGTGACGGGGAGGGCGTGCTGCAGGTGGGTGCGGCCGGCCATCACGGTGTCGCGGTGTTCGCGCGCGCGGGCGGCGAGGGCGGCAATCACGGCGTCGAGGTCGGTGCGGATCAACGCGAAGGCGTCGCGGAGGGCGAGGACGAGGGCGGTGTCGAGGATGTCCTGGGTGGTGGCGCCCCAGTGGATCCAGCGGGCCGCGTCGCCGCCGGTGGCGGCGCCGAGCTGCTTCACGAGGCCGACGACGGGGTAGCCGGTGTTGCGGGTGGCGATCGCCAGAGCGGCCATGTCGAGGCGGTCCACCTGCGCGGCGGCGGTGATGGCGGCGGCGGCCTCCGCGGGGACGATGCCGAGGCGGGATTCGACGCGGGCGAGGGCGGCCTCGACGTCGAGCATGCGCTGGAGGAGGGCGCGTTCGCCGATCGCCGCGCGCATGGCGTCGGTGCCGTAGAGGACGCCCCAGACGACGCCGTCGGCGGGGTTGACCGCCATCGTCAGACGGCGAGCCAGACGGTCTCGTCCTCGCCCTGGAGGCGGAGGTCGAGGGTCCAGGTGCCGGGGGCGGTCGGCTTCGCGAGCATCGTGCCGCGACGGGCCTCGGGGACGGCGGAGAGGACGGGGTCGGTGGCGTTCAACGCCTCGCCCTCGAAGTAGAGGCGGGTGGTGAGGTGGTGGAGGATGCCGCGGGCGAAGACCACGAGCGCGACGTGCGGGGCCTGCATCGCGTTGGCGCCGGCGTGGGGGCCGACGGGGGAGGGGCCGGGCTTGAGGGTCCGGAACTTGAACGTGCCGGTCTTGTCGGTGGCGCAGCGGGCGTAGCCCTGGAAGGCGGTGGGGTCGCCGTTCGTGTCGGGGTATTTGCCGGAGGGGTCGGCGTGCCAGATCTCCACCATGGCGTCGGTGATGAGGGCGCCGGTGCCGTCGCGGATCGTGCCGGTGAGGGTGATGGCCTCGCCGTCCGGCAGTTTGTCGGCGAAGTGGCGCAGGGTGTCGGACCACTCGGGGAAGTCCACGAGATGCCAGTAGGGGCCGGCGGTCTGCGACGCCGAGGCGACCATCGTGGCTTCGGAAGGAGCGAGTTCGGGGGTCGTGGCGGACATCAGTGGTGGTCCTCCATCGGCGTCGCCTCTCGGCCGCGCAGGACGATGTCGAAGCGGTAGCCGAGGGCGTATTCCGGCTGCGTCACGTCGAGGTCGAATTTCGCGATCAGCCGGTCGCGCGCGGCCGCGTCGGGGACGGTGTTGAAGATCGGGTCGATCGGCAGCAGCGGATCGCCGGGGAAATACATCTGGGTGATCATGCGCTGCGCGAAGCCGGCGCCGAACAGCGAGTAGTGGATGTGGTTCGGGCGCCAGGCGTTGTGGTGGTTGCGCCAGGGATAGGCGCCGGGGCGGATCGTCAGGTAGCGGTAGCGGCCGTCCGCGTCGGTGAAGACGCGGCCCATGCCGTGGAAATGGGTGTCGAGCGGGGCGTCGTGATCGTCGCCCTCGTGGTTGTAGCGGCCGGCGGCGTTGGCCTGCCAGACCTCGACCATGGCGTGGCGCACGGGGCGGCCGTCCTCGTCGGTGACGCGGCCGGCGACGATGATGCGCTCGCCCATGGCGGGCTGGCCGTTGTCCATCACCGTCAGGTCCGCGGTTTCCGGGTAGCGGGCGGCGGTGAAGATGGGGGCGGAGGTCTCGGTCAGCGTGTGCGGCAGGACCAGCGGCGGCTGCGACGGTGCGCGGGATCTCGTGGAGCCGTAGGCGGGGGAGGCGTTGGGGGGCTGCGTGCCCTCCGTCGTGCGGCGGTAGCCGTGGACAACGTCAACCAGTCGGGGGTCGCTCATGCCGTCCTCTCCATCTCTGCCAGGATGTCCTTGGCGATCTTCAACGCGTGGTTGGCGGCGGGGACGCCGGCATAGGCGCCGAGTTGCAGCAGCACCTCCGCGATCTCCTCCTGGGTGACGCCCGTGTTGCGCGTGGCGCGGACGTGCAGGGCGAACTCGCCCTCCCGCCCCAGGGCGGCGGTGATGGCGAGGGTGAGGAGGGAGCGGGTGTGGCGCGGCAGCCCGGGGCGGGTCCAGATCCCACCCCACACGTTGCGGGTGATGTAGTCCTGGAAGGCGCGGTCCAGCGGGGTGACGTTGGCGGTGGAGCGGGCGACGTGGGCCTCTCCCAGCACGGCCTTGCGGACGGCCATGCCGGCCTCGAAGGGGTCGTCGGTGGTCGGCGCGAAATGGCCCAGCAGGGCGGCGGTGACGGCGTCGGCGGCCTCGAAGGTGGGGATGTGCGAGGCGTTGGGGATGACCGTCAGGAGGGCACCGGGGATGGCGTCGCGGATCGCCCCGGCGGCGGTGTCGAAGGGGGCCTGGTCCTGTTCCCCGACCACGACCGTGGCGGGGCCGTGCAGCTTGCCCATGAGGGGTTCGGCGCGGGCGTCGCGCAGGGCGGCGCAGCAGGCCGCGTAGCCGGTGGGGGGCGTGGCCAGCAGCATCGCGCGGAGGCCGGCGGCGGAGGGGGTGGCGGCGTGCACCACCCAGCGGGCCTTGACGGCGTCGGCGATGGCGGCCATGCCGCCGCCCGTGACGGCGGTGATGCGGGCGGACCAGTTCTCCGGCGGCGGGAAGGCCATCGCGGTGTCGAGGAGGAAGAGCGAGAGAACGCGGGACGGGTCGGTGGCGCACATCTCCATCGCGATGCGGCCGCCGATGGAGACGCCGGCGACGTGCGCCTTCGCGATGCCGAGGGTGTCCAGGAGGGCGAAGGCGTCGGCGGCGAGGTCGGCCATCGTCGCCTCGCCCTCGACGACCGATGACAGGCCGTGGCCGCGCAGGTCGCACCGGATGACGCGGTGGGTGCGGGACAGCGCCTCGGCCTGGGGATCCCAGACGTGCAGGTTCGTGCCGATGGAGTGCAGCATGAGCACGGGCGGCGCGCCGGGCGGACCGGCCTGCTGCACGTGGACGGAGGAGGCGCCGACGGTCACGAACATGGGGCGATCCTACGACAACGCCCGCACCAGCCAAAGGCTGAGCGCGGGGAAGGCCAGCAGCAGGGCGAGCCGCACCACGTCCATCGCGAGGTAGGGCAGCACGCCGCGATAGGTGCGGGAGATCGGCACGTCCTTCGCGATGGCGGAGACGACGAAGACGTTGAGGCCGATCGGCGGCGCGGTCAGCCCGATGCCCACCACGACGAGGACGAGGATGCCGAACCAGATGGCCGTCTCCTCCGTCGTCAGCCCGAAATCGAGGGTGGTGACGACGGGGAAAAACACGGGGAGGGTCAACAGGATCATCGCCAGCTCGTCCATCACGGCGCCGAGGATGACGTAGAACGCCAGGAGGATGAGGAGGATGCCGTAGGGCGGCAGGTTCTGCTCGGAGACCCAGGTGGCCAGCAGGTCCGGGGCCTGGGTGAGGGCGAGGAAGGCGTTGAAGATCTCGGCGCCGAGGAGGATGGCGAAGATCATCGCGGTGGTCTCGGCGGTGTTGAGGAGGGCGCCCTTGATCTCCGCCCAGTCGAGGGAGCGGCGCAGGAGGCCGACGAGGAAGACGGCGATGACGCCGACGCCGGCGCTCTCCGTCGGCGTGAAGACGCCGCCGTAGATGCCGCCGACCACGGTGACGGCGATGAGGATGACGGGAATGACGCGCAGCAGGGCGGCGTTGCGCTCGGCGACGGGGACGGGGTCGGCGGCGGGGCCGAGGGCGGGGTTGGCGCGAACGGCGAGCCAGATGGCGAACAGGTAGAAGGCGGTCGCCATGAGGCCGGGGATGAGGGCGGCCATGAACAGCTTGGCGATGTTCTGCTCGGTGGAGATCGCGTAGACGACGAGGATCACCGAGGGCGGGATGAGGATGCCCAGCGTGCCGCCGACGGCGACCGTGCCCGTGGCGAAGCCCGGGTCGTAGCGGTAGCGCGCGAGTTCGGGCAGGGCGGCGCGGCCGAAGGTGGCGGTGGTGGCGACGGAGGAGCCGCAGACCGCGCCGAAGGCGGCGCAGGCGCCGATCACGCCCATGGTCATGCCCCCGCGGAACCGGCCGAACAGGGCGCCGGCGGCGGAGAACAGGTCGCGGGCGAGGCCGCCGCGCTCGGCCAGGGCGCCCATGAGGACGAAGAGGGGGATGACGGAGAGGGTGTAGTTGGAGAAGAGGAAGTAGGGCGTCGTCTTGAGGTAGTTCATCAGCGGCGCCCAGCCGACGATGTGCTGGTAGCCGGCGGCGCCGACGAGAAGCATCGAGAGGCCGATCGGCGCGCGCAGCGCGATGAGGCCGAGCAGGGCGGCGAAACCGAGGGCGGCCTGGGTGAACTCCTCACCCATGGCGGCGGCTCCCCCGGGGGTGGAACAGGCGCCAGCCCCAGCGGAGGGCGGCGAGGCCGGTCAGCGCGAAGCACAGGGCGCCGAGGGCGACGGCCCACCATGTGGGAAGACCCAGAACCATGGTTTGCGTGTTGCTCGTCAGCGTCTCGCGGGCGCCGATGAAGGCGCGTTCCGCCAGGATCAACGTCACGGCGGCCCAGATGAGGTTCCAGATCGCGTCCATCGCGTCCTGCACGCGGCGGGGGAGCCAGCCCGTGAAGGTGTCCACGATGATGTTGGCGCGCTGCATCGTGCCGTAGGCGAAGAAGCCGAGGACGGCGAGGCCGGCGCCGATCTGGATCAACTCGAAGTCGCCGCGGATCGGGTCGTTCACCGCCCAGCGCTTGAGGACGGAGGCGGTGGTGAGGAGGGAGGTCGCGACGAGGGTGGCGCCGCCGAGAAGGGCGGCGCCGCGGCAGGCGGCGTGCAGGGGGCCCGGCCGGTCGCCCGGGTGGGACAGGCTCACGGGCGCGGGGTGGTCAGGCGCCGTGCTTCGCGACGAGGGCGCGGGCTTCCTCCAGCGCCGCGCCGCCGCCCGCCGTCGCGGCGACCCAGGCGTCCGTCACCGGCTGGGTGGTGCGGCGCCAGCGCCCCACCTCCTCCTCGCTCAGCGTGATGAGGTTGTTGCCGCGGCGGCGGGCCATCTCCATCACCGGCGGGCCCTGCTCGTCCCACACGCGGCCGGCCATCTCCGCGGCGACGGTGCCGGAGTTGGCGTCCAGCACGCGCTTGGCCTCGGGCGACAGCGCCGCATACTTCGCCTTGTTCATCGCGAGGATGAAGGTGGCGATGTAGAGGGTCGGCGTGCCCGGGATGTCCGTGTGGTTGCGGACGAGTTCGTGGAGGCGGATGGAGGGCACGACCTCCCAGGGGACGATGGCGCCGTCGATCACGCGCTGGGACACCGCCTCCGGCACCTGCGGCACCGGCATCCCGATCGGGGCGGCGCCGAGAGCGCGCAACGCCTCGCCGTTCTGGCGGGTGGGGAAGCGCAGCTTGAGGCCGCGCATGTCCTCCAGCGTCCGCACCTCCTTGTTGGCGTGGATCAGGCCACCATCGTGGCCCCAGACGCAGATGGGGTGGACCTCGCCGAACTCGTCGCGGAGGTTCCTCTCGTAGAATTCCTGCACGGCGCGGGCGTTGGGGACGCCCAGCTTGTTCGCGACGAAGGGAAGCTCGAACACCTCGATCTTCGGGAAGCGGCCGGGGGTGGAGCCGGGGAGCGTCCAGGCGATGTCCACCACGCCGTCGCGCGCCTGGTCGTAGAGTTGCGGCGGGGCGCCGCCCAGCTGCATCGCGGGGAAGATCTGGATGCGGACGCGGCCGCCGCTCTCCGTGCCGACCTTCTGGGCCCAGGGCTGCAGGAAGTGGCGGTGGACGTTCGACACCGCGGGCAGGAAGTGGTGAAGCCGCAGCGTCACCTCCTGCGCGCGCAGGGCGGCAGGACGCAGCAGGGCAGGCGCGGCGACAGCACCCCCGAGCAGGATGCGGCGATGAAGCATGGACGGGCCTCCGGGCACGATTCCCGCTCTGCACGGGTCATTGCACCCAGGTTTGGCCGCGCCGCGCGCGGGGCGCAAGGGCCGGTCCGGAGGGGTCTCGCGCCGGGCTTTCGGGGGTGGTGCCTATGGCGCTGGGAAGGCTCTGCCTTCCCAGACCCATCCGCTGGGCGCGAGGCACTGCCTCGCGCGGGGCCCCCGGACCCCCGCGATCTGCTTTTTCTTGAATGTCCCCGGATGAGGAAGGGGCCAGACCCCGGGACGGGGTCTGGCCCCTTCCTCATCCGGGGACGTTGAAACCGAACGCGGGTCCAGGGTCCCGTTTGACCCAGGTGGGTGGAGGTCTGGAGGAGGGCAAAGCCCTTCTCCGGGGCCACAGGCACCACCCCCGGAACCCCGGCGCGAGGCCCCCCCGGATCAGACCCCTGCGACCGTGACTTGGCCGCTGTCCTGGCCGCGCATGGCCCAGCCGGTGGTGCGGTTCTCGATGGTGACGGCGACCGCGTACATCAGCACGCCCATGATGCCGGTGACGATGAGGCCGGCGAAGACGAGGGGGACGTCGAAGCGGGAGGAGGCGAGGATCATGAGGTGGCCGATGCCTTTGTTGGCGGCGACGGTCTCGGCGATGATGGAGCCGACGAAGGCGACGGTGATGGCGATCTTCAGGGAGGCGAAGAAGTAGGGCATCGCGCGGGGGAGGCCGACCTTCTTGATGATGTCCACGGGTTTGGCGCCGAGGGCGCGGAGGACGTCGCGGAGTTCGGGTTCGACGGTGGCGATGCCGGTGGCGACGTTCACGACGATGGGGAAGAAGGAGATGAGGAAGGCGGTGATGACGGCGGGCACGGTGCCGATGCCGAACCAGATGACGAGGATGGGGACGACCGCGACCTTCGGGACGGAGTTGAAGGCGATCAGCAGCGGGTAGAGGCCGTGGTAGAGGATGGTGGAGGAGCCGATGGCGATCCCCAGCAGCAGGCCGAAGACGATGGCGAAGCCGAAGCCGATGAGCGTTGTCATCAGGGTCTGCCAGGAGTTCTCCAGCAGGGGGAGCCACCACTTCACCATGGAGGCGGCGATGGCGGAGGGGGCGGGGAGGATGAATTGCGGGATGTCGAAGCCGCGCACGGCCGCTTCCCAGACGAGGAAGGTGCCGAGGATGATGATGTAGGGCAGCCAGGCCTGGAGGCGGCGGCGGCGGCGGGCGGCGGCGGCGAGGGCCTCGATGCGGGCGGCGGCGAGGGTGCCGCGGGCGGCGGGGATCCCGGAATCAAGCGGCATGGGTGGTCTCCACCATCGTGGCCGGAGCGGGCGCGTCCTCGCCGCGGCGGGCGGCGCTGATGTGCTCGCGCAGGTCGTGGACGAGTTCCTGGAAAGGCTGGGTGTAGGTCAGGTCGAGGGTGCGGGGGCGGGGGAAGGGGACCACGCGTTCGGCGATGATGCAGCCGGGGCGGGCGGACATGATGAGCACGCGGTCGGCGAGGAAGGTCGCCTCCTTCAGGTCGTGGGTGACGAGGATGACGGTGGGCCTGAGCGTCTGGCAGACGGTCTGCATCTCCACCCACAGGTCCTCGCGGGTGAAGACGTCGAGGGCGCCGAAGGGCTCGTCGAGCATCAGCAGCTGCGGGTCGTGGATGAGGGCGCGGCAGAGGGAGGCGCGCTGCTGCATGCCGCCGGAGAGCTGGTGGGGGTTCTTGTCCTCGAAGCCGGCGAGGCCGACGAGGGCGAGGAGCTTCTTCGCCTTGTCCACGTACATCGCCCGCTCGCTGCGCAGCTTGCGGCGGTGGGGTTCGGTGACCTCCAGCGGCAGCATCACGTTCTTCAGGATGTTGCGCCAGGGCAGGAGGGTGGGCGCCTGGAAGGCCATGCCGGCGATGGAGAGGGGGCCGTCCACCTCCTGGCCCGCCACGATCACGGAGCCGGCGGAGCAGGGCCAGAGGCCGGTGACGAGGCGCATGAGGGTGGACTTGCCGCAGCCGGAGGGGCCGACGACGGCGACGAACTCGCCCTTGGCGACGTTCATCGTGGCGTGGTGGAGGGCGAGGGTGCCCTCGGTGCCGCCGTAGCGCATGGAGACGTCGTCGATCTCCACGAAGGGCCGTGCCGTGCCGCTCATCCCGTCCATGCCCCCGTGATTCCCCGGTCCCGCCGCGTCCGCCATTCATCGTCAGGCCCGCGGGCGCCATAGCGCACGAATTCGCGAGCCACAAAGGATGTCCGAAGCAAGCGGCGGGCCAGGGAGGCGGGCTTGGCAGGGCGGGCGGCGCGGCGCATGTCGCGAGGCGACGCGACAAGGGAGCGGCGACGATGAGCATTCCAGAGGTTCGGCCGGGCGAGGCCTGGGAGGCGGTCCGAAACGATCCGCGCGCGATGCTCGTGGACGTGCGGACGGATGCGGAGTGGAACTTCGTGGGCGTGCCCGACCTGTCGGAGGCGGGGAAGGGGGCGGTGCTGATCCCCTGGCAGACCTACCCGACGATGGCGGTGAACGGGGCCTTCGCGGAGGCGCTGCGGAAGGCGGGGGCGACGCCGGAGGCGCCGCTCTACTTCATCTGCCGCTCGGGTGCGCGGTCCATGGCGGCGGCGCAGGCGGCGCAGGCCGCGGGCTTCCCGTCCGCGCACAACGTGGCCGACGGGTTCGAGGGACCGGTGGACGGGGAGGGGCACCGGGGCACGGTGGCCGGGTGGAAGGCGGAAGGGCTGCCCTGGCGGCAGCGCTGACCCCGGCCCCGGGCGGGTCACTCCGCCCGGATGTTGGCGCGGCGGGCCACGTCGCCCCAGCGCCCCGTCTCGGTGGCGACGAAGGCGCGGAAGGCGTCGCCGGAGATCGTGCCGGGGGCGATGCCGACATCGGCGAAGCGCGCGGTCACCTCGGGGGCGCGTAGGGTCGCCTCGGTCTCCCGGATCAGGCGGGCGAGGTTGGCGGGCGGGGTGGTCGCGGGGGCGAAGAGGCCGTGCCAGGACAGGCTCTCGAAGCCCGGCAGGACCTCCGCCACCGTCGGCAGGTCCGGGGCGGTCGGCCAGCGCGCCGCGGAACCGACGGCCAGCGCCCGCATCCGGCCCTCCCGCGCGTGCGGCCAGACGGAGGAGAAGTTGTCGAAGGACATGGGCAGTTGCCCCGCGAGGATGTCGGTCACGAGCTGGGCGCTGCTGCGGTAGGGGACGTGGGTGGCCTCCGTGCCGGTCAGCTGCGTCAGGAGTTCGCCGGCGAGGTGGGTGGAGGTGCCGACGCCGGAGGAGCCGTAGTTCATCTGGCCCGGGCGGGCCTTCATGTAGGCGACCAACTCCTGGAGTGAGCGCACCGGCAGCGCGTTGGCGACGACGAGGGCGTTGGGCTGCTGGCCGAGGAGGGCGACGGGGGCGAAGTCGCGGAGGTTGTCGAAGGGGATGCGCGGGTAGATCGCGGGGTTGATGGCGTGGGAGGAGATGGTGCCCATGCAGATCGTATGGCCGTCCGTCGCCTTGGCGCAGGCGTCCGCCCCGATGTTGCCGCCGGCGCCGACCCGGTTCTCCGCCACCACCGGCTGGCCGAGGCGCTGCGACAGGCCCTGCCCGACGACGCGGCCGATCATGTCGGTGACGCCGCCGGCGGCGAAGGGGATGATCATCCGCACGGGGCGCGCCGGCCATTCCTGGGCGGCGGCGGGGAGGGCGGCGACGAGCGCCGTCGAGGCGAGCGAGAGCGTCAGCAGGGCGCGTCGCAGCAAGGCCGTTTCCTCCGGTTCGTTGCCGCGAAGGGGGCGCGACGGTCCCCCCCCGTGTCAAGCCGGCGGCGCGGCTGGACAGGGGGCGCGCGGGGACGTGACACTCGCCGCATGAACCGTCGCCACCTCCTCGCCGCCGGCGCTCTCGCCGCCACGCCCGCCGGGGCGCAGACGGAGCGGGGGCCATCGCGGCTGATCGTTCCCTACGGGCCGGGGAACATCACGGATTCCGTCGCGCGGGTCTTCGCGGATGGTTACGCGCGCACCACCGGGCGGCGGCTGGCGGTGGACAACCAGCCGGGGGCGGGCGGCATCCTCGGCACGCTCGCGATCATCCGCGCCCCGGCGGACGGCGCCACCCTCGGGATGATCGGGACGGCGGCGCTCGTGATCTCGCCGCACATCACGAAGCCGCCGCGCTACGACCCCCTCGTGGACGTGGTGCCGCTGGCCGGGGTGTCGGTGTCCAGCGCGTTCCTGGCGGTGAACGCCAACCTGCCCGTGCGGTCGCTGGAGGAGCTGGTCGCGTACTGCCGGGCGCGTCCGGCGGGGGGCGAACCGGTGTTCTACTACTCCCCCGGCAACGCCACCGTGCCCCACCTGAACCTGGAGACGATCCGCCGCGCCCTGGACTTCCCGATGCAGCACGTCCCCTACCGGACGAGCGCCGCGGGCAACACGGACCTGCTGGCGAACCGGGTGCAGGTGACGATGGATTCCGTCTCCGTCACGCTGCCGCACATCCAGTCGGGCGCGCTGCGGCCGCTGGCCTACAACGGGGCGCGGCGCTTCCCCGCCTTCCCGGACGTGCCGACCTTCGCGGAGGCGGCGCCGGACGTGCCGATCCTCAACGCCTGGTCCGGGCTGTTCCTGCCGGTCGGCGTGCCGCAGCCCGTGGCGGACCGCACGCTGCGCGAGATCGAGGAGACGATCTCCACCGCCGCCTTCGCGGACGCGCTGCCGGTGGGGGTGTCGCCCTTCATCCTCGGGCCGACGGAGATGGCGGCGCACATCCGGCGGGACCATGCCCGCCTCGGACGGCTCGTTGCCGAGATCGGGCTGACGCAGGACTGAACCGGCGTCAGGCCTCGGCGATGCAGTCGATCGAGACGAGGAAATCGGGGTGCGCGAGGCGGGGGGATTCGATGGTCTGCCGGGCCGGGAAGTCGCCCTCGGCGAAGTAGTCCCGGAACACGGCGTCCATCTCGGCGTAACGGGTCAGGTCGGTCATCGCGACGGTCATCTTCACCGCGCGGTCGAGGGAAGTGCCGGCCTCCTCCAGGATCGCGCTGATGTTGCGCAGGACCTGATGCACCTGCGCCGTCAGGTCGCCCTTCGCCAGCGTGGCGGTGGCGCGTTCCGAACCGACCCAGGGGGTGGCGCCGCCGACGAAGACGAGGTTGCCGACCTTCACGGCATGGGAGGAGGAGGACCGTAACGGCGTCACCCGCGGTGACCTGATGACCTCTCGCGCCACGCGTCGTTCCCCTTGCTAACCGGGAGCACGATGCGGGACGCGGCGCCCGCCAACAAGCCGGGTTCGCTTGCCCGGAGCGCCTCACCGCCGCACCCTCCCGGGATGGCCGATCCCGCCCGCCTCGCCGCCGCCCTCGCCGGGATCTCCGGCATCCTCGTCACGCCGTTCGACGCCGCGGACGATCCGGCGCCGTCGCGGCTGGAACCGGTCATCGCCCGGGCCGCGGCGGCGGGCGTCGCGGCGCTGACGGTCAACGGCAACACCTCGGAGTTCTACGCCCTAACCTTCGCCGAGGCGGAGCGGATGACGCAGGAGGTTCCGCCCCTCGTCGCCGGCCGCGCCGTGGTGATCGCGGGCGTCGGGCGGTCGGTGAAGGAGGCGGCGTCCCTCGCCGTCCGGGCCCGCGGCGCCGGGGCGGACGCGATCATGGTGCACGGCCTGCCCGACCCGTTCCGCGCGCCGCGCGGGGCGGTGGACTACGTCCGGCGGATCGCCGGGGCGGCCGGGCTGCCGGTCGTCCTCTACCTCCGCGACGACACCATCGGTGCGGCGCGCATCGAGGAGCTGACGACCATCCCCGGCGTGGTCGGCGTGAAGTGGGCGACGCCGAACGTGATGCTGCTGGCGGAGCTGATCCGGCGGACGCGGGGGAGGGGCCTCGCGTGGGTGTGCGGGCTGGCCGAACCCTGGGCGCCGCCGATGCACGCGGTGGGGGCACGGGGCTTCACCTCCGGCCTCATCAACCTGCTGCCGGAGCGCTCGGTCGCTCTCCTCCGCGCGCTGGAACGCGGCGATCTCGCCGCCGCCGACGCGGAGGTCGAGGCGCTCGGCGAGTTCGAGGCCCTGCGGGCCAAGGAAGCCAACGGCGCCAACGTCTCCGTCGTGAAGGCGGCGCTGGCGATGGTCGGGGAGGATGTCGGCCCCGCCCGGCCGCCCGCCGCGTGGCCGCTGGCCCCGGCGTCGGAGGCCCGCCTCCGCGCCCTGCTGGCCGGCTGGGGACTGGTCGCGGCCTGATTCACTCGATGCGCGGCGCGGCAGGCGCGTGGATCGGCGCGGCCATGTCCAGCGGGTCCGGCATGACGATCCCGGGGTGGGGGCAGCAGTCCACGAACAGGTGGCCGAGGGGGCGAATCCTACGAAAACAACGAGTCGGCCGGGCGTTCTGCGCTGGTCCCGAAGGATCACGCTCCGTGGCCAGCCTCTCCCCCGTCGCCCGCGACCGCGGCAACCTCCTGACGATCCACGCCCGCCTCTGCGAGCACTTCGGCTGCCCCATCGGCTATTTCGGCGACCTCGACCCGCTCGACGAACTCGTCTCCTCGCTGCTGTCGCACCGGACGCGGAACCGGGACAGCGCCACCGCCTTCCGCACGCTGCGCCAGCGCTTCCCGGATTGGGCGTCGGTGCGCGACGCCCCGGTAGCCGACGTCCAGGCCGCCATCACCGCCTGCACCTGGCCCGAGGCGAAGGCCCCGGCCCTGCAGCGCACCCTCCGCGCCATCACCGAGGCCCGCGGGGGGCTCGACCTCTCACACCTCGCGACCCTGCCCGTCCCCGAGGCACGGGGGTGGCTCGAAGCCCTGCCGGGCATCGGACCGAAGACGAGCGCCGCGGTTCTCTCGTTCTCCACCCTCCGACGCCGGGCCCTGCCGGTGGATTCGCACCACCACCGCGTCGCGCAGCGCCTCGGCCTCATCCCCGGCAACCTGTCGGTCGGCCCGTCTCATCGGGTGCTGGAGGCGATGCTGCCGCCGGACTGGGATGCGCAGCAGGTGTATGACCACCACGAGGTGCTGATGCTGCACGGGCAGAAGACCTGCCACTTCCGCGCGCCCGCGTGCTCGCGCTGCGTCCTGCTGGACCTCTGTCCGACGGGCGCGGCGCGGATCGGGCACGCGACGCCCGCGGCCGACGTGGCCGCACCTGCCCACGGCTGAGGGTTCCTGCACGGGTAGGGCGACGGGGGACTCATCACGCATGTCCCCGCGCATCGCGCGACCGCGAACGGCGACCCCTGTCGCCCGTGGACCGAGACGATCTACCCCGGGCCGGTAGGGACGGCCCCTTGTCCGTTACCGATCCACGAGAATACCGTTACGACACCCCCGACCCGACGGGAGAACAGGGAAGACGCGAATCCATGGACACGCCGATCGCCGTGCGGCGCCGCCATTTCCTCGCTGGGGCCGCCGCCGCCCCGCTCGGCCTTCCCACGTCCACGGCCGCGCAGCCCACCCGCCCGAACATCCTCTTCATCATGGCGGACGACCTCGGCTACGCCGACCTCTCCTGCTACGGACGGCGGGACTACGAGACGCCGAACCTCGACCGCCTCGCGGCCGGCGGGCTGCGGCTCACGCACGGCTACGCCAACTCCGCCGTCTGCTCGCCGACGCGCATGGCGCTCATCACCGGCCGCTACCAGTATCGGCTGCGCGGCGGGCTGGAGGAGCCGATCTCGGCCAATGCCCGCGGCAACGCCGCGCTCGGGCTGCCGCCGGGCCACCCGACGCTCCCCTCCCTCCTCCGCGCCGCGGGCTACGCCACCGCGCTCGTCGGCAAGTGGCACCTGGGCTACCTGCCGCACTTCTCCCCGCTCCGCAGCGGCTACGACCGGTTCTTCGGGACGATGGCCGGTGGCTCCGACTACTTCACCCACCAGGACGGCGCGGGCGGCACGGGCACGGAGGACCTGCACGAGGGCGAGACGACCGTCGAGACGAACGGCTACCTCACCGACCTCCTCGCGGACCGCGCGGTGTCCATCATCGGGGAGCACGCCCGCGAGCGGCGCCCCTTCTTCCTCTCGCTCCACTTCACCGCGCCGCACTGGCCCTGGCAGACGCCGGACGATGGAGGCAACCCCCGCCCGATGCGCGGCCTGCCCGACTGGGAGGCCGGCAGCCTCCCGGCCTACGCCGCGATGGTGCGGAACCTCGACGGGAACGTCGCCCGCGTCCTCGCGGCGCTGGAGACAGGCGGGGTCGCGGAGGACACGATCGTCGTCTTCACGAGCGACAACGGCGGCGAGCGCTTCTCCGACATGTGGCCCTTCACGGGGAAGAAGGGCCAGTTGCTGGAAGGCGGCCTGCGCGTCCCGCTCCTCGTCCGCTGGCCCCGCCGCATTCGCCCGGGCGTGGGGGAGCAGGTGACGGCGACGATGGACTGGATGCCGACCCTCCTCGCCGCGGCCGGCGCCGCGCCCGATCCCGCGGTGCCGCCGGACGGCGAGAACCTCCTCCCCGTCCTCACCGGCGAGGCCCCCGTCCGGTCCCGCAACCTGTTCTGGCGCTTCAAGGCGCAGGGGCAGCGGGCCGCGCGGATCGGCGACCTGAAATACCTCCGCATCGCCGGCAACGAGTTCCTCTTCGACCTCGCGGCGGACGTGCGGGAACGGGCCAACCTCCGACGCGTCCGCGCGGACGACTTCGCCCGGCTGCGCGCGGCCTGGGAGGAGTGGAACGCGGGGATGATGCCGCAGGCGCCGGAGGCCAATTCCTCCGACGACGACGGCACGCTCCTGGCAGACCATTATGGCGTGCGACGAGGGGCGAACCGGGACTGACCCGGCGTGCACCCGCGCGGTCCGGGGGAGGGATGACGAGCCGGGCGCCGGCCCTGCGCCAAGGGTGACGCTCGCGGCGCCGCGTGGAAGGATGCGACCGCGCCAGCGGCCCCCGGGAGGCCGCGGCCGGAGGAACCCCATGCGACGCCTCGTGCTCTCGCTCATCCTCGTCGCCGTAGCGCTGCCGGCGCTGGCGCAACTGCCGGACCGGCCGGTGCGGCTCGTCGTCGGCTCCCCGCCCGGCGGCACCACCGACATCATGGCCCGCCTGCTCGCCGAGGCGGCGGAGGGCGTGCTGCCCCGCGGCGCGGTGGTGGAGAACCGGCCCGGCGCCAACGGCAACATCGCGATGGGGGAGGTGGCGCGGGCCGCGCCGGACGGCACGACCCTCATCGTCTGCGCCTTCGGGCCGTGCGGCGCGGGGCCGGCGCTCTACGCCAACCCGGGCTACGACCTCGCCCGCGATTACGCGCCGGTGGTGCTGACGGGGGCGGTGCGGAACGTGATGGTCACGCGGCGCACCTTCCCCGCGACCACCCTGGCCGAGATCATCGCCAAGGTCCGGGCGGAGCCGGGGCGGGTGACCTTCGCCTCCTCCGGCGCCGGCGCCTCCAACCACCTCGGCCCCGAGTTGCTGCGGAGCCGCTTCGGGCTGGACTGGACGCACGTGCCCTACCGCGGCTCGGCGCCCGCCATCACCGACCTCATCGCGGGCAACGTGGACGTGTTCTTCGACAACCTGCCCTCCATCCTGCCGCACATCCGCGCGGGATCGGTGCGGCCGGTGGCGGTGGTGGCGGCGGAGCGGGTGCCGGAACTGCCGGAGGTCCCGACCTTCGCGGAGGCGGGGGCGCCGGGGGTGGTGATCGATTCCTGGTTCGGCCTGATGGCGCCGGCCCGCACGCCGCCGGGGGTGGTCGCCGCCCTCAACACGGCCTTCCTGCGGGCGATGGAGAAGCCGGAGTTCCGCGCCCGCGCCCGCGCCGCGGGGATCACGCCGACCTCCTCCACGCCGGAGGAGATGGCGGCGCACGTGCGGTCGGAGGCCGCGCGCTGGGCGGAGGTGGTGCGGGCCAACAACATCCGGGTGGAGTGACCCGGGTGAGCAAGGTCACCGCCCTCCGCACCATCCGCATCCCGGAACGCCCGAACCTGCTGTGGGTGGAGGTGACGACGGACGAGGGCCTGACCGGCCTCGGCGAATCCTTCCGCGGCTCCGCGGCGGTGGAGGCGGTGATGCACGACGTCGTCGCCCCCTGGCTGATCGGGCGCGACGCGCGGCGCATCGAGGCGGCGTCGCGCCACCTCCTGACGCCCTATGTCGGCTTCGGCGCGGCCTCGGCGGAGGTGCGGGCGGCGAGCGCGGTGGACATGGCACTGTGGGACCTGATGGGCCAGCGCCACGGCATCCCGGTGCACGAGGCGCTCGGCGGCGCGGTGCGGGATTCGATCCGCGCCTACAACACCTGCGCGGGCTACGACTACAACTCGGGCGGGGCGGGGCAGCGGCGGATCGGGGAAGGGGATGCCGCCACGGGCCCCTACGACGACCAGGTGGCGTTCTTCCGCGACGCCGGGGCGCTGGCGGATTCGCTGCTGGCCGAGGGCTACGCGGCGATGAAGATCTGGCCGTTCGATCCGCACGCCGACGCCTCCGGCGGCCAGATGATCTCGCTGGAAGGGTTGAAGAAGGGGCTGGAGCCGTTCGAGAAGATCCGCCGCGCCGTCGGCGGACGCATCGAGGTGATGGCGGAACTCCACTCCCTCTGGTCCGTCCCGGCCGCCGCCCGCATCCTCCGCGCCCTCGAACCCTACGACGTGTTCTGGGCGGAGGACCCCATCGGCAAGATGGACGACCTCGAATCCCTCGCCGACCTGCGCCGCGCCACCCGCGTGCCGATCTGCGCGAGCGAGACCCTCGGCGGCAAGGTGGCCTTCCGGCGGGCGCTGGAACTCGGCGCGGTGGACGTGGTGATGCTCGACCTCGCGTGGTGCGGCGGGCTGACGGAGGCGCGGAAGATCGCGGCGCTGGCGGAGGCGCACGCCCGGCCGCTGGCGCCGCACGACTGCACCGGGCCGGTGGCGCTGTGGGCCGGGCTGCACCTGGCGATCCACGCGCCGACGGCGATCTTCCAGGAGGTGGTGCGGGCGACGCTGGCGACGTGGTACCGCGACCTCGTCACGGCGTTGCCGGTGATCGCCGACGGGATGGTGCAGGCGCCGACGGGGCCGGGGCTGGGGTGCGCGCTGAATCCGGCGGTGGCGTCGCGGGCCGATGCGATCGTCCGCGAGAGTCGCGCCTGACGGCGCTCAGAGGCAGCGCAGTCCGAGGTGCTGCTGCATCGGAGCGAAGTCGTGCCGGTCCTGATGCAGGAGGGTATGGTCTTCGCGAAGGCAGAAGGCCCCGATCAGGACGTCCACGCTGCTGCGAATGGTGATCCCGAGTGCGCGCAACTGCCGGTAAAGCCCCGCGGCGTGCAGGGCGGCGTCCGGCCCGCCGATCTCGGCCACCCGGAATCGTCGGAGGTCCGCCTGGATGCGTCGCGCCGTGCGCTCGTCGCGGGCGCCCCGTAGCACGTCCATGACCACGAGGTCGGGCACGAGGATCGGGGTCTTCGCGAGGTCCAGTCCGCGGAGGACGCCGACGGCGCGCGTGTCCTCGTTCCGCAGTTGCGCGATGAGGACCGAACTGTCCACGACGATCAGCGGCGGTCGTCCCGCATGGCGTCGAGGTCGCCCTCCCACCCGAGGCCGCGAAGGTCGTCGAGCGCCCGCTTCTGTTCCGCGGCGCCCACGATCCGCCGCAGGGCTTCCTCGACGACGGCCTTCTTCGTCCGGAGGCCCGTCACCTTCTGCGCGGCGGAGAGGAGATCATCGTCCAGGTCGATGTTCGTGCGCATGGCCGTTCCTCATGTGTAAAGCGCGCATCGAATATACACACGACTGGTGGGTGGGACAATGTCGCTATCGCCCCGCCACCGCCCGGTGCTCCAGCCGCGACAGCAGCCGCACCACCGGCCATAGCAGGATGAAGTAGGCCACCGCCGCCGCCACCACCGGCGACGCGTTGTAGGTGACGCTCTGCGCCTGCCGCGCCTGGAACAGCAGTTCGGGGAGGGCGACGACGGAGGCGAGGGAGGTCAGTTTCACCACCTCCAGCGTGTTGGAGACGAGGTCGGGCAGGACGTTGCGGATGGCCTGGGGCAGCACCACCAGCCGCATCGTGGACCACCAGGACAGGCCGAGGGAGCGGGCGGCCTCCCACTGGCCCTTCGGCACGGAGTCCAGGCCGGCGCGGAGGATTTCGCCGTAATAGGCGCCGGTGTTGAGGAAGAAGGCGAGGGCGACGGAGCCCCAGGCGCCGAGGTCGAGGCCGGCGAAGGGCAGCCCGGCGTAGCAGACGATCAGCAGGACGAGGGGTGGGAGGGCGCGGAACAGGTCGGTCCAGACCGCCAGCGGCCAGCGCACCCAGCGGCTGCGGGCGCGGGAGAGGAGGGCGAGGATCACGCCCCCGATCACGCCGAGCGGGACGACGACGGCGGAGAGGGCGATGGTCCACAGGAGGCCGGCCCAGAGGATCGGCAGCGCGCGGCGGACGATGTCGAGGTTCAGGAAGGCGTCCGTGAAGTCCTCCACGTCAGCGGCCGGCGCCGGGGAGGGCGGCGCGGCGCTCGATCCAGCGGCCGACGCCGACCACGGGGATGAAGAGGATGGCGTAGGCGATGGCGCCGAGGGTGAGGGGGGAGGGGTTGCCGGAGAAGGCCATGGCGGATTGCGAGGCGCCGAGGATCTCCGCGACGCCGACGACGGAGCCGAGGGCGGTGCCCTTCGTCGTCGCGATGGTGCGGTTGGTCAGCGGCGGCACGACCATCCGCACGGCCTGGGGCAGGACGATGCGGAACAGGATGGGGAGGAAGCGCATCCCGAGCGCGCGGCCGGCGTCCCACTGGCCGCGCGGCGTGGCCCCGATGCCGGCCCAGACGATCTCCTCGGCGAAGGCGGCGAGCACGAGGGTGAGGGAGAGCCAGGTCGCCCAGAAGCCGGAGAGGGAGGGGCCGAGGGTCGGGAAGCCGAAGTAGAGGAGGATGATGATGACGAGGGGCGGCAGCGCGCGGAACAGGTCCACGAGGAAGATGATGAGCCAGTTCAGCGGGCGGATCCCGAGGGCGCGGACCACCGCCAGCCCGAGGCCGGCGGCGAGTCCCGCCACGACGATGAGGGCGGCGAGGAGGACGGTCAGGCCGAACCCCTCCACGACCTTCGGCAGCCATTCCGCCATGACCCCCGCGTTCAGGAAGGAGTCGGCGAACCCCTCCAGGCCCCCCACGGGAGGCTAGCAGCGCGGCTCCCGCGGGGTGGGGTCGTAGCCCGGCAGGTCGGGGACGCCGGTGCCGGGGAAAACGGTGCGTTCGGCGGCATCGGCGGTGGGCTCGTCGCCGAACCATTGCCGGGACAGGCGGGCGACGGTGCCGTCGCGCTTCATGCACTCCAGCACGTTCTCCACCTGCTCGCGCAGCGCGGCGTTGTCGCGGCGGAAGGGGGCGGCCCAGTGGGCGCGGGTCTCGCGGATGACGAAGTCCGGCACGAACTGGCGCTGCTGGCTCGCGGCGTAGCGGGTGACGGTGTTGCCGGCGAGCACCGCGTAGGCGCGGCCCGCGACCACCGCGGCCACCGCATCCGTGTTCTGGTCGTAGGTCTGGGTGGTGAAGCCGTAGCGTTCGGCGTTGGCGGCGGCCCAGGAATCGTAGGCGGAGCCCTTGTTCGTCGCGATGACCTTGCCGCGGAGGTCGTTGAGCGAGGTGATCGGCGCGGAGCCGCGGCGGATGCCGAACTGGAACTCCGTGAAGAGGTAGCCCTCGGTGAACAGCATGTTCTCGGCACGCTCCCGCGTCACGGTCACGGGGGCCGCGAGGAAGTCGTAGCGGCCGGCGTTCAAGGCGGGGACGAGGCCGGAGAAGGAGGCGCTGTCGATCGTGATCTCGCGGCCCATGCGCCGCGCGACCTCCCGGAACAGGTCCACGTTGAAGCCCTGGACGCCGCCTTCCAGGCGCGGGAAGGCGTGCGGGGCGAAGGTGCCGTCCACCGCGGTCCGCAGCGGCGGGCCGCCCTGGGCCAGCGCCGGGCCGACCGCCGGAAGCAGGGCCGCCGCGAACGCCGCCGCGAGAATCGAAGGTCGCATCGGGTGATCCCATCCTGGCCGCCAGGTCATCGCCCGGCGCACGCCGACCCTGCCATGCAAGCCGCGTGCAGGGGAGAGGCGGAAGCCCCGGCGTGGACGCCACGGCTCGGCCATCTTCCCGGCACCGTCCCGCCGTGCGGGGCACGTCTCATGCTGGTGACCCGGGCGGGAACCACCCCCAGCCGCCCGGGGGGAGCCTTCGCCATGGACCGCTTCGCCCTCGGCATCATCGCGGCCGGCCTCTGCCTCGTCGCGACGCTCGTCGTCTCGGTGCTGGCGCAGCCCGCCAACAGCGCGGTGCCCGGCTACGCGGCGGTCGCCGCCTCCTTTGCGGGACTCGCCATCATCGCGGGCCTGACGGTGCTGGAGCGGCGGACCGGGTCCGGCCCCCGACCGCGGGGCTGACGCGCGACGCATCGCGCCGGCCGAAGCGCGCCGGCCGACACGCGCCAGTATCACACCTCCAGGATGGGGCCGCGACTGTTGCGGCGGCTCGCCTTGTGTCGTGCCCGCAATTCGCCCAGCAGGCCGCCCATCGCCTCAGCGAGGAGGACCACGCGCTCGCAGGCCCGGTCCATCGTCTCGTCATCCCGCGGCAGGGCGCGGAGGTCTGCCACGGCGTCCCCGAAATCCAGGCGAACCACGTCGATCTGTTCCGTCATGGCAGGATCATTGCCCGGCAGGGTTGTGAGAACAGTTAAGCGCTCGCCTTGATTACAGGCTCCTCACGATCTCGTGTCAAGGCCGATGGCGGTGCCCGGCCGGCGTGCCGACCGGGCACCGCCCGTCCCGCAGGGGGTCAGGAAGCAGCGGCATCCTGAGGGACGGCGCGGCGCGCACGGGGGACTTTCTCGGGATAGAGGCCGAGCAGCCCGGCCGCGGTCGCCGCGCAGGGACCGCGTTCCGTGATGATGCCGGTGACGAGCCGCGCGGGGGTCACGTCGAAGCCGGGATTGACGGCGTTCGTCCCCTCCGCGGCCACCCGCACCGTCGCCACGGTCCCGTCCGGCAGGCGGCCGGTGGCGTCCGTCACCTCGGACGCGGCGCGCTCCTCGATGGCGATCTCCGTCACGCCGTCGCGGATCGAGACGTCGAGCGTCGAGTGCGGCATCGCCACCCAGAACGGCACGCCGTTGTCCTTCGCCGCGAGGGCCTTGAGGTAGGTGCCGATCTTGTTCGCCACGTCGCCGTCCCGCGTCACGCGATCGGCGCCGACGAGGACGATGTCCACCAGCCCGTGCTGCATGAGGTGGCCGCCGGCGTTGTCGGCGACGAGGGTGTGCGGCACGCCGTGGGCGCCGAGTTCCCAGGCGGTGAGGGCGGCGCCCTGGTTGCGCGGGCGCGTCTCGTCCACCCAGACGTGGACGTCCATGCCCTCGTCGTGCGCCTGATAGATGGGGGACAGGGCCGTGCCGTAGTCCACCGTGGCGATCCAGCCGGCGTTGCAGTGCGTGAGGATGCGGACGGGCTCGCCGGCGGGCTTCCCCGCCGCGATGTCCCGCAGCAGGGTCAGGCCGTGCTGGCCGATGCGGCGGTTGGTCTCCACGTCGTCGTCGGCGATGGAGTCGGCCTCCGCCCAGGCCGCCTCGGCGCGCCGGGCGGGCGGGTGGTTGCGCGCGGCGGCGCGGACGCGGTCGAGCGCCCAGCGCAGGTTCACCGCGGTCGGCCGCGTGTCCGCCAGCATCTCCGTGACGGATTCGAGGTTCGCCGAGGAGGGGTCACGGCGCAGCGCCATGGCGAGCCCGTAGGCGCCGACGGCGCCGATCAGCGGGGCGCCGCGGACCATCATCGTGCGGATGGCATGCGCGACGACGGTCTCGTCGGAGAGCGTCACGCGCTCCACGGCCCAGGGGAAGCGGGTCTGGTCGAAGACCCGGATGGAGAGGGTATCGGGCGTCGCCTCGACGCTCCGGAACGCTTCGCCGCCGATCCGCATGGTGCCGATCCCCCCCGGATCCTCTTGCCGCGTCCGGAGGGAGCCGGCGCGCGGAGCGGATCCGGCAGCGGCCTCATATGGCCCCTCCGCAACGCGGCGGTCCCGCGAAACGATGGGAGTGCCATGCGTGCGTGGCATATCGCCGGCACCCACGCGGGCGGCGTCGATCAGATCCGCTGGTGCAGCGCGCAGACGAGGGTGAAGAGGCGGCGCGCCGTCTCGAAGTCGAGCGTGATGCGGGCGGTGAGGCGCTCCATCAGCAGCTCCGCGCCCTCGTTGTGCAGGCCGCGGCGGCCCATGTCCAAGGCCTGGATGCGGGCCTCCATCGCGCCGTCGCCGACGGCGGCCTCGTGGCTGCCGACCACCATCTGGTAGTCCTTGATCAGCCGGCGGAACGGGCCGAGCGCGAGGCCGTAGAGATGCAGCGGCGCGTCGGCCTCGTCCCGGATATCGAGGATGAGGCGGCCGTCGCGCAGGATGAGGTGCAGGTTGTAGGGGCCGGGCGCCACGCCGTGCGGCGCGAAGGAATTGCCGGCGAGAAGGTCGGTGACCGCCTGCCGCCGGTCCGCCTCGGCGAAGGCGGAGGGAAGGGGCGGGCCGGCGGGCAGCGCGATGGAGACGATGCGGTGGGCGTCGCCGGACATCGCTTCCATCGCCGACATGACCTCACCCACCGCGTGCGCCCTCCGCGAAGCCCAGACGCCACATCAGCCCGACGACCGCTCCCTTGATCGGCCGCAGCATGAAGGTGCAGATCAGCGCGAAGAGGGGCAGCCAGACCACCATGTGCAGCCACATCGGCGGCTCGTAGGCCTTCTCGATCCAGAAAATCGGGGGGAGGAGGAGGTGGCCGACGAGGAAGATGACGATGTAGGGCGGCGCGTCGTCGGCCCGGAGGGCGCCGAGAGGGGCGGCGCAATGGGAGCAGGCCGGGGCGATCCGCAGGAAGCCGGCGAAGATCCGGCCGATGCCGCAGTTCGGGCAGCGTCCCGCGATGCCACGTCCCAGCACGGTCAGCAGCGGCGGCACGACCTCCGGCGTCGCCACGGTGCGCTCAGGCCCCGACATGATGCAGCGGTCCTCCGGCGGCGGGCTCTCGCGCCCACCGTCATGTTGCATCGCAATATGACGGTCCGGTATCGGTGGGACAAGCGCGAAGTGCCCCATCCCGCTTGCCCCGCGATGACGCCCGCGTGACCATCCGGGGATGGAACGGCGCGTGCTGGCGATCAACCCGAACTCGGATCAGGCCTGCACCGACGGGATCGCGGCGGCGCTGGCGCCGTTCGCCCGGCCGGGGGCGCTGCGCTTCGACGTGATGACGCTGACCCGGGGGCCGCCGGCCGTCGCGTCCTGGCGGGACTGGTATTCGGTGGCCATCCCCCTCTGCGATGCGGTGCAAGCAGAGCCTGCGAGCGCCTACATCCTGGCTTGCGTATCGGACCCGGGGCTTGAGGCGGTCCGCGAGGTCACGTCCCGGCCGGTATTCGGGCCGTTCCGCTGCGCGGTGGCCAGCGCCCTGGCCCGGGCCGAGCGGTTCGGAATCATCGCCTTCGTCGACGCGTCCAAGGCGCGTCAGCGAAGGGCGTTGCAGGCGATGGGCGTGGAGGCGCGGCTGGCCGCGACGGAAGCGCTGAACCTGCCGATGACCACGCTGACGGA
>CAXVWQ010000359.1:0-5264 GCA_964263755.1 Roseomonas sp. | reverse complement strand
GGTCTCGACGCGCCTCTACGTCTTCCTCGTCGCCGCGATGGCCGGCACCGGCGCCCTCGCCGCGGTCGCGGCGGCGCAGACCCTCCTCCGCCCCGCGACCCTCCTCGCCGGCGCCTGGGCCGCCGCCGCCCGCGCGCCCCTCGCCGCCGCACGGGACCGCGGCGACCGAAGGGCCTTCACCCGCATCATTCTCCTCGGCGCCCTCGGCCCGGCGGCGGCCACCCTCCTCCTCGGTGCGGTCCTCGCGGCGGGCTGGCCGCTCGCGTCCACGCATCTCTACGCCGGCCGGTTCCCGGACCTCGCCGGGACGGTCCTCCTCTGGGCGACGAACATGGCGGTCGCGTGCCTCGTCCTCGGCGGCGCGGTCGCGCTGCAGGCGCAGGGCCGGCTCCGAGCCCTTGCGGTCTCCGAGATCGCCGGCGCCGCCCTCTGCGCGGCCGCGATGCCGGTCCTGCTCCTCACCCTGCCGCCGGCCTCCGCGTTGGCAGCGATGATCGGCGGCGGCGTGGTGACGACCCTCCTGGCCGTCCGCGCGCTGCGCCGCTGACGCGGGACTGGCGCGCTACCCCTTGAACAGCGACAGGAGACTCTGCGGCGCCTGGTTGGCGATGCCGAGCGCCTGGGTGCCGAGCTGCTGCCGGATCTGCAGTGCCTGCAACCGCGCGCTCTCCTTCGCCAGGTCGGCGTCGATGAGCGACCCGAGGCCGCTGTCCAGCGCGTCCAGCCGTTCCTTGTTGTAGGCGATCTGGGCGTCGAGGTACTTGCTGTCGCTGCCGAAGGTGTTCAGCGCCGTGTTGATGGCGTTCATCTTCGTGTTGAAGTCGCCCGCCGTCCCGAGCGCCGTGACCGCCGCCGCCGCGTCGGTCGGCGTGGCCGCGATGATCATGCTCGCCGCGGCCTCCACGGCGGCGAGCGAGTAGGTCGTGCCCAGCTCGTTCCGCGTGGTGGAGATGGAGCCGCCGCCGGACCCGGCCGTCGTGGTCAGCAGCGTCCGCCCGTTGTAGGTCGCATCCGAGATGAAGTTCGTCACCTGCGACCGCAGCGACGCGTATTGCGTCTGGTATTGCGACCGCTGGTCCGTGGAGATCGCGGAATCGGCCAGTTTCACGAGGACGCCGCGAATGTCCTCCATCGTCTTCGACACGCGGGTCAGCCCCGCCAGCGTCGTGTCGAGGACGCCCTTCACACCGCCCATCTGCTCATTCGCGGAGTTGAGGCCGGCCATCGAGGCCCGCACCCCCTGCGCCACGGCGAAGGCCGCGCCGTCGTCCTTCGCGTCCGCCACGCGGTGACCCGTCGAGATTCGTTTCTGGGTGACCGCCAACGCCTCGTTGGTGCGGTTCAACGACTGGAGCGCGACCTGCGCCCCCATGTTGGTGTTCACCGAGTTCATGGCCATGGAATTCTTCCCCGCCCCCGATTCCGGCGCGCCGGCCGTCATGGCCGTCGGGGAGACGATTCCACGATCGCGGTGAATCCTCCGTTAATCGGTCCGCGCCCTCACTCCTCCTCCTCGACCTCCGCGGGCCCCTGCTCCAGCCGGCTCCGCACCGCCGTCAGCTCCTCCAGCCAACGTTCCAGCATCGCCCGCATGCCCTCGGGCGTGACGCCCTCCAGCCCCTCGTGGCGGTTCACCACCACCCGGTTCTCCTCCGGCAGCTCCACCCGCGCCCAGCGCGTCAGGCCGTGCAGCGCCAGCGCCAGCGCCAGCGCATCCCCCTCCTCCACCGAGATGGCGAGGGAGAAGACGAGGGTGCCGTAGTTCCACGCCGTGTCCGGCGCGTCCTCCTCGTCGCGCACGGGGTCGAGCAGTTCCACCTGGAAGGGCAGCGGCCCGCCGCCCTGGACGAGGAAGGCGGGGTGGCCGTCATCCTCGTCCTCGCCCCCCACCACCTCCAGCCCCGCCTCGCGCAGCAGCCCCTCGACGTGGACGGGCCGCACGCCCTCGAGGAAGGCCTCCGCCTCGGCCAGCGACGTCTCGTGCAGCAGCGCCGCGTGCAGGGCGAGGGAGGGCTCCCAGCCCAGCGCCTCCGTCAGCGCCGTCAGCATCGTGCGGGCGAGGGAGGCGCAGCCCGCCTCGTCCAGCGGCGGCAGGTCGCGCGACCAGTCCTCCCGCCCCCGCCGGGGCAGCGTCATGCCGAGTCGCCGCAGCACCTTCCCCCGCCGCCCGCCCGACACCGGCAGCCGCCCGAACGCACCCTTCGGCGCCAGCCGCCCGGACGACACCTCCAGCGCCGAGGACGCGAAGGGCGCCGAGAAGACCTGCGCGTAGGCGGCGTCCTCCGTTCCCGGCAGGTCCGCCACCACGGTCAGGAACCGCATGTCCCCGAAGGACCAGGTCACCCCCTCCTCCTCCGGGGCCCAGAGGCAGGTCGCCATGACCGCGCGGGTGAGCTTCCTCAGCATCTCCCCCTCCGTCGTCCGGGGGGACGCGCGGTGGAGGGTCCAGGAACGGGTGCGGCGATCGAGGGTCACGACGACAGGGAAGGGTCGCGGGGCCGGCAGGGCAAGGGGCGCCTCATCGGGGCACCGCGATCTCCAGCGCCTCCAGGAGAGCCTCCGCGGTCTCCTTCCACGGCGTCGGCCGGAACGAGTCGCGGATGCGCGCCTCCATCGCCGCGATCAGCGCGTCGTCCGTGCAGGCCCGCCGGATCACCTCCGTCGCGCCCGTCACGTCCTCCGGATCCACGTAGAGGCAGAAGTCCCCGCCGGCCTCCGGCACGGAGGTCCGCCCGCTGCCGACGCAGACCTTCCCGAAGGACAGGCTCTCCGTCACCGGCAGCCCCCACCCCTCGTAGAGCGACGGGAACAGGGTGAAGCGGCACCCCTTGTAGAGCGCGACGAGTTCCGCGTCGGTCGGGTCGCGGACGAGGACGATCTTGCCCCCGAGCCAGCGGCAGTTGTCCAGCTGCTGCATGAGGTCCGCCACGAGCCAGCCGACCCGCCCCGCGAGGACGAGGGTCGGCACCGCGTCGGGCTCCATCTCCTCCACCATCCGCCGCCACGCCCGGAAGGCGAGGAGGTGGTTCTTCCGCGCCTCCACCGTCGAGACGAACAGGACGTAGGAGCCGGGCTCCAGCCCTTCCGGGAGGTGGTCCACGGCCTCGACGGGCGGGCCGGAGAACCCGGTCCCGATCGGCAGCACCCGCACCGGCAGCGCCACCGCGATCCCCGTCCGCGCCGACCACGCCTCCACGTCCCGCGCCGTCGCGTGGGAGATGGCGAACACCACGTCCACGTGCGGCACGCAGGCCGCATACCAGTCGCCGAACAGGCGGACGAGGCCGCGGTCGCACCATTCCGGCCGCACCAGGGGGATCAGGTCGTAGATCAGCAGCGCCGTCCGCATCCCCCGATCCCAGGTCACCGCGCCCACGAACCCCGCGTAGTCGTCGCGGAACCAGGGCGAGCCGAGGACGGCGAAGGTGTCGCCGGGACGCGCCTCCTCTCGGATGTCGGGGTGGGACGGGGCATCCGGCCATGCTACCTCGGGCAGCGGCTCGTCGGGCACCTCGGGCGCGGGCCCAGGGCGCGCAGGGGCCTCCGACGTGGGGGACCGGAGGATGCGCGGCAACGCCCGGACCGCCCGCCCGCCGTGCCGCACCACGGCCCACTGGGCCGCCACGGCCTGGCGCTGGGCATCGACCGCCTGCCCGACCGGCTCTCGCACGGCCGGCGGCAGGTTCGGCGTGAGGCGCCACAGGCCGCGCCGGGGCGCCTCCTCCGGCGCCATATCCTCGGGATGGACCTCTTCCCGCTCCCCTTCGACCTCCGCCGGCTCCCCGGGCGGGGGGGTCGGCAGCAGCAGCCCGGCGAACAGCCCGCGCACCGCGTCCCACGGCACCGCGCGCAGCGTTCCCCCGTCCACGTCGTGCCGGACGAACCGGACCCCGTCGCCCAGCAGCGCGTGCAGCTCCGCGTAGATCTCGAAGGACAGCCGCTGGATGCCGCTCGGGCGGGGGTTGCGGAGCGCGTAGTGGAACAGGTCTTCCACGTCGAGCCAGAGGGTCATGCGGTCTCCGTGGGGCCCCGTCCCGGCGCTGGTCGCCCGGGCGCCGGAGGGGCGGCGCCTCCCGCACCGCGTCACGTCGCCGCGGGGCCCGGGCCTTACCCGACCCCGTGCCGCCGCGGCAACCCGCGCGGTCCGGCCCGCGCGGTCCGGACGACACCCCACGCGCCCCTCGCGGCCGGGGCGCCGTCAGGACGGGGGCCGGGGCGGGTCCAGGGACGCGACCAGCGCCTCCGCCGTCTCGCGCCACGGGGTCGCGCGGAACCCGTCGCGGATGCCGGCCTCCATCGCCGCGATCAGCGCGTCGTCCGTGCAGGCCCGCCGGATCACGTCCGTGGCCGCCGTGATGTCCTCGGGGTCGAGGTAGAGGCAGAACCGGCCGCCCGCCTCCGGGATCGAGGTCCGGTCGCTCGCGACGCAGACCTTCCCGAAGGACAGGCTCTCCGTCACCGGCAGCCCCCAGCCTTCGTAGAGCGACGGGAACAGGGTGAAGCGGCACCCGCGATACAGCGCCGCCAGCTCCCCGTCGGTCGGGTCCGGCACCATCACCACCTTGCCCCCGAGCCAGCCGCAATTCGCCAGCTGCTCCATCAGGTCCGCCACGAGCCACCCCACGCGCCCCGCGAACACGAGCACCGGCACGCGTTCCGGTCCCATCTCCTCCACCATCCGCCGCCACGCCCGGAAGGCGAGGAGGTGGTTCTTCCGCGCCTCCACCGTCGAGACGAACAGCGCGTAGCCCCCGGCCACCAGCCCCGCGGGCAGGGCCGCCCCCTCCTCCACCGGGGGGCCGGAGAAACCCGTCCCGATCGGCAGCACGCGCACCGGAAGCGCGACGGCCACCCCGCTCCGTGCGGACCACGCCTCCACGTCGCGCGCCGTGGCGTGGGAGATGGCGAGGATGATGTCGGCCACCGGTGCGAGGGCCTCGAAGGACTCCCGGAACACCCGGACGAGTCCCTGGTCGAACCATTCCGGGCGCACCAGCGGGATCAGGTCGTACACCAGCAGGGCGGTCCGCAGGCCGAGGGCCCTGGCGATGCCGCCGACGAACCCGGCGTAGTCCGGGTGGGACCAGGGCGAGCCGAGCGTCACGATCACGTCGCCCGGCCGCGCCGCCTCCCGGATGTCGCCGCCGAACGCCGCGAGGGCCCCGCGCACCGCCACGGGGACGCCCGGCGGCGGGCGGAGGAGGGAGGGGAGGGCGCGCACCGCCCGGACCCCGCTGATCAGCGCCACCGCCTGGGATCGCGCC
>CAXVWQ010000358.1:0-4670 GCA_964263755.1 Roseomonas sp. | reverse complement strand
CGACGGCGGCGGCGGCTCCGTCGGCGCCGCGGCGGTGGCGACGGCCCGCCCGGACGGCGCGACGCCGTTCTACGGCCCCTCCGGCATGGTCACGACCCGCCCGTTCCTCGTCGAGGGCCTGCCCTACGCCTACGGCGCGCTGGAACCCGTGTGCCGGAGCTTCGAGGACATCTTCGTCGCCGTCACCGCGGCCAACTCCCCTTTCCGCACGATGCGCGACGTGATCGAGGCCGCGCGCGCCCGCCCGGACACCGTCACCTGGGGCGACGTCGGCGTCGGCACGGTCGGGCACCTCATCGTCTCGGACCTCATGCGGCGGGAGGGGGTGCGGATGTCGCACGTGCCCTACCGCTCCTCCCCGCAGCAGGTGATCGACACGGGGAACGGGACGCTGTCCTTCTCCATGACCACGGGCTCCATGACCACGGGCGCGACGGTGCGCGGCACGGACCTGCGCGTGCTGGCGGTGGCGGCGGATCAGCGCCAGCCCTCTCTCCCCGGCGTGCCGACGCTGGCCGAGGGTGGCCATCCCGTGAGCTGGCGCGGCTTCGGCGGCGTCATGGCCCCGCGCGGCACCCCGCCCGCGCTGCTGCGGCGGCTGGAGGCGGCGTGCCTCGCGGCCACCAACTCCGCACCCTACCGGCAGATGATCGAGAACACGGGGCAGGTCGCCCCGTCGCTGGGCGCCGCCGCCTGCGGGGCGCGGTTGCAGGCGGAGCACGACGACGCCGCGACCTACCTGCGGGAGATCGGGCTGGCGCGGTGATGCAACGGCCGGCGCCGGCGCCTATACTCCCGCCATGACCGACCCCGCCCGCCTGTATGAGGAGGACTGGTATGCCTGGACGCAGCGGCAGGCCGCGCTGCTGCGCGCATGGCCGCCCGGCCAGCGCCCGAACGAGCTGGACCTGGAGCACATCGCCGAGGAGATCGAAGACCTGGGCACCGCCGAGATCGCGGCGATCGAAGGGCTGCTGACCCGCCTGATCGAACACCTGCTGAAGATGGAACTGCACCCCGACGAGCGGCCGCTCGCCCACTGGCGGAAGGAGGTCGGGGCCCTTCGCATCGGCCTGTCGCGCCGGCTGCGCCGGAGCCGGGCGCCGACCCTGTGGTCCCGCCGCGCCGCGATCTACGCCGACGTATGGCCGGACGGCGCGCGTCTGTTCGCGAACGACCTGGAGGCGGACGGTCTGGACGTCCCGCCCGGCACGGAAACCCCGCGCTACGACCTCGACGCCCAGGTGCTCGACCCCGACTGGTACCCCGTGCGGGGCGGGGAGCGCCCGACGTGAGGGCCGCATCCGGCCCTGCCGGCATGGCCCGATGACCGACCCCGCCCGCCTCTACGAGGCCGACTGGTACGCCTGGACGGAGGACCAGGCGCGGACCCTGCGCGCCTGGCCCGTCGGGCTGCGCCCGAACGCGCTGGACATCGAGCACATCGCCGAGGAGATCGAGGGCCTGGGGAAGGAGCGCCGCGCACAGGTCAAGGGGCTGATGCGCGGGCTCGTCGAGCACCTGCTGAAGCTCGAGTTCCTCGACCGCCCGGACAGCCGGGCGCATTGGCGGGCCGAGGTGCGGACATTCCGTCAGGACATCGCGGACCGCATGAACCGCGACGACGAGCCGACGCTGTGGTCGCAGCGTGAGGACATCTACCGCGGCGAGTGGCCCAAGGCGGTTGACCTCTATCTCGATCGCCTGGAGGACCGGGCGATGCGTCGGGCGGCGCACGCCGACCTGTCCGGGGAGGAGCCGCGCTACGACCTGGACGCCGAGGTCCTGAATCCTGGTTGGCATCCCGGGGCCGACGAGGACTGAGCCCCTACGCCTGCCCCACCTCGATGAGGCTCCGCCGGATCTTCCGCCCGCGCCGGATTCGGTCCTCGATGAACCCCGCCTCGCCCCAGCGCACGGCGCGGCCCATCGCCTGCACGTCCTCCGTGAAGCGCGCCAGCATCTCCAGCAAGGCCTCGCGGTTGTTGAGGAAGATGTCGCGCCACATGTCCACGTCGCTCGCCGCGATCCGCGTGAAGTCGCGGAAGCCGGAGGCGGCGAAGCGCAGCACCGCCTCCCGCGTCTCCTGCGCGAGGTCGTCCGCCGTCCCGACGATGGAGAAGGCGATCATGTGCGGCAGGTGGGAGACGATGGCGACGACCTTGTCGTGCGTCGCGGGGTCCATCGTCTCGATGTTCGAGCCGGCGCGCGTCCAGAGTTCGCGCACCTTCGCGACGGCGGCCGGGTCGGTGCCGGGAAGCGGCGTGAGGATCGCCCAGCGGCCGCGGAACAGGGTGGCGAAGCCCGCATCCGGCCCGGAATGCTCCGTCCCCGCCATCGGGTGCGCGGGGACGAGGTGGACGCCCGGGGGCAGCAACGGCGTCAGGTCGCGCACGACGCTGCCCTTCGTGGAGCCCGCATCCGTCAGCACGCAACCCGGCGCGAGGTGGGGCGCGATCCGGGCCATGACGCCCGCATAGGCGCCGACGGGCACGCAGAGGATCACCCCGTCGCACCCCGCCACCGCCTCGGCGGGATCGTCCGCCACGGTGTCGGCGAGGCCGAGTTCCGTCACCCGGTCCAGCGTCGCGCGCGACCGCGCGGTGGCGACGAGGTGGGCGGCGATGTCGCCCCGCTCCCGCGCGAGACGGAGGATGGAGGAGCCGATGAGGCCGGGCCCGACGACGCAGAGCCGCCGGAACAGCGGCCCCTCGGCGAGGGGAGGGACCGGCGCGTCGGCCGTGGTCACGCGCGCCCCGTCATCCATGCGCCGTCGGCCGGTCCGACAGCGCCTCCAGCACCGCGCCGCATTCCTCCGCCGTGCCGATGGTGATGCGGAGGCAGGAGTGCAGCCCGTAGGCCCCCATCGCCCGCACGATCAGCCCGCGTGACCGCAGGTGCGCGTCGGTGTCCCGCGCGGCCGCCGCGGCCCCGAAATCCGCCAGCACGAAGTTCCCGTGGCTCGGGTGCGGGTGAATGCCGAGGGCGCGCAGCCCGTCCGACACCCGCGCCCGCCACTCCGCGTTGTGCGCGACGCTCCGCGCGATCCAGCCGGGCTCGGACAGCGCGGCGATCCCCGCCGCCATCGCCGCGGCGTTCACGTTGAACGGCCCGCGCACGCGGTTCATCACGTCGATCACCCCCGCCGGCGCGTAGGCCCAGCCCAGCCGCATCCCGCCGAGGCCGTAGATCTTGGAGAAGGTGCGGGTCATCACCGTGTTGGCGCCGCGATCCACCAGCCGCGCGCCGGGGTCGTAGTCGGCGTCGTCCACGTATTCGGCGTAGGCGGAATCGAGCACGAGCAGCACGTCCTCCCGCAGCCCCGCGCGCAGGCGGTCCACCTCCGCCTGCGGCAGCAGCGCCCCCGTGGGGTTGTTCGGGTTGGCGAGGCAGACGATCCTCGTGCGCGGCCCCACGGCCGCGAGGATGCCGTCCACGTCCGCCCGCAAGCCGCGCTCCGGCACCTTGATGACCCGGCATCCGGCCCAACGCCCGGTGAGGTCGTACATGAGGAAGCCATGGGCACTCATGATCAGTTCGGTGCCCTCCCCGCCATAGGCGAGGATGAGCAATGCCAGGAGTTCGTCGGAGCCGTTGCCCGTGACGATCCGCGCGGGGTCCAGCGCGTGGGCGCGGCCGATCGCCTCCCGCAGCGCCGTCGCGCCGCCGTCGGGATAGCGGTGCGCCTCCCCCGCCATGGCGGAGATCGCCGCGATCGCGCCGGGCGGCGGCCCGAAGGCGCCCTCGTTGGACGAGAGCTTGATGATGCGGTTGACGCCCGGGACCTTCGACTCGCCACCGACGTAGGGCTCGACCGAGAGGATCGAGGGGCGAGGCATGACGGTCATGCGGCGGCTCCGGGCGCGACGATGGGCAGCGCGTAGCCGCCGAGGGGGACGGGACGGTGGGCCGAGAGCGCCGCGAGGCGGGAATCGTCCGGCGGCACCAGCCCCGCGACCTCCGCCAGCACGCTTCCCCCGCCCGCCGAGAGGATGAGGCGGGAGGCCGCGAAGCCCGCCGCCGACAGGGCGGAGCCGACGGCGTCCCGCGACGTGCCGGGGGGGCGTTCCAGGCGGATCAGGCCGGCGTCCCGCGGCGTCGGGTCCGGCGCGAAGGCGGCCAGGACCATCGCGGCGGGCGCGGTGCCCCCCGCCGCCAGGATCGGCAGCGCCGCCACCACCCCGAGGCGCGGGGCGTCGAGGCGGAGCCACCAGCCGGCATCCGGCGCCTCTCCGTCGGCAGGGGCCGGCAGGACCGCCACCGTCGCCTCCCCCCCGGACAGCGCCGCGAGGGTGCGGGCGGGCGTCGCGTGGACCCGCAGCGGCGCGTCCAGCCCGAAATGGCCGCGGGCCAGGTGTTCGGTCCCCGCTAGCGCCGCGACCGGCAAGGCGGATTGCTGGCGCAGCGAGGCGGAGATCACCTCCCGCCACACCCGCACCACCAGCCCCGGCGCCATCGGTCCGGCGTGGCGGGCGAGGAGGCGGCGGAGGATCATCGCCTCCCGCCCCGGCCGGAAGGGCGGCCCCGCCTTCGCCCGCCCGGCGCCGAGCGCGGCGGAGAGGGCGGAGCGACGCATGAGGAGGTCGTGCAGGGCGTCGTCCAGCCCGTCGAATTCCGCCCGCAGGGCCATGAGGTCCGGGACCGTCGCCCCGGGGGGCGCGGGGGGCGCC